>CAYOZV010000029.1:13481-24074 GCA_964408465.1 uncultured Pirellulaceae bacterium
TTTTCGCGGAAGATCTTGCTGTTGTGGCGAATGTCGACCGGAAGGGCAGGATGGATCAGAACGTGATTGATGTCATCGGTTTGCCAATGTTTGGCCGCCAAAGCTTTCAGCTGTTGGACGATGGCGTTTTTTCTTGATGCAGAGACGCCGCTTGAATTTAATAGCTCGACGATCATCACTGGCGTCTGCTGCCCAACTGCCCCGACGCCCACCAGGGCACTGCGGTAAATCTCTTCGTGCGTATTAAAAATCGCTTCGCAAGTCACCGTGAACATCGTGCCGGTTGGCGTTTGCACACGATGAGATTTTCGGCCGCAAAACCAGAAACGGTTCCGTTCGTCCAGGTATCACGTCGCCCATTCGGTGCCAGAAACCGTCGCCGTCTTTGATCTTGTGGAGATCGTTGGCCTCCATTGACGTGACATACTGATCGGTCACCGTCACACCCTGCACAATCAACTCGCCGGTTTCCAGCGGTGGGAGTTCGTGGCAATCCTCAATTTTGGAGATTGGATCGTCTGAAATTTCGATCACCTTCCATCGCATCGTCTCAAAGGAGGATCCGACACACGTGCCGCCACCCTTATCCGTTTGAGCGTGCGTCTCCGCCAGCACCACCGAAGCGGAATTGCACGCCACCGGTAGCGCTTCGGTCGCGCCGTAGGGCGTAAACGCGTCACCATCTTCGGCGATCACGCTTTTGATTCGTCGCAAAACATGAGCCGGCACGGGCGCACCGGCGGAGAGGATCCGTTTCACCGTTGGCAGCTGGACATTGGCGGTTTCGCAGAACGTGGACACCGTGTTCCACAGTGCCGGCGAACCAAACGACTGGTCTGCCTGGTACTTGTTCACCGCGTCAATGATGTTGGGTGGGTGAACCTCCGCAGGACGTGTCGGGTCCATTTCTGGGAAGACGGTCGTTGTTCCCATCGCCGTATTGAACAGCGCGAACAGTGGAAACCCAGAAACGTCGACGGTGCCCGGCTGAATGCGGAAGTAATCGCGAATCTGCTGCGCTTGTTCAATGAAGATGCGGTGACGATAAAGCACGCCCTTGGGCGGACCGGTGCTGCCGGTCGTGAAGATGATCGCCGCCGCGTCCTCCCGCCCCACGTCCAACGGCCGGAGCGGCTGTGAATCCAGCGCGTCAAAGGCGGAGACCTTCTTCACGCCGAATAAACTCCCCACCACAAAATTCTTCTTGCACAACGGCAAAGATTTTCGCTTGACCCACCTGACGATGTGGGCCAGCGGGATGCCGACCATACCCACTGGGTCGGCCGACGATAAGCAGTGCAGCATATTTTTTCGGCCCATCCCCGGATCAATGAGGATCACCACCGCGCCGCATTTGAACAGCGCGAAAACGAGCGCGACAAATTCGATGCCTGGGGGAACCATCAGCGCGATCCGGTCACCCTTATTCACCCCAGCGTCAATAAACCCCCGAGCCATTCGATTGGTCCGCGCTTCCAGTTCACCAAAGGTGATTTCGTCATACCGAATTGGCGTTTGTGGAGTCGATTTCTTGGGTCCGTTTTTTGCAGCGGCAGCCACCGCGATTCCGCCGGGCATCCGCGCTGCGGTTTCGGTGACGACATGCCCCACATTGTTCACGTGATCTAAACGCCAAGCTTCCATCATTGAATCACTTCCGCGACAGTGACAACGTTGCCTTGAATCCGAATGACTTTTACCGGCGTATCAGGATCAATGAAAGAGCCGTCACTGACAACATCGAAAGATCGGCCATTGAACACCGCGCTGCCTGATGGTCGTAGCTGCGATTTCGATTTCCCAAAATCTCCAACGGAAACCTCCGGTTGGTCGAATTGGGGGCTGCTTTTCGTATTGCCTTTATCAGTCCCCGACTTCGCCACCGCCACATCGGGCGACAACACCAAACGATTAAATAGTGGCAGGCTGCCGAGACTTCGAGTGATAAAAAATGCGGCGACCATAAAGATGGTCAAACTGCAGATGACCGTCAGCAGTGAAACCAGCAGTCGGTTCCAATCCCATACTGTTTGCGGAACAACGAAGTCTTGGCTGGCTAAGACGACGCTGGCCAGCAACAGCATTCCGCCGCCGATGCCCGCGATACCAGTGCCGGGAATAACGAAAATTTCCATCACCAAAAAGGTCATGCCCGCCACGAATAGAATCACCTCTAACCACCCCGAGGTCCCACCTGACATCCGGCTCCAGAAGAACAACGTCGCGCACAACGCGGATATCAGCCCGCCGACACCGATGCCAGGCGCGGTCAGTTCGAAGTACAACGCGATCAAACCACCGACCAACAACAGCCCTGTGATGAACGGAGTGTTCAACCAATGCACGATCGTATCGGTCGTCTCATGTCGGTACTCGACGACGCTACTTTTCTTCCCACCATCAAACGACGCCAAAACTTCGGCTCGACTATCGGCAAAAAATTGGGCCACCCCCAGTTGCTTGGCACGCTGACCGCTGAGCGTAAGAAAACGCTCGGCGCCGGATTCGGGGACGATCTCCCAAGGTGCAACCGGTTGTTGTTCGTCGTCGACTCTTGCTAGGGTGAAAATGCTGTTGCCATCGGCGTCCTGTTTGGTAAAAACCAACACGTCTTTGTCCACCATCGATTCGGCTAAATCGGCAGGCCGGCCTTTGGATTGAGCTAAGTCGCGCGCGTCGCGTGAGAGGTAGGATTCAATTTTCGGTTCGATCAGCCGCCAAGCGAACGCTTCGGCATCGAATCCAATTTCGCCAATGTCTCCAAACTTCGCGTTGGGCGCGATATGGATCTCGTCACAACCCAAGCTCATCAACGCGCCACCACTGATGGCCTCATTTTTGATGAACACGACGGTGTAAGCCCATTTGCAGTCACGAAGCAGCCGCGCCATTTTCAGGCTCTCGATCTTCAGCCCGCCGGGGCTGTCGATCTCCACGATCAACACGTCGCAGCCAACCTGCTGAGCCTGTTTAAATTTGGCGTTAAAATAACGCTCGCGTTCGTAAGTGATCTCGCCCTCGAATTCGATGACGATGACCTTCTCGATTTTCTCAGGCCTCGTTTGCCGAGCGTCAGGAACTTTTTCGATTTCTATCTGCGCCCCAACGCGTGGGGCAATACACATCAACATGCCCGCCGCAGCCAGCAAAAGGCCCCATCGCCAACCTCCCGTTGGGTTCAGCTGCTTTAAAAAACAGCGCAGAAACAACTGCGCGGTGTCGCGGAGAGCGTTCGAATCGCAAGCTAGCATTATTCGGTTTTGAGATTAAGGTTTCGGCGTGTCGGCATTTCCATTCTAATCCCTTAGCGAATTCTGCGAAAAGGCTCAAACTATTTTTTATCGAAGTTTGACCGGCAATTTCGCGACTCCCGACTGTGCAACGCCAAGGATTGGCTGAACTGATTGGGCAGGTTGCGAACTTGTTTGGCCGAATCGTCCTTATACAAAATGTGCTGTTGCCCAATCCAAGGAGGGAAGGGGATGCGGAATCTTTCTGCTGTGCTCGTCGACCGGTTACTGTGTCGCAGGATTTCTATTAGATCACTGATGGCGTTTGCTTTATTCGCTGCGGCGGTCGTCGTATTGCCCCATCAACGGTCGTCTGCTCAGACCGCCAGCAATACAACTCATCTTTACTTCTTCACCAGCCAAGGCTGCGCGCCGTGCGAGGTCGTCAAACCGGCGCTGGTTAAACTGGACGCCGCTGGATACCCCGTCACAGTCGTCGATATTCGCTCACGTCCGGACTGGGCCGAACATTTTCGCGTCAACCGCACCCCCACGGTGATCATGGTCCGAGACGAAAGAATCGTCGGTCGGCATTCGGGCGTCATCAGCCACAACGAACTTTTGCAGTGGTTCGCCACGTCTGGTTTCGTGCCAGCAACCAAACAGAAGACGACTAAAACCCAAGTCGCCACTAACCAACCCGACACCGCCACAGCCGTTCAATCGGCCGCCGGTTCGGATCGTGGAGACGATGGATTTGAGTCTCCCACGATGCACACCGGAACTTCCACCCCCGCCAATCGTTCTGAAAAAGTCGCGTTAGCGTCGACGGTGAAAATCAAAGTCGAAGATGCCGAAGGAACTTCCTACGCTACAGGCACCGTCGTCCACTCCCACGGCAACGAAAGCTTGGTCGTCACTTGCGGTCACGTTTTCCGGGACTCGAAAGGAGCCGGTGAGATTTCTGGTGAATACGGTTTTGGTGGCGGCGACATTTCGGTGGCAGCAGGCGAATTGATCTTCTATGACGCAGACGCAAGAGACATCGCGTTGTTGGTGCTCAAAACAGACAACGCCAACGGCGGTCCGATTCCTTCGGTGGACATCGCCTCCAAACGTAGCTCAATCGACATCGGCGATGATGCATTTTCGATTGGATGTGACCACGGGAAGAACCCGACCATCCGCCACACACGCATCAAAAATCGCGCGGCTTACGATGGAGCGATCAAGTATGACATTTACGGTCGCCCGGTTGACGGCCGCAGCGGCGGTGGACTTTTCAACGACGACGGAGAGTTGATCGGTGTTTGCAACGCCGCGGTTGTGGATTTCGACGAAGGAATTTATACGGCCTTGGATTCGATTCACTGGCAGCTGGAACATACGAATCTGGCTCATCTATTCCGTGGCCCCCAAAGTGATTCGTTGTTGGCGGCTGATTTTGATTCAACTCCCGCGGTGCCCAAAGAACCGTTGGCACAACGCCCAAAAGTTGAGTTCCCCAAGGCGGGTTCGGTGCCACGACCGAGCGGACGGTCGTCGCTGGTGTCTCTTCGAGGCGCAGGCGTCAACAGTGTCCGTAGCGACCAGGAAGTGTTGATCATCATTCGATCAAAAGACGATTCGCAGACCGCGCAAACGATCACGCTGTCAAATCCAAGTCACCGCTTGGTTGATTATTTGCAGAACATGCCGCCGGAGAAATCTGAGGTTCGCCAGTTGGACGTCGCGGATTACCGTCAAGCCAAAGCCACCAGTGATCGCTTTCGGCATCGTGTCCAACAAGGGGCGTTTCGATAATAAGGGCGTCGCCGCCTTCGGTGGTCTATTGGTTTTTCAGCCGAACGCCCTCGGGCTGATATTGTTGGCCGAAGCCGGTTGATGGTTATGGCAAAGCGAAAGAGCGACCGCGGCACGTTAACTGACGGCTGACTCCAAAGTTGCCGCCACATCAACGTTCTTAATTTGTTCCCAAGCCGCAGCCAACGCTTTGACCGAATGACGGATTTGTTCTTCGGAGTGGGCGGCGGTCATGAAGATCCGCACCCGCGTTTCCTTCTCAGGAACCGCAGGATACAAAATTGGCTGCGCGTTGATGCCCGCATCGTACATCGCTTCGGACAGCTTCAGGGCGCGAATCGAATCGCCGGTGATGATAGGAATGATGGGCGTGCCCTGAGCCATCCCCGTGTCCAGACCGGCCTCCTTGGCCAGCGTTAAAAACAGTTGGGAATTGTGCTGCAGCTTCTTCACCAGTTCCGGCGATTCATTCAACACTCGCAGCGACCCCAGCGCGGCGCCCACATTTGCCGGCGGCATGCCAGCGGCGAACACATAACCGGGCGTCGTATAACGCAAGTATTTAATCAGCTCCGCTTTGCCGGCGATAAATCCACCGCAACTACCAAACGATTTACTCAGTGTCCCCATCCAGCATTCAACATCGTTGCGATCGACGTCGAACATCTCCGCAACGCCGCGTCCGGTCTCCCCGAGGGTTCCAATGGAGTGCGCTTCATCGACGTACATCCAGCACTTGTATCTCTTTTTAAGTTCAACAAATTTTGGCAGGTTGGGGTAGTCGCCGTCCATGCTGTAAAGCCCCTCTAAGGCAATCAGCACGCGCCGATAGTCTTCGCGGATGTCTTTTAATATGTCGTTGAGATCATTCCAGTTATTGTGTTCGAACGGTCGACGGCGGGCCCCCGATAGTTCGGCGCCTTGGATGATGCTGTTGTGGGCGAAGCTGTCGTGAACAATTAAATCGCCTGGCCCCACCAAGTGGCCAATGACCGATTCGTTGCACGCGTGGCCACCAGGAAAGGTGATCACGTCATCGACGTTGAGGAAATTTGCCAATTCCTTTTCCAGTTCTTTGTGAATCGTCTTTTCACCGGAGACGATGCGACTGGCGGACACCGAAGTCCCGAAGTTCGAGATCGCGTCCATCGCGCTGGCGTTAACATCCGGGTGCCCAGAGAGCCCAAGATAGTTGTAGCTGGCGAAAGAAATGAGTTCCCGGCCTTCGATCTGCGTCGTATCGCTGATGCGTCCTTCGTGGACACTGAAAAATGGATTGCGAATACCGGTGGACCGAATCCGCTCTTGCAGCGAATTCAGACGCAGGTACTCGGGCATTTTCTCTAAACGATAATACGATTCAGGAATAGGACCTTCGATACGCGATCGACGGCGCGAACCATCATCGACTAATTCGCCCACCAATTCGGTGCCAATGTGTTCTTCGATCGCTTCGGCAACTTCACGCACCGTTTCCACGTCCTGCAAAGTCTCTTCAGGCAGTCGACCTCCGAACATTTGTTCCAGCGTGTGTGCAATATCCAGACGCTCCATCGAATCCAGACCGAGATGTACGATGTTGCTTTCGACGGTCAAATCTTTCGCGCGGCTCTCTCCGATCCTTCTAACGACCGTCAAAACGGCGTTGAGCACAGTAGGATTGAGCCCGTGCTCCGCGGTGACGTGTCCGTTGGTCAACTCGGGGGCGGCGAGATCGGCTGAAATCTTTTCGTCCTTCGCAGCCGTTTCCTTCCACGAAACCCATTCGGCGAAGACTAATAATTTACCCGCGTTGAAATCGTTCTTGCACGCGTGACGCTGGACCTTGCCGCTGGACGTTTTGGGGACGCTGTGAGCCCTGACCAGCACGATCGCGTCCGGTGGCAAATCATGTTCGGAGGTAACCGCCGCGCGAATCGCGTTGATGACCGCTTCCAAATTCCGGCTCTTGCGGCCACGTTCGATCTCACACACAACCACCAGATGTTCGCGATCCCAACGGTTAACAGCGAACGCGGCGCAGGCTCCCGACCGAGTCCATTCATGGCACTGTTCGACGGTTGTTTCGATGTCCTGGGGGTAACGGTTCACACCGCGGACGATGATCATGTCCTTCAGTCGCCCGGTGACAAACAGTTCGCCATCGTGCATAAACCCAAGATCACCAGACCGAACGTAGTCCTTGCCGTCGTCGGGATTGATCCGCGCTCGGAACGTCGCCGCGGTCTCTTCCTCTCGATTCCAATAGCCCATCCCACTGCTGGGACTGTTGATCAAAATCTCACCAATTTTGTCGTCCTGAAGCGGCTTGAGCGTTTCCGGATTTACGATGACCACTTCTTCGCCACGGCAAACCTGTCCGCAACCGACAAGAAGTTTTGCGTCGCTGTCGTCGATGTCACATGGATCAACGCGATGCTGCGTCAGTTCATTTTTGTCAAACGAACGGATGATAGGTTCGGCGGCAGGATCGCCGCCGGTCACCAACAGCGTCGTTTCGGCCATGCCGTAACAGGGATAGAAGGCTTCCTTACGGAACCCGTACTCCGCAAAACGTTCGCTGAAAAGGTCCATCACGTCCGCTCGCACCGGTTCGGCTCCGTTAAACGCGACGTTCCACGAGGACAAATCAAGGCCTTCGCACTGGGCGGGTTTGATCTTGGTCGCACACCACGCGTATGCGAAGTTCGGTCCGCCGGTTACTTCGACGCGATACCGCGATATCGCACGGAGCCAGCGGATGGGATAGGTTAAGAAAGATACCGGCGACATTAAATTTTGCGTAACGCCGCAGAAACTTGGGTTGAGAATGCCACCGACCAAACCCATGTCGTGGTACGCGGGCAACCATGAACAGGCGGTCGAGCTGTTTCGGACTTCGAACGCCTCGGTGATCATGCGGCAGTTGGCCATGAGGTTGGCATGCGTCAACATCACACCTTTGGGCGATCCTGTTGAACCGGATGTGTACTGAATCAATCCGAGATCCGTGCCGGCGATCGTAGGCGACACCCAATCGTTGGACAAAACGGTGGGAATGTCTTCGGTGGCGACCCAAGGTATCCGCCGCAGGTCGGGCGCGTCCTCAAGCTTGCCCGCGGTCTTTGACATCACGCCTTCAACACTCAGCGCGACCGACGCCTGACAGTTTTCGGAAATAGAATTGATGCGCCCCATGTTCCGATTGCGTTTGGGCGGGTATGCCGGAACGGGGATGACGCCGGCATAGTGACAGCCAAAAAAGGCGCGAATAAAATCCAAGCCCGGTGGGTACAGCATCAGCGCTCGTTGGCCTGCGAACCCCATCGACACCAGTCGCGCCGCGATCGCGCGGGCTTGGGTGTCCAATTCGGCGAAGGTCACGACATCGGTTTCTTCATCGCCTTCAAGATATCGGAAGGCAACGGTATCAGGTGTCGCAACGGCCCAGTACCTGATGCGCTCAACGAAATTCGTGTCCGGCGGTGAAAACGGAGCCAATAGGCTTGATGTATCTCTCACTTAACTTGGTTCTCCAGCATCGTTTGATTAAGACGCGATGTGAAAGGGGGAAAACTTTACAGATGGCTGAAACACGCGGTTTCATTAGTAGTTTTCGACGAAAAACCATCGGTGCATTGAGTCCGCCTCAGCAATCGTTTTAACCACAACTTAACCCTTTGTATAACGCACCCATTTCGCCAACTGCTCAATTGCGTGATTATAAACCCTAATTGCCTGCGTTAAATTGGCCAGTCCGCCCAAATAGGCAATTAATTTGCCGCCCTCTGGCGTCCGGCCGACCTTCAGGAAGGTGTTCTCACTGGCCCATAAATCTGGGCGAAATCCGGTCTGCCCCCGATTCGTGGCTGGCGTTGATCGTTTATTTCGGGCAACAAAACCCAAGCAAAATCCCACCCGTTCCCTGCTTCAAGGCTAATAGTGGGCTACTCTTTGGAGGATTTGGGTCGAAGCTCCCCGCGACGCCACAAACCTTGCGGGTTAGGGCGACTTTTACGCATCCGCAGGTTTGTATTGAAATTAAATATTTGACGGTCCGATAAAAGTGACTGTGGAGAAGCGTTTTTTAGATCGGCGGTCGTCGCCGTAGCTAGGGTCAGCTTGATCGTGCTCCATCAAATCTTTTCTATTTCAAACTGACGACTTCTCTTTCTATATTTTTCAAGAGGACGCGGACACCATGTCGCAAAACATTCTCTCGCCAACACGGAACGAGGTTATCAAAAAGTGCCGAAGTTGCTGGCGCGATGACATCCATAAACCGGCGCGATTCAGTCCGTTCGTCTTCGGATTTCTCTTGATCGCCACCTTGGGTCTGATCCTCGTTTTCCGCCCCTCGCGTTGCGTCTGCTGCGGAACCATGCGGATCTTTTAAGTTGACGTTGGGGCGACCACGATAGACAAAACAACTCAGCAGCACCAAATTAGAGAGATAGCGTCCGCCCGAAAGCAAACGCAGGCCAGTTTGACGGCTTGCCAAGTTGGGCGGGTGATCTGGGTAGCTGATCTAAGCGGGCAAACCGCGCGGCAGCAAAAGCTCGCCTTGTAGTTAATTGCCACTGGCCGCTTCTTGGGCAACTGCTTCCATCGTCGGGCTCACGTCGACGCCATTGACCTTCTTCAAAACGCCGAGGCCACTGCCGGCATCTGGTTGGCACAGCACCCAAGCATTGCCCCGTCCATCGAATTTCAATTTCATTGGACGTTCTATTGCAATGACAAGTCTGCTTTTGCAGGCGTTCCCATCGGCCAAAATCTCATAGATCCCATCGCCGCCGGATTCGGCGGAGAGATTGTCGCCGGTGTTTCTAACGGCCGCAAACAGTCGATTGTGGATAGGAGAGAACCTCAGCGCGACAATATTCTGGAGGTCAATTGGAAAGGACTGCGGCAGCGTTTTTTTGGCACGGTAGAACACCACCTGAGTGGGCTCCGTTTTCGTCAGCGCCGCAAGATAGCCTCCTATCTGATCCACCGCCAGCGTCGATAGATTCGCATTGTTGGACTCGAACTCCAACGGCGTTACTTTCTTGAGGTTGCCGTCCTTGAAATAGATTTCGCATAACCTTGGAGACGAACCTCCCAGTTCACAGACCATCGACAACCCGCGTTGCTCATCGAAAAACTGTAAGACGTCAAGCACTTGGGTTCGTTCTAAAACGCGTTCAAACGGCCTGGAGTGTTTCACGTGTTGGTCATGGAAATCGAGCGGTAGGTTTTCAGATGCAACCTCAAACAGCCCCAGCGATCGCTTGGTTGATGAAAATCCGGACACTCCCACCAAGATACGATTGGCATTGATCGCATGAACAGCGATCGACGAAGCCGTTTGTTCAGCGGTTTCAATCCCGCCGACCACGATCTCATCTGCGTCCCCTTGGACTCGTCGGATTTGCCCAGCGCCTTGTTCGGCGACGAAGGCAATTTCGCCGTCGGCGGTTACCGAGAAATCTGTCGGATTATCAAGACCGGCGACTATCGTCTGAGCACTCAGCAGCTGGTCCGCCGCAAGCTGCGCCGCAGCCGGATGGACGGTGGTTAACCAAGCGAAAACCAGAAA
>CAYOZV010000029.1:24174-33302 GCA_964408465.1 uncultured Pirellulaceae bacterium
AAAACCAGAAACAATAACGCTCGATTGGAAAGAAGCTTGAGATTGGTTTGCATTTTGCTGTTCGCTGCGTAGGAAATGCCGAAAAAGTCGCTGCCGCAAGGGGCAAGCACGCCCCGACCGTCAAAGTCTATCAAAACTAGCTACATTCGGCATCATCCGCACCCGTTATTTTACCAGCACCAATCACCAAGCCCTCAAGCTCCACCCGATACCCAAATTAGATGACGGTCTGCGGTGGTGCTTTGCAGGCGCAAGCACGGAAACGGTCTACCCGCGCGATCACCGCGCGGCCGCCAGATGTGAACAATACGTACCAAGGTTGACTCAAAATGCCATCAAGAAAAATGAACTCACTCACGACAAAGTTAGCCATTTTTTCTGTCGTGACGGCCACTGTTGTCTTTTGCACGCAAAGCCAAATGGCAACCAATGATGTGCAAGACACCCAGCAAATTCAACGCCGGCAGGTCCCGATCGCCGCGGTGCCTGTTGACAGAAATTCGCTGTCGCAAGAAATTCTCCCCGCGCTAACCAGCATCAACCCATTAAGCGCGGGCGAGGGTTCGTCGTCTAGCATCATCGCACCCGAAACCGAACCTCGGTCCGAATCTCAGCCAGAGCCCCGTCAGCTCGTTTCAAAATCTGGCCCTTCGGACTACCAGCTCCGTCTGGACGATCAGAAAGCGTGGGGCAGCCAGCCGCGTCCGGCCAGCCTCGTGGCGAAGGCGAAACTCACAACAGCGTCGCCAGAAAAAATGGACGTTGCGATTTCCCAATCACCGACCCAATCACCGATTGTGCCCGGCCATGAGGACCCGCATCTGTGGTACCAATCGCAGTTTCCAGAGCTTGCGATGTCGATTGACAATCAGCATGCCGCAGCGATCGCGCCGAACAACCCAATCGAATTCAGCCAACTGCCGGACCTGACTTCGGAGGTTGTTGTCTCAGCTGATTTGCAGGCCAAGTCGATCTCGGAGGAGACGGCGTCTGTCAAAACTCTCCCTTTGATGACGGAGCAAGTCACCGCAAATCGGGCCACGGCAAATCCCCTTCCCGCACCTGTCGCTCGGATGGCACGTGCTTGGGAAACAGGACGCTATTAATCCATATCAATGACAGGGATTTGCCGCCGTTGACGCTGAAATCCGAACCGATGTGTCATTTCAGCCCAGCCGTTTCAAAAAAAGCGTTGATGCAATAAACTTTGTGGCGTTATTACATTGGCGTTTTTTGCATCTCCTGTCATCCCAGACCCGTCGCTTGTTAGTCCCTGAACACCCACCTTTCCGCCCCAACCCCTTGCTCACCACCGGCATGACGCAGACCGTCGCTGCGCTGATGCTCAAAGGCCGGCGATCAAAGCACACCGCCACCAAACACATCGTCGATTTATTTGACGGAGACCGATTGGTGATTCACGACGACCAGCCCGGCAAATGGATCACTGGCGATCGAATCGCAATTCAAATACACGGCCTACTCAGCGATCACTCGTCGCCTTACATGGTGCGGGTATCGGACAAGCTTCGCCGCAACGGAATCCGAACCATACGCGTCGACCTCCGAGGCTTCGGCGACAGCGCGTTGATATCTCGTTCGCACATCAACGGCGGCTGCAGTCCCGATCTGCAATCTGTGATTGATTATGTCCATCGCCTTTCTCCACTTTCAAAAATCAGCCTCGTCGGTTTTTCAATCGGAGGAAACATCGTTCTGAAAACAATCGGCCAGTGGGGATCGGATTTTCCTCGACACGTCGATTCGGCGATCGCGGTCTCGCCACCGGTGGACTTGAATTACACCATGTGGAATCTCCGCCGGTTTGGCAACCGCGTGTACGAACGTTACATGATGGCGAAACTGAAAAGGGCGCTAATTTTCAGGCGAAAACATGTCGCGGGTCTGGTGGACACCGGTATCAACCCGATCCCCAGTCGCCTGTTAGAATTTGATGATAAATTCACAGCACCGATCTGGGGATTTAAAAACGCCGCCGACTATTACGAAAAATGTAGCTCGGCAAGATTGCTCAACGACATCAAAGTCCCCACGATTGTCCTCGCCAGCCGCGATGATCCAGTGGTTCCCTTTGACATGTTGGCCAACACCCCTGTTTCCAACCACGTCGATTTCGTTTCTACCCGCACCGGCGGGCATCTGGGTTTTTTGAGCCGAGGCATCCGCGACCCCGATCGCTATTGGATGGACTGGCGAATTAGCCAGTGGATTGCCGCGATCGACGCCGTCGGATAGGTCCCATTGGATAAGTCCCATTGAGTAATGACTAACGGCTTCGTTGAATGGCATTGCGGCGAGGCGGAATATCGTTGCCAGTCGCCGACTCTCACCAACCGTCTCTCCCCAACGGCATGTCATTCCCAGCGGCATGCCCCTCTTTTAGCGCCGAGACTAATCCTGCAAATCCTCCGTCTGCTCCATCGGCGTGTCGTCTCGGTTGGCCCACACGCCCATCGAATCATCGTAGAGTTTGACGTCCGGGAACTTCAACAATTCCTTCAGCACAAACCAAGCCGGTGCGGCGTGGAGGCCTTCGTTGCAATACGTCACGATGGGTTGATCGGCGTCGATTCCCGCCTCTGCGTAGATCGCTCGTAACGCTTGCACAGATTTGAACTTACCGTCTTCGGTGAAATTTGCCTTCCAAGGCACATTGATCGCCGATTTCATATGGCCCAACCTTTTGTGGGGCTTGCCAGTGTGAAAAGCGGTTCCAGGTTGGGCTCCTGTGAACTGATTCGTCGGCCGACCGTCGATCGTGACGACGCCTTTGCCGATCAAGTCTTGTAACGACGGGGTGTCCACAAAATTTGCAGCGGCCCAAGCCTTACTCTCGGGCGACGCTTTGTAGACCGTTGGAGCGACGTTGATGATGGAAGTCGTAAGCTTCTTGCCCGCTTGCTGCCACGCCGTCACTCCCCCGTTGAGAATTTTGATGCTGGGATGACCGTAGACCTTCAACGTCCAGAAAAGTCTCGTGCTCAGTCGATTGCTTCGGTTGTCGCAAATCACGACCGTCATCTCGGGCGTGACGCCTAGATTGGAAAGCAGCGATTCGACCTCTTTTTGCGGTGGCAAATTGAACAGATCGCTCTGCGCGGGATCGGAAATCTGGGTTTTCCAATCGAGAAATACTGCATTGGGGATGTGGCCGGCGCGGTACTCTTGGACCGTCTGCCCCAGTGTGATTAACCGCACTTTTTCAGCATTGTTATTTTGCAACAGCCACGGCACATCTACCAACGGACCCGAGGCCGCCGGGTTTTTCTGCGCGGCATTGGGGATAGGTTCCTGAGCCATCGCGATAAAACTGCCGCTAAAAAATGCCAAAATGATCCACAGAAATCCGCAAATTGAAGTTCGATAATCCATCGCGCTGGCTCACTCCAGAAAATTCAATCACACTAATTGACTGATTAATCTTAGCGAACGGTCGGGCGATTGACATCGACGGGACCGATTCAAATGACAGATTGTCAAAGATTGGTCGGCATGAAAGGGGCAGATTTGATCTCACGTCTTTTTGCAAAGCAAATGGTGATTCAATGGCGATCAAAGCGATGCAGCACGGAATTTGACGGAGGAAGGCCAAAGCGCATTGGCAAGATACGTCGGAATTCGCTTGCAGAAAGATTATTGGGCGATTGGCAGGCAGAAGAGATTATGGCGAATTCCCAGAATGCCGACAGCGAAATTGCACCGTGGCAGCGGCCTCGTTGCCTGTCATCCACTGACCGCTGCCGATTAGGCGGTGGCTAAATCGGAAGCAGCCGAATTTTGCTCGGGCGGATCGAGGAGAACTTCACTACGGTCTTCAATCCGATGAAGCTTTCCTTTTTCGTAGAAGAATCGCAGCGTCACGTTAAGATCGAACAGGTCACCGGTTTCGGTCACACGAATTTTAGATGTACCCCAAGCGACCACTTCGTTCCCGTCATTGTAGTACTGATAGGCGGATTCAAAATCTTGCCCTACGACAAAGGTTTGGGCATCGAAAAACTTACCGACGCCTTCGTTCAAGGCCGCAATGCCACGGTAGCTTCCCGCATAATCACCTTTGGCACATTGAACAAAATTGAACACGCCACTGGGATCGGTGAAGTGCGCGATTCCCTTGACCATGTCGCGTTGCAAAGTGTGTGCAGCCTCGATGAATTTTTTAGAAAGCGCGATCGGATCGCTGATCAGATCCTCTGGGTGCACCGTCATTTTTGGCGTGCTGAGCGTTTTTGCCAACACTTCGATCGTCGCGGCGGCAATACTGCCACCGGATTCGGCCTTACAGATTAGACGTTCGCAGTAGCCTGACTCTTTGGCCAACTGCTTCTGCGACCATCCTTTTGAACGGCGCAGGTACTTTATCAACTCTGGATTACAGGGATACGATCTCTTCAGCTCAGATTTCGACCAGGACATTCGTTGCCTTTGGATTCAATTTTCTTTTTTTATTCGGTTTTTAAGCGTTCAACAAAAGTAAAAATGGTGGGAATTATCAGCAAAAGCTGACGAGCAACGGCGAGGTAAAATCTTCTGAGAAAAGAGCGTCGTTCCACAGCCTGCTTGAAAAAGAAAAGAGGTAGCATTCAACCAGAACTGTCTACTCACATAGACGGAGCCCCTGCCGAATTTGCGTCGATAAGATCGGAAAAATTCCATTTTTCCTTGGGTTCATAATCATTAATGGTGAAATGGTGAGTAGATCGCTTGGGTTAAGTAGAATTCGTGAAAGACCCTGAGCCACGTGAAGGTTAAGAATCGCTGGTGAAACCGTTCTCGTATCCCGAAGAACGGTCAGCGTCTTGGATAGATTCGGCACCAAGCGCCGCAACGACCAAAGGAATAGACTCGGCCACAAATGGCCTCACCAAACCAGTTCGATGGTCTCGTTTGAGTCCCTTAGATCGACGACCGAGGCAATTAGGTTGTTCCCCCCACAAAATCCTGCCGCGAAGCTTCGATCGATCAAATCCTCTTGGATGACTCGGGAGACTTGATTGGATTTCGGAAGTTTTGACTTCAACAGAAACAGATGGCTGGCCCTGATCGCGACCGCCAAATGCAATGAGATCGTATCGCTGGTCGTCTCCCAGGATTTTTCCAGCGACTCATTTTCCAACGACCACTGCCGGCAGTCGAAGACAACATTGCGGGTGCCTTTTTTTGGGGCGGCCTCAAACTGGCTTACGTTTTCCAGCAAAGGCCAATCAGAAAATAGGCTCTGAAGCAGTCCGGCGGTTTGCGACATCAACCCGATGCTGATTCGATGAGCCGCTTTTTCATCCAGACCGTGCAGCGCTTGCCAGTGCCGGACTTGGTCAACGAATGCTCCTCCACCGGCCACCCACACATTCACACAACTCTCATCAGCGACTCCGTTGGACCAATCCAACAATCGTTGGCGCAGATCAGGCAACGTGAAGAGACTGCCGCCGACTTTGATGACACGAAAGCTGACGTTTTCCGATCGAAAGGGAGGTGCTGGTTTCACAACGGATGATTCACTGGAGGTTTTCAGGTTTTATGCGACAATGATAACCGATCGACCGATGGGCTCTTCCTTTCTGAGCCCGGTCCACAAACATAAATTAAATTTCCGCAGCTGAACGCTCCCACCCCAATCCTCCAACAGTTTCACTTTGCCAAAAAAACAGAAATCATTTTTCCCGACCAAGCGCCCTCTCGGGCGACGTCCGGCCATCGCCGAAGCTGCTGTGGCCGGAATCTTGGTTTTGCTGGGCGTGATTTTATTGGCCGTGACGATCACCATGACGGCGCTTTACTCCACGCCCCATCAGTTATACATCTCTGTCGGCTACCTTAGTCTGAGAATTCTGCTGGCTGTTCTTTTGATCTCCGCAGGCAGTTATTTTATCATCAGCCTGCTCTGGAAGGTCGGCGTTTCGCGTGAGCGACGCGAAGCATTCGTTAACCGCGCGGGTGAAATTGATCTGCTGAACGAGTTTCGCCGCCGCCGTGAAGACTTGCCAACGGTCCCCATCGAGGCACCCCTTCAAGGCGACGTGCTCCCGTATCGCTTACGATGTTCGCAACGCAACCTTTGGTCGCTGATATCCTCTGCCGCGATGAGTGTATCGCTGGTCGCGATTGCTTCAATTCTGTTTCCCACTGCCATTCAGTCTGGGCCAACGGCAAATCCGCGCAGTGTCGCTTTTGTGTTTTTGCCGATTATCTGTTTGGCAGCGGTATGGTTTCTCTATCGTTTCTTTCGGCAGTTGTTAAAATTGACAGGCATTGGTCCTTCTTCGATCGAGATTTCGCAGTATCCACTGTTCCCCAATTCGAAGTGCACCATGCGGCTGTTTCAACCGGGACGCATTCGGCTGAAAGTTTTGACGGTGTGGCTGGTCTGCCAAGAAGAAGCCACCTTTGACCAAGGCACCGACATACGCACCCAACGCCGCGATGTTTTCAGGCAGCGGCTGTTTCGCAAACGATCGGTCGACGTGTCGCCCGAGCACCCATTTGAGATTGAATTCGACTTACAGATACCCGATCAAGCGATTCACAGTTTCAAATCTGCCAACAACAGAATTCAATGGAAAATAATCGTACAAGCCGAAGCAAAAAAATGGCCGACTCTAAATCGGACCTTCCGGCTTTCGGTGTTTCCACACACCGCCGCCGAAACTCGGTCATCCGCCCAAGTGTTAAACCGCCACTGATCGAAATTGAGCTGGCCGAAGATCGAAATCAGTTCGCGCCCGGCGACTTTTTAATGTGCGAGTACCGCCTCCGCGCGGTGGAGGGGTTGGTCGTGAATGCGATCGAAACCTCCGTCCTCTGGATCGCCGGCGGCAAAGGCAGCGAAGACATTGGCGTCCACTTCTTTCAGCGCATCAGCAAAGACGCGATTAATCCAACGATGCTCCAAGGTCCCCATCGCATCAGCACGGTCCTGCCCAATAGCCCGTTGTCTTATCCAGGCATGATCGTTCAAGTCCGGTGGTGCATCCGAGTCCGCATGTTCTACGGCGATGAACTGGAGCTTAATCAAGACCACGGTTTTATCTTGGGCGACGCGCAGGTTCCCGACACCCGTGGAAACAGTTCGGCCGATAATCAAGCACTTGATTCTGGGACGATCGACGACAGCGATCCCCAAGACACCGACGTCTCCAAAGCGACCGCGGATGCTTAGTAAACAACCAACAACACGGCGGCGACAAACCGCATCCCCTGCCCCCGACCCTGCCGTTGCGGCAACGTCCGGTCGATTGAACCGGTCCGCCCCTAAGAACGCCTCCAAGAACGCCCCAAAATCTTGCTCGGCGTTAGACAACCCTTTTGCCACACGGCATGTGGCTCCCGGCGAAATACCCTATTTTTTTCCAGCCGAAGATGACCTGCAAAAGTTAATCGCGCGGGCTGATTCGGCGTCTTGGACGGGGCAAATTGTTGGCCCGCATGGGTCTGGGAAAACGACATTGATCCGCCACCTTTCCCGTCAGTTGCAGCAACGTTTCGCGCATGTCGAATTTTTAATCATCCGAGGCGTCCGCGAGGTTCAAATTTGTCAGCGACTTCTAAGCACTTCCCCTGCTCCCGCAAGCGAAGTCGGAGATGGTGACGGCCTTGGCAACGCGTTATTGGTTATTGACGGCGTCGAGCGATTGTCGTGGTTGCAAAGAATGCTGTTGGTCGCCGATTGTCGCCGCAAACGAATTGGGTTGCTGGTGACCACTCACCGCGCTCTGGGTGGAATACCCATTTTTTACCAAACGTCTTTTGACCGAACGCGTTTTTGTAGAATCCTTCACCATTTGGGCACGCAGCAATACGAAGACCACTACAAAAAACTAAGGAATCAATTCGGAGACAACTGCCGCGAGATGTTGTTTCGGCTGTACGACGAACACGTTTAACAGCGGACGCTTTCCGCCACCGAGTGCATCTGAATCTTAGGGGGTAGTGGACGTCGCCAGATGTCCCTTCTACGAAACGCTTGAGGAATTCTGGCGAATCCCAGTACGGCCAAACCCAAAATCTAATTGGCACAAAGCATTAACGAGACTTTTTCGCCTTCGTAGACGTAGGCAGGACCGGATACCTAAGATAAAATCGTCATCAGCAAATGGTAACGGAAGTGCTTGCTCTGCTGGTGCAGGCCACGGTCTTCAAAATCGCTGGGTCGCATGGAAATCATGTGATCGGTGGGTTCGATTCCCATGCACTTCCGCCATCGGCGATCAGATTTTCCCCCACTCAAGATCCCGATATGCAGACGCTTATTTCGATCCAAGTCGGCACGCCACAGCAGTTGGCGGCCGATCCCGCGCTGCCATTGGCATCCAAACCATGGTCGACGGCGATCTATAAAACGGCGGTTCTTGGTGACGTCAAAGTCGGCACCGAAGGCCTTCATGGGGATGGACAAGCCGACCGCAAGCATCATGGGGGGGCGGACAAGGCGATCTGCGTTTATCCGGTCCAGCATATTGCCTACTGGCAGGCGGAATTGGACCGCCCCGATTTCACCGCCGGAGCGTTCGGAGAGAATTTTTCGGTGGCGGGACTGGACGAATCTAACGTAGCCATTGGCGATCGCTGGCAAATCGGCTCCGCGATCTTCGAAGTCTCACAACCCCGGCAGCCGTGCTGGAAACTGGCCCGACGCTGGCAAGCTAAATCGCTTACCGCCGATACCATCCACACGGGCAAAACCGGATGGTACATGCGCGTCATCCAAACGGGCACGGTCAGCCGCGGCGACTCGATCGCTGTTACTCCGTTGAACCCTCCGGCTCACGACCGTTTTTCAATCGCCCGAGCAAACAGATTGTTTTATCAAAACACCGCTGACGCAAAAACGATCCAACAGTTGGTCGCCGTTCCGCAGTTATCCACCGCGTGGCGGTCGGAACTTCAAACGCGATTGGGTTCCGCTTGAGTGGATAGCGTTCTGGTCAAAAACGTTTACCTTCTGCTTTCGTTAGACAATTCCGCGCTCAACGAGCGATGCAAACGATCAGGTATAATGGTGTTGCCAACGGAAACCGGATGCGGCTAACGCGCAGTGGCACTCACTTTAACGACTTTTGCACCACAACCTGCCTTCGAAGCGGATTGCTTCGGGTAGGTTGGGCTCT
>CAYOZV010000030.1:0-1733 GCA_964408465.1 uncultured Pirellulaceae bacterium
GAAAACTTCTCCCGTGACGTTCTTGTTGTCGACCGGCGCCCATGAAAGGGTCAGTAAATCTTCGGGGGTGGATCCCAGAAATTTCTTCATCTGTTCATCGTTGGGCATGATGTCGTCTACCAAATCGGCTGGCGGAACGACGGGGCGATCTATTGAACTTCTCGCCAACGCATTGCTCGGTTCAAAACTTTGGCCCTGACGGATGAACATCGCCAGTGCTAGTAAACTGGCCGCGGCAATGGTCCAAATGAAAATGCCTCTCAACGACGAAGCGCGATCCGTTGGGGTTTTCGCCAACGGCGTCGCTGGCCTGTTGAGCACTCGATCATCGGCGGCCTTTGGGGCAATCGGGTTGGCCGGGTTAGTCGCTGCAATCGCAGCGTTGACGCCGATCGCTTGGATCGCTTGAACTCGAATCTGTTCTTTGATCGCGGGGTTCAGTGACGCTTGGTTGGAAATCACTTGTTCGGTCGCGTCATCATTGATTTGAGAAAGTTCCAACGCCGCAATGGAGAGCTCGAATAAGTCAATCTCTTTTAGGACGGCATCGGGATTGTTCGAATTTTGAATCAGTTGGTCCAGCTTAATTTGATCATTTGACGATAGACCGCACGTGGATCGTTCGATGATCAAGTCGAGAATGGCGGAGTCGAGATTCATGGCAGTCTGTTCTAATTGGAGCTTAACTTAATTGGAGCGAAACCTAGTTGGAGCGTAACCCGCCAAGCTTTCCGGTGGCAGCGTTTGGGGGAGTGTGATTCGAAAGAGAGTACGCGTTTTTCTCAACCGCTGTGCCGCCGTTGGCTGAAATGCTTTTCTTGGATGCAGCGGTTTTGTTTGTTTTATTCTGTTTAATGTTTTCTTTGAACAGCGATTCACGAATTTTTGTTAGGCCACGGCGAATATGTGTTTTCACTGTCCCCAACTTCAGGCCCGTTTGGTCGGCGATCTTCGAATGGGAAAGACCCTCAAACACGCTCAGCCGGATCACGGTCTGCTGATCTTCAGGCAGTTGGTTGAGTATCGCTCGAGCGCGATCGGCTTCTTCGTTGATTTCCATCACTGCCAAGGGTTCACCGGATTTCATCTCTAGATGGTCAAATTCACATTGGACGAAATCCTTTTTGGACATCTGTTTCCGTTGGTAGTCAATCAACCGCCGCCGCGCGACCATGGCGATGAAGGTCGTTTCGTTAGCAATATTTTCGTCAAAGGTTGCGGCGACCTTCCATAAATGCACAAAGATGTTTTGAACGGCATCTTCGGCCAGTTGCACATCGGCGCATCTCTTCCTAGCAAGCGACCAGACCAAACCGCCGTACCGCTGTAGGCATTCATCAACCGCTGTATTGTCCCCGGCCGCTATCCTAGGCAGCACCGGTTTCGCGTCAGACAAAGAAACTCCTTATTTTGACTAATCGCTTGATGTTGACGGGTTCGTAGGCCCGTTTGTTCTGGATTCAAATAGACCCGTTTTGAACCAAATTTGTGCCGAGTTTTTCACCGTGATAGCAAAAATGACAAATAGGCACTGTCGTAGCCTCGCGCTTGGCGACGGAAAACTATTGCGTGTTGCCAAATGCTAACCGCGTTCGCCTATGAAAAAACTTCTCCCTGTTGAGAGGGAGAAGCTTTCAAATAATCAAACTGTGCAAATGGCAAACGCCATAAACTGGCAGATGTTACCAGCCGCCGCAACCGCGACGAACACCACCGCCATAAAATCCGCCGCC
>CAYOZV010000030.1:1833-5784 GCA_964408465.1 uncultured Pirellulaceae bacterium
GATGTTACCAGCCGCCGCAACCGCGACGAACACCACCGCCATAAAATCCGCCGCCGTAAACGGGTGTGACAATCCGTTGTTGTGGGTAATACACTGGACGCGCCGGAGCATAGTACTGTTGCGGTTGAACGTATTGGTATCCACCTTGGTATCTATTGAAGCTGTTGTTTTGGATCGCGCGGCCAGCAACACCGCCGACTAACCCACCAATCGCAGCCCCGGCAAGTGCCTCGTTGTTTTGGTCGCCAATAATAGCGCCGAGGATCGCTCCTCCGACCACTCCCTGCCGCGGTCCGAATTGAGCAGAAGATGTTTTGGCGAAGGTGCAGGCAATGATTGCAATTGCCAAAAATGAACTGATTCTGGTAATGGTCATGGTTTTGATCCTTAGAGGTTTGCTGCGTTGGGTTGGCCACAACAGGCTGGTATAACAACACGTTGTCGCAAAAAAAGGAGTGTGAATTTTGCGTATCAATTCCCAAGCGACGCTTAGGGGACGCAAAGCCTTCGATCCTTTAGATAGTGAAAATTCCCTTTCAAAGCAAGATTAAACGGTTTTTATGCCAGCAGGCATTTATTGAAAAACTTGGTAAACTGTAGAAAACTCCTGCTATCAAACACGAGGCAACCTTGTCGAATTTTTCGGGTCCAATCCCACCGGGTCAAATGATCCACAGCTTCTGTACCGTAGCGATAGGCTATTTGATCAGCAATTTTTTCTGGGTCGGTAGTTTTTTATTGTTGATTTTGACGCCGAATTTCTTCCCCGAAGTGGCCGCCGGATGGGCGCTGCCAAGTGAAGAGTTCAATCAACAATGGGACGTGGACCCGATTCAATTTATTCCTTCCAGCCTGTTTTGGATTGTCTTTGTTGTCGGGGTGTTAGGGAGTTTTTGCGCGGGTTTTGTCGTGGTGAAGATCGCCCCTTTTTCGCACTTTGGACATGTCATTTTTGCGGCGGTGGTTGTGTTTGTCAGTTGGCTGCAACAATTGCTGTCCGGCGATTGCCCCGACGCGTTCCGCTGGATGATTCTGCTGTCGATGATCTCGGCGGCGTTGGCGACCGTAATAGGCGGAAGGTTTGGTTGGCAGCCGCACGAAGAAACAGAAGAGGGCATCGAAGATCAAATGTTGTAGCGGTCGTTTCTGGCAATGGATGCCCCTACAGGCCGACGGTCGATGGTTAAACAAATATATGAACACGCGCTTACTTTCAAAATACCTAGGCATCCTGGCCATCTTGATCGGCGTGGGCATGTTGTTCAGTCTGATCTGGGCGTGGCCCCAGTTAGGTTGGCACACCCATTCCGTCGTCACGATCGAACATTGGGAAATCGACGGCATCCTTGGCTTGATCGCCAGCGCCGCCATCAGTTGGGCTATGGGCGGCCTATTGCTGCTGTACGGGAGGTCGTCGCAAGGAAAACTGTTCCGTAAAGAAGCGATGGCGGTGGTTGGATTGAGCTGGATCTTGGCGACGGTTCTGGGGGCGCTGCCGTATGTGCTCAGTGGCACATCGCGCGGTCCGTCGATTCGAATCTTCGATCAGCATCAGGCCGTGATGGTCAACCAATCGCCGTATTTGATTTGGCAGTCATGGCGGAAGGTGGAGATTGAACCGCGCGAGTACCAAGTGCTTAAGGCCGTGGCTCAAGCCAATGCCCGTGGCCTTGAGCGGCGCACACTGGTGCAGCGCTCCGGCGTAGCAAACGCGGTCGAAATTTTTCGCTTTTTGCAGACCAAACCGGATTTCGAACATCGAATCCTTGGGCCGGGCGATCTATCGGATGCTCCTGCAGATCGAGCGTCTCATTTTCGCCAAGCCTGGGTGAAGATGACGCTGGTTGATTCCATGTTTGAAGCCCAATCGGGATTCAGTACGACCGGAGCCACCGTGTTGTGCGATTTAGAAGATCCTTACATGGTGCCGCATTGCATCTTATTTTGGAGGGCCAGCACACATTTTCTGGGCGGGTTGGGAATCATCGCTCTCTTCGTCGTTTTGTTGGGGCAGGGTTCGGCGGGTAAGTCGCTGATGCGCAACGAAACGCCCGGCCCGTCTCAAGAAAGTTCCGGCGTCCGGATGCAGCACACCGCTTGGCTGTTCGCGGCGACCTACGCGGGGCTGAATTTGGTCCTTGCCATCATTCTTTACTTCTTTGGGATGAACGTTTTCGATTCCATCTGTCATGCTTTTGCGACGATGGCCACGGGAGGATTCAGTACTTACAACGCCAGCTTGGGACACTTCGTCAAAGAAGGTGCCAACGGTATCGCGATCGAGTACACGGTGATCGTATTTATGCTGTTGGCCGGTGCCAATTTCACGTTATTGTTTTTATGCTTCACCGGCAATCCGCTGGCGTTGATCAAAGACCTCGAGTTCCGAACTTATATCGGGATCATTGCGTTTGTTACTCTATTTGTGTGTGTGTTGGGATATCTTCACGGCGATTCGGATTTCGACACGTTTGAACATGGTTTTCGCAACGGTCTGTTTCAAGTGATCTCGATCATTACGACGACAGGATATGGAACCGCTGATTTTGACGCTTGGAATGATTTCGGGCGTGGGGCGTTATTAGCGCTAATGTTTGTCGGCGGGTGCGCCGGAAGCACCGGTGGCGGGCTGAAAGTTATCCGTTATGTATTGCTGGTGAAAATTTTGGGTTTAGAGATTGAACATGCTTATCAACCACGGGTCGTTCGACCGTTGAAGATCGGCGGCAAGCCCTTGGACGATCAAAACTTACGTCATTCGATCGTGGTTTACTTCACTTTGATTGCGACGCTGTTTGTCTTTGGATTCTTGTTTGTGATCTTGTTCGAACCGGACACCACTTGGGGCATCAATAGCGGCAACAAATTGATTGATTCCGCCAGCGCCGTCGCATCGACGTTGAATAATATTGGCCCGGGACTGGGAACGGTGGGGGCGACGCGGAACTATGCTGATTTCAGTCCGCTGACCAAATCGCTGTTTATTTGGTTGATGATGTTGGGCCGATTAGAAGTATTTCCAATCTTGATTCTGTTGGCACCAGGGTTTTGGCGAGACCAATAGCTTCATGAGCAACATCGCCTAGGGATCACGAAAACAAGTTTACCGATCAGACGGCAGGCGACCGCGTTTTGCAGATCCAAACGCCGACGCCTGCCGACGGATCGTTAAGCTTTAGACCGTGAGGGGTCCGGGTTTTTGTCATCTTATGGGTGGTTTGGTCCACCACCGCCAAAATTAAGCATTGATGAATTTATGCCAGATCGACTGAATCAAGTCTACCAACCCGAACTGATTTTTCGTGTTTCAGTTTTGCTGTTAGCGGTGACGGCGATGTCGTTGTCGTTTTTGATGACGATAAAGGACGATCAAGAGGTGTACCTTCCCTTGATCAACCAACCGCTGCCCGAAGTTTGCGGCAGCCGCAGTCTGTTGGGTGTGGATTGTCCCGGTTGCGGAATGTCGCGCGCGTTTATTTCAATTAGCAATCTTGAGATCGGTAGAGCGCTGGCATTCAATTCAGCCAGTTT
Source organism: uncultured Pirellulaceae bacterium (assembly GCA_964408465.1). GTDB lineage: Bacteria > Planctomycetota > Planctomycetia > Pirellulales > Pirellulaceae > Mariniblastus. The sequence continues at coordinate 5,365 of CAYOZV010000030.1, forward strand.
GATCGTCTATCTTTTTGTGGCGATTCAAATCCCATGGCACGCCATGCAGATTTTCAGAACGCTTTATCGCGGTGGTCCGATCGATACGTGGTGGACGTTGTTTCCGCTGGTGGGCGTGATTGGTTGGCTGCTGTGGTGCTACTGTGGCAGCGCTTGATTCGGTGGAAAGTATGCTCGTAGTGGAGCCTTGTTAAAGCTCCTGTTCGCGTTTGGTTTTACCTTTGGTTTGGTTTTACCTTTGCGTTTTCGGGTAAAGGCAGCGCGGGATCTTTAACAAGATCCACTACGTTGAAGGCGTCAAAGGTCCATGGTAGTGGACGTTGTTTTGATTGGTGGGGGTGATTGGTTGGCTGCTGTGGCAGCGTTTGATTCGGTGGAAAGTATGCTCGTAGTGGAGCCTTGTTAAAGCTCCTGTTCGCG
>CAYOZV010000030.1:5884-33038 GCA_964408465.1 uncultured Pirellulaceae bacterium
TAAAGGCAGCGCGGGATCTTTAACAAGATCCACTACGTTGAAGGCGTCAAAGGTCAAATGTGAAACGATAAAGGTCGAAAGTCAAACGATTTTGAATAACGTTTCGCTTTTAAGCACGGCGCAGGTGTCGGGGAAGGTGTGGTAGGCCCGAATCTTGACGTGGTGGATAAAGGATTGCACGTCAACGTAACTGACGGCGCCAAAATCGAGCCGCCCGTTGGATTGGAATCGGTACACCAACCCACTGGGTTGGGAGTGATCGGTTTGCTTACTTAGGTGCTGCTGGATGGTGACGAACGTTTTCGCATCGACGTTTTCAAACTGTACGGTCGATTCGTATTGAATCTGACCGTCCAACAGCGGCATGTTGTTGCGACAAGTGCCTTCGATGGGGTGCGAAATCAGCATCTGCGATTTCGGCAGCGGGTGGTGAGCACTGGCGCTGACTTCGGTAAAAATGAAGTTCTTGTGCTCGAACGAGATCCAGTGACCATCAGTTGTGATGTTCACGTTCAGCAAATAATTCTCACGTTCGTACAGACGGCTGCTACCCAGCTTAAACAGTTCTGGATGAAGAGATCTGCCGAACAGGTGAAAACTGAGGTCGGTAATTTTTGGTCGAACCGATAACACGCAAACGCCATTTCAAAAACGTACATTAGTCAGTGTTGAAACAGCTTCGCCAAATTGAACAATCACAAGATCCTTTTCGGGGCAGCGATCTGCAACAACCCACCAATTATAAATACACTTGCAAGAGCGCAGAAGATCAATGCGCACAAAACATAATTTTTTGAATGCTGTCGTTCGCACTTTTCTTTTCAAACTTTTTTAAAAAGAAGGTTGACTTTCGGTTTGTTGATTCGATGAACGGTGTGCCGAAGGTAGCCCAACTGGCATGCTACTATCGGTCTGATAATGCGGTCATTGCCTAAGAGATTTGATAGGAGTCGAAATTGATCAGGAGCCGCCGGATTTTTAACAAAATCCACTACGAACATTGGGCCGCTGGTCAACCGTATGCTTACCCTTGGAGCAGGATTCTCAACATGCGGCGGAGCGGTTCGGCCGCACCCCACAACAGTTGATCACCGACGGTAAACGCGCCGAGATATTGGTCGCCCATGTTTAATTTTCGCAAACGTCCGACAGGCACTTTGAGGGTGCCGGTGACCGCCGTCGGTGTGAGACGCTCGATCGAGGCGTCGCGATCGTTGGGGATGACTTCCACCCAATCGTTGTGATTGGCCAGCATCGATTCAATTTCCTCGATCGAAACATCCTTGGTCAGCTTGACCGTTAAGGCTTGAGCGTGGCAACGCATGGCTCCGATGCGAACACAGACGCCGTCGATAGGAATTGTGCCGGGGGTGAGTCCCAGGATCTTGTTGGTTTCGGATTGGCCTTTCCATTCTTCTTTGGATTGGCCATTTTCCAGTTGTTTATCAATGTAAGGGATTAGGCTGCCGGCCAGCGGAACGCCAAAGTACTCCGTGGGGAACGCATCGGATCGCATGGCGGCGGCCACTTCTCGGTCGATGTCTAAAATCGCTGAAGAGGGTGTCGCCAATTGATTGGCGACAGAAGCATTCGCGGCCCCCATCTGCGAAAGTAGTTCGCGCATGTTGTTCGCGCCGGCCCCTGAGGCGGCTTGGTAGGTCATCGCCGTCATCCACTCGATCAATCCTGCCTCATACAATCCCCCCAACGCCATCAACATCAGGCTGACTGTGCAGTTGCCGCCGATCCAATTACGGCATCCAGATTCAATGCCTTGGTCGATCAATTTCCGATTGACGGGGTCCAGCATGATGATCGCGTCGTCGGACATGCGGAGCGCGGAGGCGGCGTCGATCCAGTGTCCGTTCCAACCACTTTCACGCAGCGCTGGATGGACGCCGTTGGTGTAGTCACCGCCTTGGCAGGTGATGATGACGTCTTGTTCGGCCAGGGCCTCAATGCTGTTGGCGTCTTGAAGTTTGGCAGCAGATTGGCCCACGTCCGGTGCGTCGCCGCCAGCATTGGAGGTGCTGAAAAAGGTTGGTTCGATCAAATCGAAATCCTTTTCTGCCCGCATGCGTTGCATCAACACCGAACCGACCATGCCTCGCCAACCCACCAATCCAACCTTCATCGTATCGCACGCCTTATGTTTGTTTTCGTCTTGCAATTTCAACTGAGCATCGTAATCGAAGGATGCGATTTGAGGAACATTGCAATCCGAGGAAGAAGTCGCTTCGGAGAATTTGCTGATAAATCGGCCTTGAGGTACACGCGGCCATCAAGGTTGGGTGTTTTGCTAATTCAGGGCAGGGGATCGTTCGGTTTTCGCGTGCAGCGTGATGGAGCGTCTTAAAAGTTCCGGCGGAGAGAAAGCAGGGAACGGGGCGGAGAATGGGCAAAGAAGGATCTTTTAAGAAGATCCACCACCTCTACGCCTTTGCCACGAACGCATCGCGGGTTTTGCTGTGATTGCGGAACGGTTGGAGCATTGCGACTTCATCGGGCGTGATGCGACAATCGAAGATGGCCGACGCCACCAGAACCTGCTGGCAACCGGCTGACAGAAATGCTTGGCAATCCGCGTGGTCGCGAACGCCGCCGCCGGAAACCAGCCGCACGTCCGGCAGCTCGTTAGCGATCTCTGTAATCAATGCCTTGCGGTCAAACGTTGAGGTCTCTATTTCCATACCAGAATTGGTGCCAACGGTTTCTAGGTTCAGCAAAATGAAGTTGCGGACGCCATATTGGTAGGCTTGGTGAACTAATTGAAGCGGCGACAGCGCGGCGACTTCGGGAGTCTTGGCGATGACGCGTTCACCCTGCATGTCGATACTGAAACAAACATCAATACCCGCCGCCAGCAGTTTCTTTAAAATGCTGAACTGATCCAGCGACTCAATCGTTTCGGTGGAGACGATAAGTTTCACGCCGTCGGAATTATCCGAATTGGCAAACTCCGCTATCACGGCATCGATACGATTACCCGAAATCCAATCCGCGTCGATCAGCAATTTGAAACCTGCGTCAATCAGTGATTGGTAAACGGCCCAATTGGGATTGGCCCCGGCGAAACTATCAATGTCCGCAACGTACAACCATTGAGATCCGGTTTGATTGTAAACGGCGTGGGCGACGTTGACTGGATTGCTGTTTTGGATCAGTTTCGAATCTACGGGGCGGTACTCATGACGTTGGCCGCCTTTGGCCCATACGACTTGCCCGATCATGATGTCCAAAACGGGAATAACGGGGCTGATAATATCGGTCATGGTTGCTACTGCTGGAAGGGAGGACTGCGAAGCCGCCGAGCTATTATTGAGTTGGATTTTTGGTTAAGTCATCATCGGAGCCAAACAGAGGGCTGTAGCGATAATATACTTCTAGTGTCATCACGGCCATTGCGGTGGTGTATAGACGACCACCAACGTCGCCGTGTTTGTGCTTGAAATGCCAGCTGCCCGTTTCGTGGCCCCGTTTTGCCTGAGTCTTAATTAGACGCTCTCGGACCGCTTCGTTCCAATATTCCCAGCCATCGTGCTGGAGGTGATGCAGCAATAAAGTAGTGTAAAAATTAAAATAGATATCGTCCTTGGACACTCTCCGGTCAATCAAATTATTGGCCCCAAAATCCAAAGAGGGGTGATCCTTAGGCCACTGCAAGTACATCTGATTCAGCAACCCCACCGCGGTGGCCACGTTGCTGCTTCGGGCTTCGGTGAAGTAATACCGATACTCCGATCCATTACTTTGTTGCAGTGATTCCACAAACGCGATCGTGGCATCATAAACGTCCGCAGGAGTTTCGATGCCGCACCGTTGCAGCGATTTCAGCGCCATCACTTGCCAGCCCGTGACCAGCATGTCGCCGCGACTGTTGGGGCGATAACGCCAACCGCCCTCACTGTGCTGAGCGTTGAGGATGTACTGATGGGCCAGCCGCAGAGGTTCCTCCAGCTTCGGGTCCTTCGTCATCGCGTAAGCATCGGCGATTGCGATGGTACAGATTGCATGCGTGTACATGCCAGCAGCTGACACATCGACAAAGGGTCCACCGAATTCACTTTTTCGTCTGTCTTGATATCGCAACAGCACATCCAGTCCGTTTTGCACGCTTTCTTGATAAGGCCCCGCGCGGTGGGTATATCCAGCACCCAGCAGCGCCATCAAAGACAACCCCGTCGCCGCGTTGTCTGATTGCGAGCGTCCGTCATGGCGGCATTGTTTGCACTGCTGCTGAAAGCTCCAGCCACCGTCGTAGCGATTTTGATGTTCGACGATCCATCGCAGCCCCGCCTCGACGGCTGCTTCGCTTTGGGGCGACCCCCCGCGGGCGGCCGCGATCGCGGCACGGCTTTTGGGATCACGGCCCTCGATTCCACCACCGGTGATTCGCGCTGTTTTCGTATCAGCCGCGTCACGCGCGTCGGTCGAAGCAACCGTCGGTAACACCGGTTGGATCGCTACCTTGGGAATGGCAACCGTTTCAGGCTGGGCGGCTGCGGGATCGACCGCTTCGGCCAAGCTTTGTTGGGTGTCGTCTATCGGTGATTCAAAAGGCTGTTCAACTTTTGTGATGATCTCGGCGGGTGTGAACGTTTCCAGCGGGCTGTCGTTGGCGACCGATTCAATGGTGGCCGTGATCGCAATCGGTTTGGGAACCTGCTTTGTTGGCGACGCCAAATAGAACAACACCGCGATCCACAGCGCGTGAAAGATGAAGCTGGCCATCATCGACGAAAGCGATTTCCGGTTCCGCCTCAATCGCTCGGTCATCCGCGCGTCGATGGATTCTTCGGCGACGTCGATATTGATTGCGGGAGGAGGTGGCGAATCGGTGGAGGGCAACTGCGCCGGACGCGGAATCTGAATGCTTGTTTTTTTTGCGGCAGCGTTTGCTCTGCCGCGCGTGTTCAGTCCGGGCGTTCCGGTTCCCATATTTTTGGGGAAGGAATCGGAATCGGATGAAACGTTCATAATTTCGGTCAACGAAGCGACTTCGGCGTCGTAGGGTTGTGGCGTGGCTTTGGGCCAACAGGGGTCACGGTGTCTACGTACCCCCGCTACGGTAATTCTAATTCGGCTTCCTAGCGTTGCTGTGGTAAAAACTATTTACCTAACCGGCACATTCGGAACCGCGTTTGAATCTGCCAGTTTACTCGGTGCGATGCCGATGAAACGTAGTGGAGGAAACCTTTTTCCCCTCCGTCTACACTCCATCGCCGACGAGCCTTTTCTATGCCGCTGAGAGCGCAAAAATCCGTTTCGCAGCCGGTCTCGAAGTTGCCCACCGTTCTCAAGGGTTTGGGTGTGACGAGGATTGAACACGATTTCGGCGGGGTTGTTGCCGCATCCTCAGAAGAAACTCCCGATGCCCCGCCACTTCGTCCGGTGATTCGACTTCATCAGCCTCGTGATGAAGGCGCGATTCAGTTTTCCGACACCAAGCAACTTCAGCAACTGGGTCAGCATTTGATCCGTTGGCGAACCGAATTGGAAAAACAGCAAACCCAATTGCGATCCGAGCAGCATCACTGGACGCGCCAGATGCAGCTTGAGCACGAATTGATCGCCGACCGTAATGACCGGCTCGATCAGCGGCAGCGCCAAACAAAGTCCATCGAATTTCAAGTGATGCAATTGCAAAACGATGTCATCGACGCGCAGGTGGCGCTCGAGCAAACAGTGACGGCGTTGACCGAGTGCTCCCATCTTGAGAATCAAAAACACGATCGCGACGGCCGCACCATCGCCGAACTTACGGCGCTGAGATTCGAGATTACCGAGCGTTTCGACTATCTTGAGAAACGTTGGAAAAATCTCCGCGCAGAAATCTTCCCAGCCCCGTAGTGTGGGCTCTCAACCCGCACCTTTGGGCGCACCTCTTGCGGCGGGCTCATCAGCAGAGGGGCGCTTACCCAAACGAAGCAGCCGTTCTTCTCCTGTGATAATCAATCCGAGAAGCATTTGGTTTGCCTATTTGCGGAGAGCGCACGTTTTTCCGGCACTTACTACGCGCGCGCCTGTCGAATGACGGATAGACTATTTTAAGAAACGGCAGGTTTCGCCAATACCGCAACTCAAAGCCTCCAATAGTTCGAAAAAACTGTTAAAATCCACACCTGTAAACAACGCGCCAACGGCCAGCCACGAGGCGACAGGGAAAATTCAAGGAGCAGAGTAATGGCGAAAAAAATTTCTGGTCTGGTCGGCAAAATTCACCAAGGCGATTGCGTCGAAGGTCTAAAGAATATCCCCGCAGGATCCGTCGATTTGGCGTTCGCCGATCCCCCGTTTAATATCGGATTCAAATATGACCAATACAAAGATCGTCTGAAGGACGACCAGTATCTCGAGTGGTCACGGCAGTGGATGGCCCAAGTTCACCGCGCGCTCAAACCCAACGGCACGTTTTGGCTGGCTATCGGAGACGAATACGCCGCGGAGCTAAAAGTGGAGGCGCAGAAAATTGGTTTCCATTGTCGAAGTTGGGTGATCTGGTACTACACTTTTGGCGTCAACTGTAAAAAGAAGTTCACGCGCTCTCACGCTCATCTGTTCCACTTTGTAAAAGACAAACAAGATTTCGTTTTCAATCACGAAGACATGGACTTACGCGTCCCGTCGGCGCGGCGGCTGATCTACAACGATTCCAGAGCCAGTTCCAAAGGCAGAATGCCTGACGACACATGGATTTTAAGACCCCAAGAATTGGTCGACGGCTTCAATCCCGACGAAGACACCTGGCACTTCCCGCGCGTCGCTGGAACGTTCAAAGAAAGAGCCGGCTTTCACGGATGCCAGATGCCCGAGCAATTGCTGGGGCGCATTATCAGAGCCTGTTCCCAGGAGAACGACATCGTTATCGACCCCTTCTCAGGAAGTTCGACAACGGTAGCCGTGGCGAAGAAACTGGGCCGGCAGTTTTGCGCCTTCGAGCTGTCAAAAGATTACGTCCGGCTCGGTCGAAAAAGGCTCCAGCGGATCGTCGCCGGTGATCCATTGGACGGTTCGCCGGAGCCTTCGATGAAAAACTTGTTGGCAAAAGAAGAAAAAGGTAACAAGGATCCCAACTCAAAAGAGCAGATGTCGTTGCTGCCTAATGAGCAGACGATTCACGATGAACTTGCCTGCGAGTTGGACGGGATCATCGAAGCGTTTGGAAACTCAAGTCGAGGATACTCGACGGACCGGTTGATTGCGGACCCTATCCTTAACGAAGATTTTCAAATGCACTGCGATCGCCTGTCAATTCCTGGCAGCTGTGCCGAGCGCAATCGTTTTCTGTTCCGGGCACGCAAAGCCGGCAAGTTCAATACCTACAACGTCCAGACAAAGCTGAGAACGAATATTGATTGGAAGCAAATCAGCACCTACATCTACGCCAGCGAAATTGCTTGGCGTCAGATTGCTAATAAGTACTGCATGAGCCTGGAAGAGATATTTTGTGATCCGCGGATCGCGGCACAGTTTGATGATCTGGCAAGCAAGTTCGCGCCAGGATTTCAGCCGCTTGATTACCGCTGGGCAGCGATGAAGCTCCGAAAAGAAGGTAGCTACGCTAGGAAGAGAGCGGCTTTACGAGCGCCCAAAGACTTTGGCATCGCTCAAATGAATCATGGGCTGAAGAAGCAAAAAGGTATTCTGGTGTCGGATCTGAAAATCAATTCCATTGATTCGGGGCCCGGCGTTTATCTGATCAGAGAACCCGACGGCAAGGCGCTGTACGCCGGGGAGACGAATCAATTGGCCGCCAGGCTCACCCGCACTTTCGATGAAAGTGGACCTCGATCTCAGTGGTTGCAGAGAAGTGAAGCACTGGAGATTTTCTATCAACCGGTCGAATCAATCGCCGACTATCCCTTCGCGCGACAGAGCTGGCTTTTGAAGTGGCATCGGCCTCAATGGAATTCCGTCCGAGAACTTTCGGCGTGAAGTGTGTGATCAACAGGCGGGATGTTGGCGATTTACTTCAACCGTCGACTGATCGCGTTTGCGAACCTGCCATGTGTGGGAAAGAGAACGCACAGCAGCAGAAAACCCAGCGCGATGACAGCCACCGAAATGAAGTTCCGCTCAAGTAGTAACACCATCAAATTCAAAAAGATGCCGCCTTCAATGATTGCACAACGGATGACGTGCGAATTCGCGATTTGCGATGCCACCTTTTTGACTTGGGTTTCCGAGGGCGCTTCGTCTGCGGCGACCGATTGGTTGAAAATGGCGGCCACAATAAAAGACAGCCCATAGAAAACCATCCCCGTGAAAGCAGCCAGCATCACCAGCATGTTGGGCTGGTTATTAAGCGGTTCGGGCAACAGACCGATGATGACGATGCCGCCAATGAGGGCCGCGGTCGCCATCGATGCAGAGACCGCTTGTAAGACCTTCGTCGTGCCGCGCAATTGCTCGCGCGATGTTTCGGGGAGTGATTTCATGGTGCCTGAGGTTCTGTTTCCCTAGGAAACTTCCTTGCCCAGTCGCTCGACTAATTTTGCGACCAGTTGCGGATCATCCTGTGCTTTGAGATGGTCGATCGTTTGCTGTTTAACTTCTAACTTCAACAGATGGCCTTCAATGCGCTCCCAGTTCTTGGCTCGTTTTTTACCTTCGGACAGGTACAGTTCGGTTACCAATTCCTGACAACGTTGCAGCGAAATATTTTCGCGGTTGTCGTAGTAGTTTTTTATGATGTTCTGTTGATATTTGGAATGCTCGGCCACGGGATTCTCGGTTTTTGCTAGGGTTGGTTCAAGGTGCTGGTGTAACGAATTCACATTTTCAGTGAGGTTACCCCACGACTGTTTGAAAATCGACGTTTGACCGTTTTCGACGCGACGAATTTTGCTCAACCGCTAAATATAGCGATTATATAACCCAGTGAGATTCATCTGGGCTTGATATCCGATTTTCCGTAAACTCACCGCATGTTTCTTTCAGGAAAATACGTTTATTGGACAGCGCTAATCAGCAGCGTTCTGTTGGCCTATTCACCGGCGGCCGGGCAAGGGCTCAGCACCGAACCGTTGCCCAAATCCTGGCAGCAAGAATCGGCCCTGCGAGACATCCACCTTATCGACGCTCGGCAAGGCTGGGCTGTGGGAGACCATGGTGTGATTCTCAAGACCACCGACGGCGGGCAGCGCTGGAATGCGGTCGCCGATGTGAATCGCGCGGTCGAAGATTGGAACCAAGCCCTCGGGCAATTGTCGCTGAGAGAAAAGCTCAACGGGGTGAAGGACCGGCGCGTGCAGGCAGCCGTCGCGACGTCAAAATTGTCTTCATCGAAAGTCACCTGCCAACTGAACTCCGTTTACTTTCTCAACGAGAGTTACGGTTGGGCCGCTGGAGGTTACGCCGTACCGTTGTTAGACCGGACACGCAGTGTGGTCCTAAAGACCGTGGACGGTGGCGTCAACTGGCAGGTCATCACCAACACGACGCCGCCGCATATCAAACATCTTCATTTTTCCGATCACAATACCGGCTGGGCGATCGGAAACTCCAGCAGCTCCTTCGGTTCTGGGATTTTTTTCACCCACGATGGCGGACAGACGTGGCAGGGTCAGTCGTTGGCCGATCGTAAGCAACGTCACGATTGGGTGGCCGCGGCGCGGCAGGGACAGCGACTGATCGGAGTCTCGGCGACGGGGCAGTTGAAGTTCTCTCAAGGCAACAAAGTCGACAACGGAGGGGTCTTGGCCGACCGCCGACAACACTTTGCTGATATCGTGGTGACCAGCCCTGGGGACGGTTGGGCGGTGGGTGCGCTGGGGGCTATTTTTCAAACACGCGACCAAGGATTGTCGTGGCAATCACCACGCGCAATCCAGGCCAATCGTTTGTCTTTGGGGCAAATAGATTTTCAAACGGTGACGGCCACCGAAACCAAAGTTTGGGCGGCGGGGAAGCCCGGCGGCTGTTTGGTGTCGGTCGATAAACAATCAAGCGCAGTCAAAATTCACGCGACGCCGATCACGTCAGCCATACATCAGATTGTTTTCGTGGACGAAGCTCACGGTTGGGCGGTCGGTGATTTGGGAATGATCATTGCGACCACCGACGGAGGCCAAACGTGGCAGATCCAAAGAGGGAATCAAACACGCGTGGGCCTAATGAGTGTGTGTTTCGACGTGGCAGAACTGCCGCTCGAACTGTTGGCCCAATACGCTTGTGAGGATGACATTCTGTGCTCAGTCGTCGGTATCGCGCACGTTGATACGCATTTGCATCAGGCGGCCAGTCGATGCGGCAATGCCGCGTTTGGCCGATTGAATCTGCCTGACGTTCGTGATGCCAAACGTCAGCAGGCGGCGGTGATTCGAAGATTGGTCACCGAAATACGCACTCAGCGACCGTCCTGCATCGTGCTTAACCCTTCGATGAAACAGTCCATTGCGGCGACGTTAGATCGAGAGAAGCTGTTGACGATGGCCGTCCATAGCGCGGCGGATTCCAATTTCGAACCCGATCGTTATGACGCAATCCATCTAAAACCATGGCAGGTCGATCGTATGGCGATCGCGGACGTCGCCGGTTCGATGTCTGTCAGTGGTGAGAAGTTCTTACCGAATCTATCGGCCTCCATCAGCGATCGAATCTTCACCAGCAAGGCCTTGTTGGGACCAAGGCGGTTGCCGACCAAGCCATTATCCTATCGCGTGGTCCGGTTTTTAGGACGCGGGGCAGGGGGGCAGTCAACGACAGCGGTTCCTTTAGATTCGGACCTGATGACGGGGCTACTTGCGGTGCCGCGCCGCGCCGCGACCGAGCATCCGCCGGGAAACCTCTCGATGATAGGACGTCGAAACCAAAAACGAGAAACGTTTAAACGCATCTTAAAGACAGATATCAACGAACCCGATTCGGTGTTCGCTTGGCAGAATGAAATGCTCAGTTTGATGGTGGCCGCCGACCGAAGTACGGCTGGAAACTGGCTGATCGAATTGGCCGATGATTGCTTCGAAGCAGATAAACCAGAACTGGCGGCAAAGACGATGGACTTCTTGGTGCAACGGATGCCCGAACACGCTTTCACGCCGGCCAGTCTCTTATGGTTGGCCGCCTTTCACAGTTCGGAAGAGTATTCACGACGCGCCTATTCTAAAATACGCGTCAAGACGCTGCCCAACATCCGTCCGGTTGCCGCCGCGGTTGATTCCGGCGATCAATTGGTGACTGAACTTCAGGTCAGCAACGAAGCCAATGGTGACCAGCAGTTACAATGGGCGGTGCCAGACAAAGATCTGCTCACCCGTAAAATAAAGAACCAGCGGAGGATCCGTTTGTCCGACGATGATGTTGTTTACAGCGCGTCGGAGAAGAAATTATTTGAGTTGGGCGACGCACTCGCGGGAAAGCCAAAACATTCGACAGCCGCGACCGCTGTCCCGGCAGTGGCCAAAATCGCAGAGACGGCTCCGTCGGAGATCCGTCAGGCCTCCGCAATTGAACCGATTGATTCGATCGACGCTCCAGCAGCCAAAATTCCGTGGAGCCAATTCATCGCCGGTCGGCGGCAGTTGGCGGCGAAGTATTTAGCACGATTGCGTGGCGGCGATCCAGATTTGGCGCTCAGTGATCAGACGATCGGCGTCGAATTGGCCTTGCTGAGGAACTCGGATCAGCCAACCCAATCCATAGAAAGATTACAGCAACTCCTGAAGGAATCCCCCACGCTGGGTCCTAGGATCCAACGTGAAATCCAATGGTTGGAGGGCGTCGGCAATTCGATTGCAGGGGACGATGTGGTTTGCTTGAAGACCGAAAAACGGCCTGTTTTAGATGGGAAGTTTGACGATGATGTGTGGCGATCTGCCTTCGAGAAGAAGACATTTCAACAGATGGAGAACTCGGATGTCGTTTTCTTCGGTCACGATAGTGAGTTTCTTTTTTTCATCGCGCGGATCAATAAGCGGCCCGATTACAACTACTCGCATAAAAAGAAACGGCGTGTGCGAGATGCGAATTTGCTCAATCGAGATCGAATCGAGATCGGGCTGGATTGTGATCGAGACGGTCGCACGAAGTTTCAACTTACGATTGATCACCGCGGGTGGGTTAACGAATCGTTCGACGTGCTTTCGGATTGGGACCCGAATTGGTACGTCAGTCAAACAGAAGATGAAGACAGTTGGACGGTGGAAGCGGCGGTCCCGCTGGCGGCGTTGAGGTTTGAATCCGAAGCAGAAAGCGGGCAGAGCGCGAAAGAGGCGATCAAGCCCTGGTCGATTGATTTGCGCCGCAGGATTTCGACAGAAGACTTTTGGAACGGAGGGTCCGTCGGCGGCAACGATCGTTCGATGTTAAGTCTGATCGACGCCTCGTTTGGTCAGCGACTATTTAAGTTCCACGATTAGCCGGCACACGTCGGCGGGTTGGTCGCTCAGGTTGCGTCTCCGACTGCCATTGGCCAGTTGCTTTAATCGTTCATTCAACGGCACTGCGTTCTTACTGCCGTTGCTTTTGGAAGGCTTCACCGAGGGCCATCAGTGCATCGGGATTAGTGAGGATCTGAAACCGAACCGCGTCGGGGAGTTCAGACAGGTCGCCGCTGGCGGAGACCTCTTCAACGCACGCATTCGTTTCCGCCGATAACGGGCTTTCATTGTCGGTCAGATACAACATTCGGCAATGAGACAGCATCGTTGCTTCGTCGGTGATGACTCGTTCGAATAACGCGTCGGGTGCGTCCACAACAGCGGACTTGATTTGTGCTTCCCACTGGTCTCGGGCACCGACGATGGGAGGCTGACGCAGTTCGGAGCTGGCCGATAAAATCTTCAGCGCCTTTAGCTTTCGTCCGATGCTGGAACTGGCGACGGCCACGGCCAAGGGAATCGACAGGATCAGTCCGGCAGAAAACAGGCCGTACCACAGAACCAGGTCGGGCGTTAACCAACCCACCAACAGTGTCGTGACGACGCCGATCAGCGTCATTTTCCAAAAACTGCCGGCCGCTTCGGACCAGGATACGCCTCGTTCGTCGCGCTGCTGAGCCTTCCACTGTACGGACTTTCCGGTGAAGACGGACGCGACAAACGTCGAGTGATAAATCGCAAAAATGGGGGCCATTAAAATGGATGTGAAAGTTTCTAATAGTACGCTGATCGTCAGGGAAAACAGGTTCGATTTTCCAAACCGCTTTTTACGTTCGATCGCCGTCACCAGCAGACCGTAGAGTTTTGGCGTCAGCAACATGGCCATGGATGCGACGAATAAACCGGCCGTCAGCTCTGCCGTATTGTCTTCGGCAAGACTCTGGTTGGGGCCAAAAACGAGTGCGGCGATGGTGACCAACATGAACGCGATCCATAATGGAGCGCTGACGTAAGAGAGAATTCCTGTGAGAAAATGTAAGCGGCTGAACGGTTTTAGGCCTGCGCTCAACATGATCGCAATGTGCTGCATGTTTCCTTGGCACCAGCGCTGATCGCGTTGAGCAAAGTCTCGGATTGTCGTCGGGCATTCTTCATAAGAGCCTTCGATGTCGGTGGCAACTTCGACGCGGTAGCCATTTTTGAGCATCAACGCCGCTTCCACGAAATCGTGGCTGAGAATCTCGCCGCCCAGCGGTGCCACGCCGGGTAATACCGGTAAATGGCAAAATCGTTTGAAGGCATCCACGCGAATGATCGCATTGTGACCAAAGTAGTTGCCGTCGCCATCGGCCCACGTTGAAAATCCGCGCGCATACACCGGACCGTAAACGTCGGAGGCAAACTGTTGAATCCGAGCAAACACCGACGATCGCCCCACGGGTACCGGCGGAACTTGGAGAATGCCCAGCCTTGGATCGCTGGAGATTCGATCAACCATTGTCGTCATGGTTTCGCCCTCGATCAGCGAATCGGCATCCAAGACGATCATGAATTGATACCGGTCGCCCCAGTGTTCGCAAAAATCTGCGATGTTGCCAGATTTGCGCGCGGTGTTTTTGCTGCGATGGCGGTAGAAGATGCGGCACTGGGTAAGAGGGCCTTGGTCGTTTTCGTGCTGGCAATTTTTCCGCCAGAGTTCTTCTTCTTTGAGCCAAACTTCATAGCGCGTTGAATCGCTGAGGATGAAGAAATCGAATTCGTCCGATCGCCCGGTCCCAACCAGTCCATCGACCATCGCCTTGACGCCGGCAAACACCGATTCTGGCGATTCGTTGTAAACCGGCATCAAGACCGCAGTCCGCTGTTGGCCGGCGCCCGCGTAGTTCAACCGCGTTTGCTGGGCTGGTTTTGGTTTGCGAAATAGGGGCGCGATCGAGACAATAAAACCAAGCGACGCGATGGAGAAAGAGAAGGAAATCCACGCGAACAGAATCGCAAAAAGAACAGTTGAGCAGACTTCTAAGAGATCAATCTGCCCATCGCTTCGGATAATCAACCAGTAGATAAGTAGACCGGCCAAAAACAGCAACGCCGTTGCGAATCCGACAAACAACCGCGCGTTGACGGTTGATAGAGGCAATTCATCGGCGGGTTGGTCGGTTGGTGGTGCACCCGGTGTGGTCATGCCGGCATTTTCGTCCGCTGTATAAATATTTCATGCTGGCGTGTAAATAATACTTGCCGTGGTTAGCCGTCCGCCAAGACAGCCGTGCAGTAAAAACCAGCCGGTTGGGAATTAGGCGGTGGAGCGTGTAGAGCAAACGGTTTTTAGAAACAGGTTCTTGGCCGTAGCGAGGTACCACTGAGGTCGCAAAGGGCCAGCCCGGCGAACGGGTTCCGCTTTATGCATTTTTGAAATTTGCGTCGCGGGCACCCAGTCATTGCTGATCACAGCGCCAGGATTGCGTTGGCTGGTGGACTCAGGCTTTTGAAACGTCTGGTTCATTGAACGGCCAACCCTCAATTGGGGCTTGGGTGTCGATAAACTCATTTGATCCTCGTCTTCTCTTAAAGGTAACGCTCGCGCGTTAAGGACTTTCCTATCCCAGCTTTCGATGCGATCGGTCAGTTGGATTTGGCTATTTCGAACTCAAGTGTCGGTAACCAACAAATGTGTCGCGGGGCGGCTAATTTGGTCACCGTTAGTACAACCTTCAGCAATTGATGTGCCAACGACAATACGCGTGATGTTCCTAAAGCCCCCAATGTGACTTCGCAAAGTTGTTAACATCAAAGGGGGTTAAATCCCCACTCCGCTTCTTCAGAATATATTCTTCTCGACGATAGAAACAACAGTCAAATTCCGAAATATACCTAAAAACAAAAGGCCAACGAAGCAATCACGGCAAGTCGTGACTCGGTTCCACCAAGACTGTTAAGGGCTGCTAAATATTCAATAAGCTGCTGTTCGTGGTGCTTCGCTTTGCGTTAAAGTCCCCCATTAGAATTTCGCTGTCTTTGTTCCGATCGCCGAAGATCCCTCGCCGTAGCGGAATAAAGTCCCTTAACCGTCGATTAAAGTTGCTTAAGTTTCCTGTGGGTTGGTTCCGATGTATATACTGATAGCGGAGGTAAGCTATCGTTTGCTCAGGACACTTATTCGTATTTACGAGATCAAAGGTTGGTCATATCGTCCGCGAATGAGACGAAAGCGGAATTTTTTGATAGACAGCCGACCGGCGCAGGCCGGCCGGTAACTCGGCCAAACGCGGGGGCTTAGGCCGTCGGGCCAACAATCATTTAGGTGATTGATTCTGCTGAACTTTGAGGTGACAACATTGAATCGACGAAATTTCTTAAAACAGACGACGCAAGCCGGCTTAGTCGGTCTGGGCCTGATTTCTGGCACGCTACTGGCCAATCGCACTACCGATGACGTGAACGCATTTCAAATAAGCAGCCGCCAGAAACATTTCTTAGAAGATTTGCGGTCCCGGTGTTATCGGTACTTTATCGAAACGGCCGATCCTGTCACCGGGCTGGTGCCTGACCGAGCTTCTTTCAATCAGGCCTCGCAGAGTTCGTACTCAAGCGCGGCGTGCTGCGGTTTTGCTTTGGCGTCGTTTTCTTCGGCGGCCAGATCGCAGTGGGCAGACGTGGGCGTGGCTCATGCTTCGACGCTGCGGTTGCTGAGGTCACTCAATACGATCGCCGCGCATGAAAACGGTTTTGTTTACCACTTCATTGATTGTGCGACAGGACAACGTTCGCCACATAGCGAGGCGTCATCAATCGACACCGCGATTATGCTTTCAGGGGCGATGGTTGCCGCCACCACATTTAGTGATGACAAAAACATCGTCGATTTATCCAACCGGTTGTGTGACCGCATCGACTGGAATTGGATGCTCAACGGTGGCAATCAGTTTAGTATGGGTTGGACGCCCGAGGGTGGGTTTCTTGATGCGCGATGGGATCGTTTCAGCGAATTGACTCTGCTGGTTTTGATTGCCATCGGAGCACGCGCGAACTCCGTTTCGCCTGACTGTTGGAATGCTTGGCGACGTGAGGACGTGATTCGGCACAATGGCCAGTCCTTTCTGAGCTACCCTCCGCTGTTTGTGCACCAATACCCGCATGCATTTTTTGACTTCAAAGATTTCAAGTCACCTTCGGGACGCAGCTACTGGGAAAATTCGGTCAATGCCCATCTGGCTCAGATCGAATTCATGACCGAACTGTCAAAGCGTTACCCCGATCAGTTAGGCCACTACGGCGAAGATCTGTGGGGACTGACCAGCAGCGACAGCGCGTTTGGATACCGAGATTGGGGCGGGCCTTATCGCCAAGGCCATTTTGAACCTGAACGAGGTATCGATGGGACGGTCGTTCCCAGCGCAGCGGCCGGCGGATTGCCGATGGTGCCCCAGCAGGCGCTGAGAACGTTGTTGCATCAGAAGGATACGTTTGGGAGTCAAGTCTACGGTCACTACGGATTCATCAACGCCTTCAACCCACGTACGAATTGGTTTGGCAGCGACGTTATCGGCATCGACACAGGCATCACTTTGCTGATGACCGAAAATCTGCTCAACGGCAGCATCTGGAACCAGTTCATGCAACACGAGATCGCGCAGCGCGGTTTCGAAGCCGCGGGTTTTCGGAAGTCTTAAGACTTCCGAAAATGCAAACGTAAACGCAAATCCAAGTGCAAATCAGAGTGCAAACGCGCCGTAGCACGGACTGGTAGTCCGTTTTTCTCCAGCCCGCGCGAACCGACAGCAAGTCCATGCTGCCGGCGATTATGGATTATACTACAGCCACTTTACGCCCCGAGCTTTGGAAGTTTGCCTGATGCCCCGACCGATTTTATGTTTAACTCTGGTTCTTTTGTTGTCCCTAACTGCCACCACAAACCTGCGCGGCCAAGAGACCCAAGAAAAGAAGAAATCTTACGGCGGCGATATCGACGCGTACATGAAAGTGAACTCGTTTGAGTCACTTTCTAAACTGGCCAAAGACCTTTCGCAGTACACCTTTGACCCCATGCCCGCACCGGCGGATGTGCTCAACGATCTGGACTATGAGCAATATCGACAGATCGAATTCAAGTACCCGCGCGGCGTGTGGTGGGGCGGGAAGACGCCGTTTTGGTTCGAGTCGTTTCACCGCGGGTTCTTGCAGCGCGGGAAAATTGAGCTGTTCACGTTAACCGATGGGAAGACGGCCCACGTTCCTTACAACAGTGAAGATTTTGACTATCACGGCGTGCTGGACCCCTCCCAGGTCCCTGCCGACACCGGACACGCGGGCCTCAAGATCGTCGGACGGTTTCCGCGTATTGGTGACGGCGAAGAGATGCTGACGTTTGTTGGTTCGAGCTACTTTCGTAGCCGTCCCGACGGGTTTAGCTACGGCGCGTCGGCGCGGGCGTTGGCGGTGAACATCGCCATGAACCAGCCCGAGGAGTTTCCGGTGCTGCGTGCGTTCTGGGTGATCAAACCCATCGACCATTCCAAGACAGTCAAAGTGCTGGCGTTGCTGGATAGTCCGCGCGTTACCGGAGCGTATCAATTTGACTTTACGCCTGGGATCCACGAATCGGTGGTTTTAGTGAAAGGCCGTTTGCATTTTCGTCACGCTATCGAAAAATTGGCCATCGCGCCGATCACGTCGATGTGGATGTGGGGCGATGGTTTCCCTGGTCCTGAGGATGACAACCGACCGGCGGTGCATGATTCGGATGGAGTGTTGATGCAAACCGAAGAAGACGGGTGGGTGTGGCGTCCTTTGTCCAGACACAGTTATCCATCAACGTCCTCGCGTCCAGTGAAAACGCTGCTGGGTTTTGGGGCCTTGCAACGCAACAACGCCTTCTTTCACTTTGAGGACTACAACGCCAACTACCACAAGCGACCCAGCGTTTTTGTCAGACCAAAAACACCTTGGAAGAACGGTCGCGTCGAATTCAGCGAGTTCCCGTCTGCCCATGAGGGTATCGACAACATCGGCGTGTACTGGGTGTTCGATGATCCCATCGACGTCGACAAGCCCATGGATTTTGAATACGACGTGCTGTTTTTGGTCGGCGACGTTGGTGCACAGACGGACGTTTCGCGCGCGATGGCGTTCACGGTTGACCGCCAGCCCTCGGATGAAGCGACGCCAAAGATTCCCGGTCCCATCGACATCGAAATTCGTTTCTCCGGCGATAGCCTGCGCGGGTATGAGCACAACGTGATGCCGCGCATAGATCTCAAAGTCGCCAACGGAAAATCGCCTGCTCAAGCGGTAAAGAAGACAGACACCGGCGACTTTTTGGTAACGGTCACGATCCAACCCGACGGCGATGCTCCGGTGGATCTAGAATTGTTCTTAGAACATGATGACAAGAAACTGACAGAGAACTTTTCCTACCTCTGTCCAGCACGACAGGCAACGATTCCCAAGGAGTAGTTGCGGCCAACGGTCGGGCGAATCGGGATTACCAACGTGCTGATAAGAACAAGAGGAGACCCAGAGGTGGCTTCAAGTTTAAAGGCTCGAAAGCTTCGGTCGCTGTGACTGGGGCAGGTTGTTGAAGGGTTGCGCACCGAAGATTATTGCCCGCTCAAGACTCCAATAAATGGTGTTATATCCAAAAAGTTCACGACTTGGTTCTGATCAATATCCGCTTCGGTTTGATACGTTTGAGAGGACAGAACTGCAATCAATGGTGCGATGTCAAGGAAATCGACGACACCGTCTCGATTGACATCACCTAAGATGACCGGCGAGACACGCGTCACAGTGAGCGTCGCATCTGAACTAAAAAAACCACTGGGAGGAAAAGTCACTTCGGTCGAATTGAGATCGAAGCTGAACGGTTCGCCATTGGCCAGTAATCCCGAAAGCGTCACATCTCTATCGGTGATGGTAAAGGCTTCGCCTGAGGGCAAAGTATCTAGCTCCAAACCATCAACGAAAAATTCGCTACCCGAAATGTTGACCGTGCTGCCGGGATCGACATCAAAGTCATTAAACTTATCCCCAAAGATCCCACCGCTGATATTCACCATGCTGCCGGATTTGATCTCAATAAAATCACCCACAGTTCCGCCGCTGATGTTCACCACGCTGCCGGATCGGGTTCGAAAATAGTCGCCAAAGGTTCCGCCGCTGATGTTCACCTCACTGCCGGAAGAGGCACCAAAGCTATCGCCCACGGTTGCACCGTTGATATTCACCACGCTACCGGATTTGGCATCAAAGTGAGTCCCTACGGTTCCACCGCTGATGTTTACCTCACTGCCGGGGAAGGCTCCAAAGTTATCGCCCACGGTTCCGCCGCTGATATTTATTTCACTTCCAAAAAAGGCATCAAAGTTATCGCCCACGGTTCCACCGCTGATGTTCACCTGGCTGTTGAACGCGTTCGCCGCGTCACCCAATGTCCCTTCCTCTACGTTTAGCGAGGCATCGACGACTGTGAAGTAATGACCGAGGGATCCGTTAGCCTTAAGGGTTAGTGTTTGGCTCGCCCTCAACCCCGATGGACCAATGCCAACGGAATCGTTAACGACAATTGGGTTGAGATCTGCGATCGGCAAGGCCGCCATTGTCAAAGTTACACCGCTCAAGACATCTTGGCCCGTGGTGTCTACGAAGATAAAAACTGAACCGTCGGTGAGTGTGCCAGTGAAAATATCGTCTTCGGTGAGTGAGATTGTACTACCAGAGAAATCAGTTCCATTGAGACGAAACTCGCCGCCAATTAGCTCTACAGGCCTGCCAGCAGAGGCAATGAAACGACCGCCAAAGGTTCCGCCACTGATGTTCACCTCACTGTTAGGAAAGGCTTCAAAGCGGTTGCCGAATGTTCCGCCGCTGACGTTTACCGCGCTTCCTTTCAAGGCCCTAAAGGAACCCAATGTTCCACCACTGATGTTCACCTCACTGCCGTCAAAGGCACTGGAATTACCCACGTTTCCGCCGTTGATGTTCACCTCACTGCCGGAAAAGATTTCAAAGCCGTTGCCCACGGTTCCGTCGCTGATACTCACTTCACTATTGACCGCTCCTGCACCGTCCCCCAACGTTCCACCCTCTACATTCAGTGAGGCGTCTACGACTGCGAAGTTTTCACCGAGGGATCCGCCAGCCTGAAGGGTTAATGTTTGGCCTGCCCTCAATCCCGATGAGCTACTGACAGTCGAATCGTCGATGACAATTGGATTGAGATCTGCGATCGGCAACGCCGCTGGTGTCAAGGTTACACCGCTGAAAATATCGTCACTACCGCCGACTCTAAAATCCCTGAAGATGAAAACTGAACCATCGAGTAGTGTGCCGGTGAAAACACCTTCTTCTTCGAGCGTGAGTGTTCCACCAGAGTAATCAGCTCCATCGAGACGGAACTCGCCGCCAATCAATTCCACATCACTACCAGCGGCACTAAAGCCTCCGCCCAGGGTACCGCCGCTAATGGTCACCGCGCTGCCGTCGAAGGCACGAAAGGAATCGCCCACGGCACCACCGGTGATAGTCACTGCGCTACCGGCCAAGGCAACAGCACCTCCGCCCACCGAACCACCGCTGATGTTCACTTGACTACCAGATTCCGCATGAAATGCTTGACCCACGGTTCCGCCGGTGATATTCACTTCACAGCCGGCTTTAGCATCGAAGGAATGGCCCACAGTTCCACCACTAATATTCACCTCACTACCAGCCAAGGCATCAAACCAATCGCCAACCGCGCCGCCATCACTGGAGTTAAGCTGAGTCGTTTCGCCCGCCGCACCTCCTATGCTTTCGAAATCGACTCCAGTAATGGCTGCCTCGTCGCCGGGCAAGTTAAGCACGTAGTCAAACTCACTCGCTGGCGATGGACCGGGTCCGTTGACTTGAGCCGACGCAGGAGAAATCAACAAAGCAGAAAGGCTCACCCAAGCTAACAAGCAGCAGACTGACGAAAGTTGGGATACATGGAATGCTTGATTCATGTTTTAGTCCGTCGAAGGATAGTTTGAAGGTTGTAATGTATTGCATATTATGACCTAAGCTTTGCCATAGTTCCAATTGTTTACGAATTTCGCGAAGTGTTTGATCGCCGACAAGCCTGCAGGATTGACGTTTTGGCCCGTTTGTTAGGCGCTGCTCACTACCTGCAGTATTCATGATTTGGATTCCTCGATCGTCGTAGTTCACGCGTCCGAAGATTACTTGCAATACGACAACGCCAATAGACTGTAACTGGTCACCAGATTTGGATCGCCTTCGTACCAGCGGTCTTGCGGGTTGGTCCAGGAACCGTCGGCGCTTTGCTTCGCGGCTAACACCTTCACTAAATCTGCACGCCAATTGTGAACCGCGCCGTCGGACGTTTTGATGGTGGGTTGTTCGTAAGCGTCCAACGCCTTGGCGAAGACATGGTAGTAATAAAACAACCCTTGCTGCCCGACGCCAGGATTGGATTGCAGGTCGTAGTGGCGGCTGATCCAATCAAGCGCCGCTTTGACGCGGATGTCGTCTTTGTCGATGCCTGCGTAGAGAAAGCTTTTTAATCCCGCGTACGTCATCGAAGCGTAACTTCGCAATCCACCGACGGGAGTGTCGCTGGTGGATTCGGCTTTCGTTTCGCCTGTGCCGACGGCGGAGTAAATGAACCCACCGCGATCATCGTCGCCGACTACCTGAGCAAATTCGGCATCGTTGTGGGGCGTTGGAAAATTCTGACAGCGCGACATAAAGGTAACCGCTTTGGCGATTGCCACGCTATTGGATTCTGTCTTCACTTCTTTCAGTGCGTCTAAGAAAAAAGAAGTGTTCGACGCGTCGGGGCGCTGATGACTGCCGTAGCCTTGACCACCGTAGTGACGGCTGTCGGGTTGATGGCCTTCTTCTTGGTCCCACTGAATTCCTTTGAGAAAGCGCGTCGCGTCGGCGATGATCTGGTCGTAACGCGCGTCTCCATAGGCTTCGTTGGCTTGGGCGAGGCACATGATGCCGACGCTGGTTTCGTAGTTGCGGAGATTGCTGCCGGGGGCGTAGATGCCACCGTCGGGCTGAACCGTCGACGTGATGAAGGTCAGCGCCAGTTTGATTTGGGGGTGTTCAACAGAAACACCGTTGCGTAGCAATGCCGAGGTGCACATCGAAGTCACCGCGGGGCTGAGCTGTTTACTGAAGCTTCCGTCCTGACGGTTTTGGCCCTGCTGGAGCAAAAAAGCAACGCCTTTGTCGACCGTCTGCTGAAGTTCAGCGTTGATCTGGGCGTTGACCACAGCGTCTGCGGCGGGCGGTGCTTGGGCGCACGAATTGGGTGCGGGTCCAGCAACCCACAGAGCGAAACAGAAAACGAGGACGCCGAGATTGGCAATTCCTACTGTCCTTGGATTCCGGTGAATCATCTATCTCTCCCTTTTTGGCCAGCTGGTTTTTGGCCAGCTTGTTTTTGGCAACCGTCTGGCCAAGCTCGATTTCAAAACGTGTTTTTTGAACGCGTTTTGGGCTTAACCCATCACGGCCAAAATATCGGATTCGGTCATGATCAGAAGAATGCCGTCATCCACGGTGATCTCGGTGCCAGCATAGCTGGTGAACAAGACGCGATCTCCTTCTTTGACTTGGAAGGCGGCGCGCGAACCGTCTGGTAGCATCCGTCCATTTCCTAAGGACAAGACTTTGCCTTGTAGCGGTTTCTCTTGGGCGCTACCTGGTAAAAGAATTCCTCCAGCAGTCGTCTCTTCGGCGTCCATCCGTTTGACGACAATTTTGTCGCCAAGTGGTTCGATTCTCATTTTGTTTCCGGAAAATAATAGTGGTTCCCACGCAAAAAACAAAAGGCGGTTTGGATCTCTCGAAACCGCCTCCGGTGGGCTCGGTTATTGTTTCATGCCAGCGACAGTCGTTCAAGACACGCGTTTGCCGTGATCGTCCGCATTAGCCAAAACAGTGCCGGTATCGCCGGAAAACTCGGTCACAAATACCCTTTGTTGAGAGAATCTGGCCAAAAACAACTTATCACCGCGCTCTTGGAATCCATTTATCGGGATCGTCGGACCGAGGTGCGAATCATCGCGCGGACGCCGGCGCGGCGAACTGGGCCCATGCGGTGGCCCAAGTTTTCTGCGTTGCTGATCGTGCGGCGAGCAATATAGTCTCGGTTTTCCAGCACCCACGCCGAACCGTTTTGGTCCATCTGCGCTGCCAAAGCCTGACACCGCCCACAGTCAGATCCCAGCCCCATCCGGTTAATGATCTGAGTCATTTCGGTGCCGGGCCCCTGAGCCTGCGCCGGTCGTTGGGTTGATAGACTTACAAGCGATAAAGTGACGGCGGCAATCAGCAAAGAAAATCTAGACATCGAAAAATCCTGTTATGAAAGAGGCACGCGCCGATTGCGCGGAAAACAATATGATGTGCAACCGGCGGCGGTGCAAGGCGATAACATGGCGTGAGGGTGCAACCCAACGCAACCGAGTTTATGCCGTTTACAATTGGGACTCAATCGTCACAGATGATGACTTGTCCCGAGAACCCGAAAAACGCAGAGAAGTTGTCGGGGCCGCCGAAGCGATCAAAACTGATGCTGGAGATGCCCACCGGATCGCTCAACGTCGGAGAATTACCCGTTGGTGGGACACCGGTGAAAACGATGCGACCGGCGGCTTGGCTGCGGGGTCCGTTGCTGGTCGGATCGGTCACGAATTGGTTGCCTCCGATCGTGGTGACCTGCAGGTTTTCGGTATCGGTTGATGCGGTTCTAAATTCACCGAAGTCCGTGCTGGGGGTAATCACGTCTGGCAAAACCGTGAAGGCGGCGTTATTGAGCACTGTTCCATCGCTGAGAGTGACGGTGAAGTTCCCGAGAAAGTTATCGTTGTTGGCTAGGTTTTGGACCCATAGTTCAACATTGGTCAAAGGATCGGCAAAAGTCGTCGTGAACGTGCCGTTGGCGTTGGGAGATTCTCGGAAGCGAATTTTGTTTGCAGACGTCCCAAGAATCTGACCGGTGTCAGTGGTGGTGTTGAACGTTGTGTTGAGCGATCCGTCGCCGATGGTGCCCGAGGCGGATCCACCGAATCCAGTGTTGACCGAATCAAAGTCATACGACCCGACCTGGGAGACTTCGAAGGTTTTAAATTCTCCTTCATCGGTGGGTTCAACATTGAAGACGATGCAGTTATCAGCGGCGCCAACTGGGTCGCCCGGCTGGTCACAGTGGTCTCGCGTGTCTTCAAAACTTGATTCGATGGTGCTGCCGTCAGAGTTTTCGGCAACAGACGTGTAAGACTGATTTAAATCCTGAAGGGCTCCGCCGATATCAGACAATTCACAGTTGAGCGCGTCGCGTACCGACGTGTGGCCAACAATCAGCCCGATCACAATGACCGTTCCTAATAGCAGCATTTCGACCGAGAACACAAACCCTGTTTGGTCGTGCCAAAATCGTTGTCCCAAACGGTAAACGGGTGTCTTGGCGAATCCGGCCGCCAGTCCATCAGGTGAACGTTTAGAATTAAAGAAGTCGTTCACAATCCATCCATGGTCGCGCGGCACTTAAATTGAACTTGTCAATTTATTAATCGACATGTTCGTGATTTCGCGCCGGCAAAATGGTTTTGCAAAGCAACACGACGCTTGCAACGATTCTCTCTGACGCAATCAATCGACAACCAGATTAACCCTTAAAGGTTCTCCTTAAGCTAAACAGGTCGTGCGGGTCAGAGTCAGAAAACCTGTTAGAAGGTTTATGATTTGGTGGGAGATGCTGGGCCGCGTTTGTTGGATGGACCGTGAGGGGTTGGGAGCGAGTCGTTTGGTGAAGCAGCGAAACCCGAGGGCTTGCGCCCCCTTCGGCTAATCATCAATGCGGCTTAGGGTGATTGAACCGAAGGCAGAGCAGGGAGAGCTCGAATTGCCGAGAAACCCTCCTCGAGCTGTTCCGGCAGGGCCCGCAGATCACTGCTGGGTCGATCCGAGCGGTCGGTCAGAAAGAAGCTAACACGACTGCCGGTCTTTTTATTCGATACTTCTTGGGTCGGTTGAGTCGGTTGAGTTTGCTGGGTCGCCCGGATCGCCGAGATCGCTTGAGTTTGTTGAGTTGCTTGAGTTGCTTCGACTTCTTCCTCTTCCATGGGAAGCGATAAATCTTCTGCGTCGGCTTGATACCGGGGTGGAGTCTCCCAAGTCAGGCGGTTCAGCTGGTGCTGTTTCCAATCCGTGTACTCCAACAGGCCGTCTTCTTCGAGCTTGATGCCTTCTGAGTTGAGATAGCCTTCAACCGATTGGTGTGCATCTTGGAATACCTGATTGGAATACCCCAGATTTCCCCCCAACGCACTGTACCCGAGACTGCCCAGGGATTGCTCCAGTTGTCGCCGCACATGATGGTCGTTGTACGGTCGCCGGTAGTAGTACATTTGCGTAGCATGATATGGAAAGTGTAAACCCATGTCTCCAAGCGGCGTTTCGCGGTGGCTCAGCATCGCGGCGCTCTGCTTCACACCCGCGACCACGCCGCAGGCTCTTCCGCGGTGGCCGCAACAGGGTAATCGGTTCGTGGCCTTGCTTAACCAGCTCTCAGAAAAGTCGCCGTGGGTAACGCCATTGCTAGATTGCAATGAAACTGAAGAGGATTCTTCATTCGCAAATTGCACTTGAGCGGTCGCAGAATTGACGGTGCAAATCGTTGCGATGATGGCGACGCCAATTTGCCAAGCAGAAAATTTCGGGAGAGTTCTGTTTGTAGTGTTCATATTGGATGTATCGGTTTTCAGGCGTCCTCCATGTAAGACTTAATCGCTTTCGGGGCCAACGGTGCATCAGAAATACAAAAGTGCATGCGTTTCTGATGATCCGACTGTCAGCGGAGGCGGTTTGTGGAATTTATTCGGGCACTCAAGGGTCGAGCCCCTGATAGGTCAGCTAGCAATCCGCACAAGGAAATATCAGCTTTCCCGCCGCATTGCGGACTCCTTTGGGGTTCGGCAAAACTCTTTCATTTCCGCGAAAATCTGGTCTAGCGGTGAATGTGGGATTCCTACAAACTCCGCATTCTTGTCGCCTCCATCTCATCGCTCCCATAGTGGCGGAAGCTTTGTTCAAGCAATTAAAAACCTCGCAATCCAACAGCGACGGCATCTATCCCGCCAGGCGAGGATTACGTTTTGTCGTGATCGTTTTGGTGATTGCCGCATTTGAATTTTCCTGCGTTGATTCTGCGCGATCGCAGATTGATCAATCGCCCCCATCACCGACCGCCGCGGCCGACGGTGACGATAGGGTCAAGCGCGTCATCTATTCACCCGTCAAACCACTTGCGGCGACCAAAGAACTGGCACTGATACGAGAAATCATCGAGCCAGAAATCTTGATGAAAATCGAGCCGACCAAATCGAAGATCATTCGCACCAACTACCCGATTGTTCGTTCGGCCGTCAGTGATCCCGAGATCGTCGATATTCAGACCTTTGGTTCTAACGAGTTCGAAGTCATCGGCAAAGGAATTGGCGAAACGTCTTTAACGTTTTGGTATGAGCTTCCCAATGGGCAAGTCGACTACCTCCGGTATCTTGTGGAGGTCAGCGATGAAGGACAGAAACATAAGAGAAATGAAAAGCGGTTCCTTAAGCTGCAATCGCGCATCAACGAGATGTTCCCTAACAGCCAGATCTTTTTGGTTCCCATCGAGGACAAAGTGATCGTGCGCGGGCAGGCGCGTGACTCCAAAGAGGCCGCCGACATCATGCTGTTGCTGGGGCAGTTCTCCGGTGGAATCGGTGGGGGTGGAGGTGGCGGTGGTCGCGGCGGTGCAGGGAACTACCTCTACGGTGGATCACCCGGAGGGA
>CAYOZV010000031.1:0-5080 GCA_964408465.1 uncultured Pirellulaceae bacterium
GAATCCAGAAATTCAACGTTTCAAGCAACACCAATTCGTTCTCGCGGCACTAGGTGTTCACGTGGTAAAGGTGGGCTGGGATCTTTAACAAGATCCACTACGTTATGTGGCATGACCTCTGATCACACACAGCATCAATCCGATGACGCGCGGAACAAGGCCCGGTCGCTGAGCATGGCTCCGACGAGGCCGCCGGCGGAGATCGCGGGCTACGCGCTGGAGAAATTCCTAGGGCAGGGGGCTTATGGGGAGGTCTGGTCGGCGACCGATCAAAAAACCGGCAAAAGCGTCGCCGTCAAATTCTACACACAACAAACCTCCGACGATGTGCAGATGCTGGCTCAGGAAGTCGAAAAATTGCTGGCCCTGTCCACCGACCGATACGTCGTTCAACTGCTGGACGTCGGCTGGGATTCGACGCCGCCGTACTACGTGATGGACTATCTAGAACACGGTTCGTTGGAGGACCGACTTCGGCAAGATCTAAGGCTGGCCCCTGACGATGCGGTCGAAATGTTCGAAGAACTGGCTCAGGGCCTGATGCACTTACATGGAAAAGGCATCCTGCACTGCGACCTGAAACCGGCCAACGTGTTGCTGGACCAAGACAGCAAACCGCGCGTCGCCGATTTTGGCCAGTCGCGGCTGAGCACCGAAGACACCGGCGCTCTGGGCACGTTATATTACATGGCGCCCGAACAAGCGGATTTGGACGCGGTGCCGGACGCGCGTTGGGACGTATATGGATTGGGGGCAATGCTGTATTGCATGTTGACCGGTTCACCGCCGTTTCGCAGCAGCAAACTCACCGAGAAAATCGAATCCTCCGAGCGCATCGGGCAGCGTCTGGCCGCCTATCGCAGAGCGCTCGCTTCGGCGCCCACGCCGACCAACCATCGAGGCCTGCCGGGTGTGGATCGCGCTTTGGCCGATATTATTGACCGCTGCATCGCGGTCGATCCTGAAAAACGTTTCCACAGCATCCAAAGCGTCATCCAAGCCCTCAACGCGCGTCGATCGCAGCGCGAAAAACGTCCGCTGATACTGCTGGGGATTCTCGGCCCGCTGTTATTGCTGGGCGGGATGAGCCTCTTCGGTGGTTGGGCGTTTCAACAGGCGACGTCCGATACGACCGAAGCGGTGAAAGAAAAAGCAGATGAAAGCAACCTGTTTAAGGCTCGGCTGGCCGCTCGATCGGCCGCCGACCGCATCCAAGACTATTTCAACGCCGTTGAACAATTGTCGCACGACGACCGTTTCCGCGCCGCGTTTATAACGTTCATCAACGACGAATCGTTGCGTGAAGCGCGGCAACAAATTTCCGATCCGATGACCAATACCGTTACCGTTGGCGGCAAACGTGTCGAATCGGATCCCGTGGTCGCCGGCGCGCGGGAGAGGTTGATGCAAGCGAAGCTACGGTTGGCGATCGAACCGTTTCTGCGAAAGCGACTGGACAACGTCGATCAAGAATTTCCCGTAGCCAGCAGTTGGTTCGTTTGTGACCGGTGGGGTAATCAAATTGCTTCTGTGTTTGCTGAGACAAACCGGACGCAGCTAAATAACTATTCGTATCGAACCTACTTCACGGGCAAGGACTTCGATCTCAAAGACGAAAAGGGACGTTACTTGGTCAGCGAAACGATCGCCCAGAGAACGATCGCGCAGCTGCCTCACCTTTCGGCGATTTTCCTTTCCCAAGCCAACAACAAATGGAAAGTCGCGTTCTCGGCGCCGATTATCGTTGACGGCCAAGTGCTGGGCGTTGTCGCGATGACCGAGGTGCTTGGCGATTTCGTTGACTTTGATTTTGGCGACGGATCCAGCCAGTACGTCATGATGTTCGATGGACGCACCGGAAGCTTCACCGGCACCATTTTAGAACACCCGCTTTTGGCTCGTCTCGAAGCCGAAACGGGCGTCATCCCCAAGGCGTTGACGCAGAAGCAAATTTCCTTCGACGATGACCGGCAGGCAGCCACGGGTTTCGAATTCGCCGACCCGATGGGCGAAGAACCGGAGGGGAAAGACTACAACCGGCGGTCGATCGCCGCCGCGGCGGAGGTGATTTTGAAAAGAAAACCGGTGACGACTCAAGAGAGTAATCAGCTTCAAACGATTGACGAAGAAGCAGGCACGTTTGAAATCGCCACGGGCTTAAAAGTCCTCGCAGTGGAAGATTACGCCAGCGTAATCGACCCCGTGAATACGCTCAGCCAACGATTGATGAACCTGTTGGTGATCGCGCTGCTGTCTCTATTAGCCTTAACAGTGGCGATGTGGTGGTTGGTCACGAGAACGTTGGGTCGCGGGTCCGCAAATGCAAACCGCATATCCGGAACCGTGGGGCGGAACACTTGGTCGCCGGACAATAAAACAATCAGCTACGACGAAAACAATTAGTTATACTATCGACACGCGACGCTTCTTATGGCGGGGCTTTGAGCCACCGCCTGATTCACTTCAGAGAGGCCAATCATTTTCGGTGGCACCAAGGCCCCGCTACGAAAGTCACAAGAGACCCTTTTATGTCACAAACAAAACCTTTCACGATCAATTCACCTCCGGTCGACCAAGTCGGCGTGATTGAGCGTGCCAAACGTTTTCAAACACGCAGCATCAAAGCCCAATCCAAAATGCAGGGGCTCAAGATGGTGCTGGGCATGATCGATCTGACCACGCTCGAGGGTATGGACACGCCCGGCAAAGTCAAACAGTTGTGTTATAAGGCTCAACACCTCCACGATTCGGTGGCAGGCCTCCCGACGGTAGCGGCGGTCTGCGTTTATCCAAACTTCGTGGCGCTGGCGAAAAAGGAATTGGGAAGTTCGCAGATCAAAGTCGCCTCGGTCGCCACGGCTTTCCCCAGCGGCAACACGTCGCTGGAAATTAAGTTGGACGATGTGCGTATGGCTGTCGATCAAGGTGCTGACGAAATCGACATGGTAATTTCGCGCGGCAAATTTCACGCGGGCGAATTTGGATACGTTCACGACGAAATCGCGGAAGTGAAAAACGCCTGCGGGCTGGCGAGGTTGAAGGTCATCTTGGAAACGGGTGAACTGGGGACCTTTGACAACGTCCGCAAAGCCAGTGACATCGCGATCGCTGCCGGTGGAGACTTCATCAAGACATCCACCGGAAAGATCAAACCCGCCGCCACGATGCCGGTGACGTTGGTCATGTTGGAGGCGATTCGCGATCACTATTTTAAGACCGGTGAAATGGTCGGCATGAAGCCCGCCGGCGGAATCTCCAAAGCCAAACTGGCGCTGCAGTACCTAATTATGGTACAGGAAACGCTGGGAGATGCTTGGTTGGATAATCATTGGTTCCGTTTCGGTGCCAGCAGCCTTGCCAACGATGTGCTCATGCAGATCGTCAAACAGAACACCGGTGCCTATCAATCGGCGGATTACTTTTCGATCGATTAACGTAGTACCGGTGGCCACCGGCCGAATAACGTCCTTGCGTAAAAACATTGGGAACAGGTAGACAATGGCCGGTAGGAACCGGCCCTGCAAAACACAAGAGCTCACAACATCATGAACAAAATGAAAACCAGTCTCTGGACGCTTGACCCCGCACCCGAAAGCACCGATCACGTGTCGTTGAAGCCTTCTTACGGTCTATTTATCAATGGCGAGTTTGTCGAATCCGAAGGGGGCGGCATGTTCGATACGATTAACCCCGCCACCGAAGAAACAATCGCGCAGATCACCGAGGCCACCGATGCCGACGTTGACGCGGCGGTGAAAGCGGCCAGAACGGCGTATCAGAAAGTGTGGTCAAAGACCGCGCCGGCCGATCGCGGCAAATATATCTACCGCATCGCGCGGCTGATCCAAGAAAAAGCGCGCGAACTGGCCGTGATCGAAACGCTCGACGGTGGCAAACCGATCCGCGAATCGCGCGACATCGACATCCCCTTGGCCGCCGCCCATTTCTTTTACTACGCAGGTTGGGCCGATAAACTTCCGTACGCTTTTGCCAACCGCACGCCCCAATCCTTGGGCGTCGCCGGTCAGATTATTCCTTGGAACTTCCCGCTTTTGATGGCGGCCTGGAAAATCGCTCCAGCGCTTGCCTGTGGAAATACGGTCGTGCTCAAACCGGCCGAAACGACGTCTCTAACCGCGCTGAAGCTTTGCGAGATCTTCCAAGAGGCGGGGCTTCCACCGGGCGTTGTGAATATCGTCACCGGTCACGGGCCCGTCGGCGCAGCGATCGTGAATCATCCCAACATCGATAAGGTTGCCTTCACGGGTTCCACCGCCGTAGGCAAAGGCATTCAAAAAGCGATCTCGACCACCGAGAAACGTTGCACGCTTGAGCTCGGCGGCAAAGCGGCGAACATCGTCTTCGATGACGCGCCGATCGACCAAGCGGTCGAGGGGATCATCAACGGGATTTACTTTAATCAAGGCCACGTTTGTTGTGCGGGCAGCCGGTTGTTTGTCCAAGAGTCCGTGTTCGACGAGGTGATGCGAAAGCTTAAGCATCGAATCAATACGTTGAACGTCGGCGATCCGATGGATAAAAACACTGACGTCGGCGCGATCAACAGCCAGAAACAATTGCAACGCATCAACGAGTACATTGAAATCGGCAAAGGGGAAGGAGCTGATTTTTATCAGCTTCAATCGGACCTGCCGGAGAAGGGTTTCTGGTGCCCGCCCTGTTTGTTTACGGGCGTTGCTCAGTCAAACCGAATCGCGCAAGAGGAAATTTTTGGCCCCGTGCTGGCGGTGCAGACCTTCCGAACCGTCGCCGAAGTCATCAAAAAAGCGAACAACACTCCCTATGGTTTGTCGGCAGGCGTTTGGACTGATAAGGGTTCGAAACTGTTCAACATGACCGCTCAAATGCGCGCCGGTGTCATCTGGGCCAACACGTATAACAAATTCGATCCCACGTCGCCCTTTGGTGGGTATAAAGAGAGCGGATTCGGACGTGAGGGCGGTATGCATGGATTAGCGGCCTACGTGAAAATTTAGCCGGTCAAACATTGTCGCCTTTGGCTCCGCGAAAGTGGCCCAGCGCGACAAAGCGCGCGCCCGCGCGGCATAGCGCGCGGGCG
>CAYOZV010000031.1:5090-13826 GCA_964408465.1 uncultured Pirellulaceae bacterium
CGCTAATGTGCACCTGCGCTAAATATCGCTCACCAGCGCTAAATCGCGGGTGAGCGTCATTTCGCGGAGCTAAAGGCGACTATAAAAAACAAACATCTACGATCTCAAACCTTAAAGTTCTCAACGATGGCAAAAGCAAAAACCAAAACACAAGCCGACGCGCCTGTCGAAATACTGAAGACTTACAAAATGTATATCGGAGGCAATTTTCCACGCACTGAATCTGGCAGGTTTTACTCGCCTGAGGTCAAAGGAAAATCACTGGGCAATATATGTTTGGCATCACGCAAAGATGTCCGCAATGCAATCGTCGCCGCGCGGGCGGCGCAATCAGGTTGGGCCTCTCGCACGGCATACAACCGCAGCCAGATCTTATATCGCATCGCCGAAATGCTTCAGGGGAGGCAGGAGCAATTCGTCAGTGAACTTCAAACGCAGGGTTTGACCGAAAAAGACGCTCGGCAGGAAGTTCAATTGACCATTGATCGCATGATTTATTACTCAGGTTGGTGCGACAAATTCCAACAGCTGTTCAGCAGCGTCAATCCGGTTGCATCGTCACACTTCAATTTCTCTGTGCTGGAACCGACGGGAGTTGTGGTTCTATTGGCCTCGCAAACCAGCCCGCTGCTGGGACTGGCCAACGCTATCGCTCCGATCATTGCCGGCGGCAACACATGCGTCGTCATCGCCAACGAGACTCAGCCGCTTTCGGCGATCACCTTTTGCGAAGTTTTGCAAACCTCCGATTTGCCCGGCGGTGTCGTCAACGTGCTGACCGGACGGATGGCTGAATTAATGGGGCACGCGGCGAAGCATTTGGACGTCAATGCGATCGCGGCTGACGAAATTGGAAAATCCGAATTGGCATCGCTGAAGGAAGATGCGGCAGGCAACCTCAAACGCGTGGCCGATTTGCGTATTGATTGGACAGACGCTGACCACGCCGAAAGTCCGTACCTGATCGAGAAGTTCTGCGAAGTGAAAACAACGTGGCATCCGATCGAACAGATCGGTGCCAGCGGTTCGGGTTATTAACGCTTTTTAAGGCCAACATCGTGTAGCGCGGATTTTCGATCCGTTTTTGCGCGCCAACGGATTAAAAATCCGTGCTACAAAAGATTTTCTATCGTCCTCTGCCGAACCAAAATGCGACTACGGTTCCTACCGCGATGAAGATCTTGGTGACCGATTGAAGGTCAGTCAAGTTTTTCAGGAAGTAACCCAAGCTTTCGTCTTTCACAAACGGCGACGTGGACCATTCGCTGAAGATCATCAGCATCAATCCTGCGACCGCACAGAACACCCCACCCGATATCATTGACTTCCTCGCGCCGATCGCGAATCCGATGGCCAGCAAAATGGCAGGCAAGGCCAAACCGTAATAGCCCTGAGTCAACAACCATTTGAAAGCGTAGAATCCAGCCGCTCCTCCAATCGCGGCACCGATAATGCCGCCGCCCCACGCGGATGCGGAACTTACCGTCATCATTGATTTGATCTGTTGACCGGCATCCGTTTGTTGTGTCATTAAACTCTCTCCTGGGTAAATGTTGCCTTTCGCTTCGCGAAAGAGCACTCGCGCGCCATAACGCGTGAGCGTCCTTGCGCGGAGCAAAAGGCGACTATGTTTAGGTTGCCTTTTAATCGACGACGATGTCGTCTAGGTAAAAGGTGAACGGCTTTCCCTGTCCCGCCAGTGAAAAGAAGAACGCAGATTTAATGCGGGTCAGATCCGATCCAGAGAGATCGAATTCCTTTTTCTGCCACGTCTTGGTCAGGCTGAACTCTTGCTCACGATTGGCCGTGTCGAAATAGGGCTTGTCGCTGCCGATCAGCCCCATTCCAAACTTGACCTTGATTCCATCCTCTTCACCGCGCACTCGAAAGCTCAGCTTCTGCGCTCCCGTGAAATCCAAACCGCCCGGCTTATCACCCCAGTCGCCTTCGGGGCTCTGCCAAACCACTCCTGCCCAGTCACCGTCCTTGGAGTAAGTGACTTTCATGCAATGTTTGCCGACGGCGGGATCTTCGGTGGAGGCAGCTTCCAGCGTCAAAGCGTCGGTCGAGCCCATGAAACCAGCCGGGATGAAGGGCGATGCGGTTTCCGGTTCGTCAAATATTTTTACTGGAAGGGCCGCAGTTTGGGTGGAAGCTAGTTTTTCCGCGCCGGTGACACGTATGGGGACGTTGGCCGTTGCGACGCCCAATCCATCATCGACGTAAGCGTAAATCCGGTAGAGCCCCGCATCCTCGGGGGCTTTAAATTTCGCGCCCTTTAAATCACCTGAGATGAAACTTTCGTCGACGGTCGTGGAGGCCTCTTCAAAATCTCCGCCGGTCCCGTATTTCTCTTTGTTGTTGACCATCTTCCATTTGACGTTCAGCGGTTTTCCCTCAGGATCGGCGACCTTCAAACTGACCGTCACCGTTGTATTTGGATCCACTAATTTGCTACCGAGCAGTTTCATTTCGTCGATCGTTGGACAGAGATTGGCGACCGATTTCCCCGTCCATGACTCCGACATCACGTCGACCATGTTGGTCTTTCGACCGTCGGGCAGCAACATGCTGAACCAAGTGGCCGTCGTCTCCTGTTTGTTGCCCCAGATAAAGGCGTAGGATCCGAGACACAATTGAGGTTCCTTGTCTAACGACTGCTGGGCCGCGCGATAATCGTCGGCTTTGGCATTACTGGTCAACTCCTCGACGGTGTCGATCTCGTTTTTGGGCACCTCCCACCAACCCGTCGGACCAAACTCAGTCACGATATACGGTTTTCTTTCAATCCCCGCGTCCAGCAGAGGCTGCGTCAGTTCGCGATATTTCTCTGGAATCTCAACACATTCACCGTACGCGTTGATGCCGATGATGTCGACGCTGGGGCAGAGTCGGTGGATGGCTTCGATCTTGCGATCACCGATGCCGGCGACGACGGTCATGACGGGATGATTGGGATCTATCTTTTTGACCGCGCTGGCAAGGAATTCGATGTGCGACCAGATCGCAGGGTTATCGTTTGACGCCGGTGCCTCCATCTCGTTGCCCAACCCCCAGACCAACAGCGCCGGGTGATCCTTCAGCGACCGCACATCCGCAAGCGTCTTGTCGATCTGCGCTGAAACGCTGTCAAAATTTTGGTAATCCATCCCCTGACGAATTTGCCCCAGCCACACGCCTACGGCAACGGTGACATTGTTTGCGTGCGCTTCGTCAAGTTTATCGAGTGCGTTATCGGTTCCCCAAGTGCGTGTCGAATTACCGCCATACTCGGCCAGCAGTTCCAACGAACCTCCGCCACCAGCCCCGTGAATTCGGTAGGGCTGCCCGTTACGCGTTAGCTGCCACTTCCCCTGAGCGTCCTTGAGCAGCGTTACTTTGGATGCAGGAGGGTTCTGTGCGGAACTGATTTTCAGCGGCAACAGGAAACAGATCGCAGCGGTGAAGACCAACGCGGCACGCAATGGCCGCTGAGAGTTGCGAAATTTGTTAGGCATTGGAGGCTTTCAATGAAAGTTGTCAAACGTTTGGGATGATGTTGATTGGGTGGATCTTGGTGTTCGAATTACGGCAGGCGGGAGCCTGCCGGGTAGTGCGTTCCATGGCGGGAGCCATGGAACGAGGGTTTGGCGGGAGCCATGCAACGAGGATTTGCGGGGCGGCCGCCGGTGATATTAGCCTTTATAGCCCATGGCCATTTTAAACACACCAAAATCTCTTTTGATTGCGGCAAGGTTGGCGTCAGCCCCGGCCTTGGGCAAGTATTCAACGTGCAGCGTGATTAGGGACTGTTTGAAATCGGCCTTAAACTGTTTGAGAAATTTCTCGTAATCGACCTGCCCCTCTCCCAAAGGACAATGCACTGGCGAAAGTCGTTTGTCGGTCTCTTTTTTCAGCGCCCACTTGAAATCCTTCACCGACAATGCAGAAATGTGCGGTTTGATAATATCGTAGTACACCCGCCACGCGGTGCGACCCTCGGCAACCGCATGCCGTACATCAAAGATACATCCAATCTCGTCGCGCGGAATGCCGTCCAACAGTTGGCGCAAATCCCAGAACGTCGCGCCCACGTATCTGCCGCCAGAATGATTGTGGTAGACCGCCGCCATCCGGCTTTGGCGATTGAGGGCGGCCAGTTCCTTGAACTGTGACCGAAGCGCGTCCAGCTGTCGCGCAACGGGAGTCTTCATGTTGTATCGGCA
Source organism: uncultured Pirellulaceae bacterium (assembly GCA_964408465.1). Taxonomy (GTDB): domain Bacteria; phylum Planctomycetota; class Planctomycetia; order Pirellulales; family Pirellulaceae; genus Mariniblastus. The sequence continues at coordinate 9,296 of CAYOZV010000031.1, forward strand.
GTATCCCATTCGGTAAAATGGAACGCCGAGCTCACCGGCAGTTTTTAGAACCGATTCGGCGCTGGATGAATCGACGCCCACGATGTCCGTCGTCAAAATATTAATCTTCAGCCCGTGGCGGTCGAAGACTTCCGCAAGTTTCGGCAGTTCATCCGCGGCCGCCTCAGGAGCGATGTAGCCGCCTTCGCGGACGGTGACTTCGGCACCATCAAATCCCATTTCCTTCAGCCTATCGGCAAGTTGCTGGTAAGGCAGATCTTGAATGAATTTAATGAACGTACAATATTCATAAGGTCGCTCGCCGGCCACGTTTTGGGCCACGGCGTTTTTGCCTTGGATCGCAACGGTTGCCAGTCCGGCGGATGTGCTGGCGAGGAACGTGCGACGATTCAATTTAAGGTTGTCCAATTTGATCCCCAAAAAACAGACGCGCTGTTAACTTTTAAAGTGCCTACGCAATTCGTCCATTGCCAACGGAATATTATCAAATGAATTCTCTTCTTCATACTCCATCACGATGTTGCCTCGGTAATTCGCATCCTTAAAAATTTGTGCAACGCGCCCGAGATCCGCATCGTACTTGTTACCATTTTCGTCAATCATTTTGACCTTTACCTGGACGTTCACCGCCAACGGAGCCACCTTTACTAAGTCAGCGTAGGGATCTTTGGATTCGAAGTTGCCGGTGTCCAAATTAACACCAAACCAGTCGCTCTGGACGCCATTGACGATCTCGATCAAGTGTTGCGGCGTGAGCTTTCCGTGGTTTTCGACACCGACGAAGATCCCGTATTTGGCGGCACAATCAACGCACTGTTGCAGCGATTCGATCGCGATTTCCATCGTTTCGGGGGCCGCCTCCAATTCCTTGCGCTTGCCCGCAAAGAAGCGAATGTGCCGGGCCCCCATTTGATCGGCGCGTTGGATCCAACGTTTGGCATCGGAGATTTGCTGGTCTAATTCAGCCCCGCGCCCGATCGTAAAATTATTCCCAATCGCGGTACCTGAAATAGTGACACCATTTTTGAACGCGTGACGTTTGATACTCTGAAAGTACTTTTGGTCAGCGTCGGGCGGGAAGAAATAGCTGGTCAATTCAGCCGAACATTGCTGTCGAGCGCAGTAGTCGATGAATTGGAACATGTCGATTGACTTGCCACGTTGGGGCTGCTGCGGTTTACCTTTGTTGAATTTGAAATGCGGTTTGAAGGAATATGCGGCCAGCCCCAGATTGAAAACGGGGCCGGATTCGTTTTCTGGCGATTCCGATCTTCGCTGAGCCGCCGACACGTCACTCAATCGCAACATCGCCGAAGCGGTAACCACACCAACGGCGGTGGCAGAAACGGACTTCATAAAACCACGTCGCTCAGAAGTCATGCTTGGTTCCTAGTTTAAAAAAATGGTCACGTTTAACGATCCGTCATCAGACGGGAGTGCTCGGAAGTGATAGGCGATCAATGTTTGCGCCACCGACCCAAATTGATGGCGAGACGAAAGGCTTGGCTGCGGACGTTGGGATGTTGCAATTTGGAAAATAAATTGGAATCAGCTTACCAGCCGACAGAGCAATAGTCCTAATTTCTGCGTTATGACTTTGAAGAGGACCGAATTGAATGCTTTTAAGATGTGAGGTTCACCTCCCCGATAAGGGATAATACCCCACCCTAATCGCCACCTTACCCGCCCGCCTAAAACCTGCTTTCGCCTTAAAAACATTGGCCAAAAGCGGCACGATCGCGATTCTTCGAACCCAAAACGGATGCATCCACGGTGACGCCCGACCTAATTTGGAAATCCACCAGACGGTCAAAATCATCAAGAAAACTCACTTTAAGGTTTTAAGCCCCAGGATCCTATTAATTAATATTAATTAGTCTATCATGGAACACCAGAAAGGCTGCCCTTTGAGCGACACAGCGGGGATTCTGGCCTCCCTAATTAATATAACTACTTTCCATTACGTAACCGGAGTTTCACCATGAAGTTAAGATCTGTTTGTTTTCATCTCGCGATGGGCTTAGTTGGTTTGGCTTATCTTGCCTCGCCGGGGCAGGCTGGCGTCGTTTCACTTTATCAAGACGCTTCTGACGAAGCAGGTTTCAACAATCGTCATGAATTTGACGGCACAACCTATATCGCCAATACCGTTATTGGCTCCAACGCATTTGGCACGGGTGATGCACTCCGCATCGCGGACCTTTCCGCAGTTGATAAACCAGAAGTTGTCTGGGACAGTAACGTGTTCGGTGGTGATGTGACCACCGCTTTTCGCCTCGATTTAGACGCGCTTCTAAACGCGCCTGCCACAACTGGTTCTGTCGATATCAACTTGCGTTTTGCGGATTCAGGTGACAGCATCGGAAGTTCGGGCAACCAGCTGAACACAATTTCGTTCGAAGAGAGCGGCAGATTGAAAATCAACGGCAGCACGGTTCACACGTTCACAGGTCCGACGTCGGTTTCGTTCCTTACTAACGTGGACGACGTGAATTCAATTACCTACACGGCGTTTGATCAGATCGGCGCCACGCTTGCTGCCGACAGCATCGCGACGTTCGTTAACGGTGTGCTCGTAGACACGCGAGGTAATAACGTTAACGGTACTGGTTTCGACAATTCGCTGGGAGTAAACAAACTTGGTTTCACAGGAGAGTCGGATTCAAAACTGAATGCCGATTACCTCTTTGATAACATTACATTTCTCACCGGCGCCGATGCGGGCATCGTAACTGCCGTGCCAGAGCCAAGCTCAGCGGCATTGATATTAAGCGGACTGTTCTCTTTGGGTTTGATGCGACGTCGCAACAGCTAATCCAGAGTGAAACCTACCGTCGATAAACACAACTGCCCAGCACTGTTAGTGCTGGGCAGTTTTTTTTGCCATCAGATGACGGACGATGTTTTACTTCGTCGATGCAACGTCCGTGGATCATGGGCGTCCGCAGCCAACGCCCCTAACGAGGCCTTGGCGGAATCGTCGAAGGCGGCGCGACCAAGTTCCGTCCCGCCAAATATCTCAATTCGGCAGGCTCGACTCCCGCGTCGTGCATTAAGTCCAACAGGATCCACTGCACCGTCGACAGTTTCTGTCTTAAAGTGCCGATGCCGCAGCGATACTGCGCCTGACAAGTCCACGATCGAAATTCCTCTTGCAGGCGGCAAGTCAAACCGTCGAGTCCTTTTAACGCTCGCTTCATACGCTTGCGTTGGTTCTTTTCGGCCGCGTCGTGTACTTCTTGAGCCGCCGCCAACAGCCGATACGTTTTCCGATAGGCCGTATCAAATTTTGGATTCTCACAATAGTTGTAGTGCATGTCCAACAACAGTGCATTAACAGCATCCTCCAATTGGTGGACCAGCGGATCAATATTACCGCAGGTTCCAAACGGCGGCCCCGCGATAACGACCGGCTGAGCCACCTTGGCTACGATGCCTTGCAGAAGCTGGATGTTGCTCTCGGTTTCATTGATGCACTGTCTGACTTGAGGGCCAAGACCACGTCCGCGCCCGCGCTGGGCATCGGCTTCGATCAGTCCAAACGTTTCTTTGAGATGAAGAAAGCTGATGTCTAAATTGGCTAGGTCCTGAGCGAATAGATTGAGGTCGCCGCGGCCGTCGCAAATCTCGTGCATGTGCATGCTTTGCTTCAGCATCGCCGAAGAATCGACGATTAATTGACCAAAGTATGGCGAACTGCGGCAGAACTGGTTGGCGAAACCCGCCAATTGCCGCGATTGGTCTTGGACCTTCACGGCGATCATGTCCACCTGAGCGTAGATGTCACCGACGTCCACTGGGACTGTCGATTTTCTGACTTTCATGCGCGACCAAGTCCAACTGTTGCCGGGCCCCTCCACCTGAATTCTGCTTCCCCCGTTGACCGGAAAACGAATGCACTTGTCCAGATTCTGATTTGCGAACCCTAAGAACTTTCCATCGCGTGTGTCAAACTTTGGCAGTCGACTGTACCGGTAGCCAATTCCACCCGAGTAGATTATCAGACTACTGCCATCAAAGGTTGCCTTTGATTCGACGCCGCTTGAGGTTACCAGGTAATTTTGAGACGGTTGTTGCAAGGTGGGGACAGGCCTCGCCGGTAGAACGGGTCGAAGTTGTGGTGTCCGCCCGACCGCCGGCGTTGGTTCAGGATACCGTCCGCCCAACGGAGGTTGCTTTAGCGGTGGATTGAATCCATTTTGGTTTCTATTTTGATTGCCCTTCTGAATTTGGTTTCGAAGCACCTGCTCCAGAATTGTCCGCATATCCAACTGCCCTTGAACCGCAGATGACGGCAGGACGGTCGCCAACAGAAATGCGATCGTGGCTGTCGTAAGAAATTTCTTCATCTTGGTTCTTTCAAAAGGTGGAAGGTGGGCTTGGATGTGAAATGTTTGGATTCCGCACGCGCCAATTGTAACATTCAAACCCGATCCTCAAAGGAGAAAGCTTGGGAGGGGCGTGTTGGGTTGTGTCCACCAAGGCAATCGTCTCCGCTTTTTTAGCTGTGTTCCATTTGGCGTAGTGGATC
>CAYOZV010000031.1:13836-28293 GCA_964408465.1 uncultured Pirellulaceae bacterium
GCCGGGATCTTTAACAAGATCCACTACGTTGCGCGGCTTTCGTGAAATGAAATTACGAGAACCCGTGCGGGTGACTTGCCGCTGGCCTCTGGCAACGAAAATCTATTTCGGCTTCGAGCTAAAAATGAGATGGCTGACAAGCAGAATAATTCCAACCACGGCTTGCGGCGTCCAACAGATAAAGATACCCAAAAGGGACTCGTCGAAGACCTTTCCAAGTTGTCCGCCGATCACAATGGCGACGACGATCATCACGACCGCCATCACAGTCATCATCACGACTCGATGTTGCCATTTAACATTGGGAGGTAACATCGACAGCCCGACCATCACCCAAGGCCCTGCAAAAAAGATGACGGCTAATACTTTTGGATCGGCGGTCACGTTCATCAGGGCTGCTAGGAACACCGCGATTACAGATGTCGCGATAAACATTGATTTGATCGAAAACTGAAACGAAACATTTTCACCGCGGTTGCGTTCGGCTTCCTGTTTCAGCGATTGAAGCACGATGCGATTAAGCGACTCCCATCGTGCTCCGGTAAACGCGGCGACGATCAGCGCGAACACCCATCCCACGGCGCAGTTGGTAAAGAAGGCCGTAAAGTTCACCACCATCCGCCCGTAGGCTTGGCCCTTCCGCCAAACTTCCATTGGAAATCCAATGGCTTCCTCCTGACTTTTCGATGCGCCGATCATGTTAAGGATGCCATCGGAGAGCCAAAAGTACGACAGCGCGTTGACCGCAGCCGCGATCATCAGTCCCGCCAGCAACCCGCGTCCAAACCAGTGCCAACGCGAACTTCCGATGCCAAAATCGCTGAGTGTCAAGTTCGGCGAATCAAAATCTAAGGTCGTTGAATTCGTTAATTTCGTTTTCATTTAGAATGGGACAAAGGTTGCAAGTTGGCTGCGCTGAATGCATCGGATGCGTCGAAAGCGATAAACATTTTACCGGTTCTGACTTTGTGACCAAAACGGCTCTTTGGATTATTCCTCATATTTGACGCCAAGCCGCATTTCACTGACAGCCGACCTTTGTTTCTTGGAAGAAAAGAATTCGGTTGCTGGTATAATAATTTGCCGCTAACCAGTCCAGCCTGAACCAGCCCAAGCCAACCTGAAGCCCTCCTTGGAGTTTAACTTCGTATGAGACGTGTCGTCAAATTAATCGCGTTCGTGATTGTTGCCGGTGCATTGCAAGCCGGCGCGTCAGATGATTTGAACGCCCAAAGCGTTGCGCGGCAATGGAACGAAGCGCTATTAAACGCAATCCGGATGGACTTCCCTGCTCCCACGGTGCATTCACGCAACCTCTATCACACATCTGCCGCGATGTATGACGCGTGGGCCACGTTTGATGATGTTGCTGCGGGTCAGTTCTACGCTCCTAAGGAAACAGCCGCCAACGTCGCCGCCGCCAGAGACGAAGCGATCAGTTATGCGGCGTACCGAGTCCTATCGACGCGATACCAGTTGGCCGTTGATCCTGCCGCCTCACAAGCAATCTTCGATGGCGTGATGGGCAGTCTTGGTTACGACCCTGCTGTCACCACCACGGCGGGGACGACACCGGCAGCAATCGGAAATCGTATCGCCGATTTGATTCTAACCCAGTCCCTCAACGACGCTCCAACGAAGCGGACAACTACCAAGACCCAACCGGTTACCTTCCTTTGAATGATCCGATGGTAGTCGATTACCCAAGCGTGTTGCCTCCCAATTCCGCGCCGCTGAACGATCCGAATCGCTGGCAGCCCCTGTTCATCCTTTCTGCGCTGACTCAAAACCAACAGGTAGGATCCGATTTACAAGAATATATCGGCCCCCATTGGGGCGCGGTGAAAACGTTCGCGATGAGCAGTCCTTCGGGGCCGCACAGCTGGTCGGACATTGACCCCGGTCCGCCGCCGGTTCTGGGCGGCGTCGGAGACCAGGCGTACCGCGACGACACGATGCTGGTCATCAACTACAGCAACTCACTCGACCCCAACCAAGGACCGGGGGCAGCGACGATCAACATCTCACCCAGCGTCAACGGTAATCGACCGCTGGGAACGCATGCCGACCAAGGCTACGCGCTGAATCCATCGACGGGTCAGCCGTACGCAGACAATTTGGTGTTGACGGCGGACTACGGGCGTATCTTGGCTGAATTTTGGGCCGATGGACCGAACTCCGAAACACCTCCGGGACACTGGAACGTAATCGCCAACACGGTGTCCGATGACCCGTTGTTGGAGAAGCGCATCGGCGGCGTCGGGCCGGTTGTCGATGACTTGGAGTGGGACGTCAAATTGTATCTAACGCTCAACGGGGCCGCCCACGATTCGGCGGTAGCGGCTTGGGGAGTGAAGCGCGAATACGACTACGTCCGCCCAATCACGAAGATCCGTCACCAAGGCAGTTTGGGACAGTCTTCGGCGACCAACAGGGCGTCCTATCACCCCGACGGTTTGCCGCTGATTCCCGGCGAGGTTGAATTGATTACCGCGGCCACTATTGCTGTAGGCGGCCGGCATAGAAATGTTTTTGCCAACGCCAACCAAAACGAAGACGGGAACTTTCTGCTCAACTTTTATGACTTCCAATTGGTCGGCAAGGTTGCCATCAAGAGTTGGAATCACGAACCCGCCGACACCGACAATGATGTCAGCGGGGTCGATTGGATTCTCGCGCAGAACTGGGTGCCCTTTCAGAATGATAACTTTGTAACGCCCGCGTTTGCGGCGTATGTTTCGGGACACAGCACTTTCAGTCGCGCCGCTGCCGAAGTGATGACGCACTTCACCGGCGACGCCTACTTTCCCGGAGGCTTGGGCGAAAAAGTGTTTGACGCTGATTTCTTGGAATTCGAGGACGGGCCGACGAAACCCGTTACGTTGCAGTGGGCTACGTACTACGACGCTGCGGACGAAGCAGGCATTTCACGCCTCTGGGGAGGGATTCACATTCCTGCCGACGATTTCGCGGGACGCATCATGGGTGCCTCGATCGGTGCCGATGCCTATCAGTTCTCGGTAGAAAATCTGTTTGAAGCCAATCTGTTGTTGGGAGATTCCAACTGCGACGGCGTCGTTGATTTTCTGGATATAGCGCCCTTCATCTCCGCGCTCGTTTCGGGGCAGTATTCAAGCAAATGCGATTTCAATCGAAATGGATCAGTCGAATTTCTGGACATCGCTCCGTTTGTGGCTGTCTTGGCAGCCCGTTAGATTGAAGATGCCAGCCGCCGGATTCTTGGAAGTTTACGCCTGACGGGCGAGTCGAAAAAAACGCCAAGTGATCCTGTTCACTTACCCACCACCAAACTCTCCGGCGCAAGCGGATGGTTCAGCAGCTTCGCACGAAATCGTTGCGTGAAAGCTGATGTTGCAAAACGACGTCTTCGATCTCGCCCAAGAAACGCCTGGCGTCCTGCGGATAGCCCTTGGTGGGTTTGATGTTGGGAACGTGACTTCTCCAGTAATCATTCCAAGCCACCATAAACACTTCACGCACGTACTTTGACACCATCGAAGCCAGCGCGACAGCCATCTGCCCTTCTCCCCGGGCCGTGAATCGGATTTCGCAATTTTGATTCCGCTGGTTCCATCGGTAAACACTTTGTTGCCGAGTCTCTTTCACGATCTCCACGGGGTGGTCGGTCAGTGTTGCGAAGATCAGCTCTCGGTAATAGCTGCGTCCGCCGTGCTTGTCACATTCGATCAGCGTGTCATCGGCGGCTCCCTTGATCAGATCACCCACCAGCCGCAATGTTCGATACGAAAGTAACGTGGCCTTGTTACCGTGGTCGACCACCGCGGCATTGAACTCTGGCGGCAGCAAGATCGTCGAACGAATCTCAGTCAACCGGATTCCGTTGCGGTCACAAGCAGCCCGAAAACGTGCTCCCATTTCGCAACCGTCCCGCCCCGCAACATCATCTGCCTCCAACGGCAATTTAACCGACGGCCCGGCTAACCAGAAATGTTTCGCCAAGAAATCTTCGCCACCGCCGGGCATAACCAAAGTGACTAAATCGGCTAATGTCTTTGGCCTTCTCCCGTAAACGGATTCCAGCAACAACAGCACCGTAGTTTCCAGTCCCCCTATCGATCCCGAACGACAGGCAACTTTCGAATCGGCAATCAGCAACCGTCGTGATGGTCCGGACCTAGCGGACTTGGGAGTGTCGGCGACGACGTCGGCCAGCAACCGAAAAAGGTCCCCGGCTGCGGCGCGACCATCCCATGCGGTTGCTGAAATTACTAAGGGGCCCAACGGTGGTCCGTATCCGGCCTCATCGGTGCCAATCAAGAGCGCCACAAAATTTCCTTTGCGAAAAAGAATCGCGTTAATTAAATCTCTCAACAAGCGACGCAGCAATCGTCCTCTGGCCGTTGCTTCATCGACTTTTCCGCCGCGTTTAATCTCCAATGGCCAAATGGCGTAGCGACCCAAGGCTGTGATTCTTAAATATACCGGACCGACGCCAGACGCTGGAATCCCGCAGCGACATAAATTGACCGGCCAAGTTTCAAACCTGCGTCTGTTTATCGAAAGCTTGACCGCCAAATTATGCACCGCCAATCAGCGTAGCCCATTCGTTTCTCCGACGGCGGGTAGGCGTTTGCGTTTCTCACACTCTGTCGCCCTCCACGAATTAACGTCGCGACGGCGTCCTATCGTGCCATCGCGCATCGTGCCAAAGCCCCAAACCGGCTGAACATTGTCGATCTTTTCACGTAGTCTTTCCGCGGCCAGAGGAGTATAATTCAGCTACCTTCCCCACCGCCTGCCTGTTTTGATGACCTCTTCCAGCGTCACACTCCTCCCCGCACTTTTTCAACGAAATAATCTACAACGTCCATGATCTGCACAAAATTCTGGCTCAACATTTTCGCATTTTTAGTTCTGAATTGCACAACGGTGCTCGCCCAATGGGAAGCACCATCCAACTACTACTCCAACGCCACCAGCACCGGAGCTTCGTTGAAGGCCCAGCTAACTTCCGCGATGTCCGCGGGGCATATTCAGCGGAGCTATGGTGACTTCCGGTTTTCGGCCGCCATTCACGATCAAGATCCGTCAAACAGTTCCCGAATTATGCTCGCCTACAGCGGGCTGTCCAATAGTGCGCAGTGGGATTCAGCCGCGACGTGGAACCGCGAACATGTTTGGCCACAGGCAAGACAGCCTGGTTCGGCGTCCAACGGAACGCAAGGCAATTTGGGCGACCCTCATGCGCTGCGTCCCTGCAACACCCGAGTGAATTCCGATCGCGGAAACATGCCGTTCGGATTTAAGGACACAACAGGGGCGTTTCGTGATCTTGGATCCTACTGGTTCACCGGTGACGCGTGCCGAGGCGATATCGCGCGATCGCTGTTTTATTCCGATACACGCTGGACAAGTCGCGGTCTGTCCTTGGTTAACGGGTTTCCCTCGGGGAACCAGATGGGAGACCTGGAGTCGTTGATTGAGTGGCATTACTTGGACCCGCCAGACGAATTTGAGCGCAGACGAAACCATACAATTTTCAGCCAGCAATTTAATCCGCAGTATTACACCAACAACCGAAACGCATACGTGGATAAACCCGAATTTGTTTGGTCGATTTACGTGGACCAGATGAATGATTCAACGATCACAATCGCCGGAGGCACCAACAATGCTAACGGAAGTTCTTCGCTGCAGATTGACTTTGGATCGGCGATCGTCGGAGCTAACATTTCGGCCAGCCAATCGGTGATCTTGAACAAAGCCGGCAACGACGGAACTTATTATTCAACCGAAGCCCTCGGCGACGGGATGAGTGACCTCGAAGGTTCGAGCGCCGCTTTTAAAACCAACGGCACCGACAGCGCCTTGCTCAATGTCTCACTGGCCTTCGACCCAGAAACGGCAGACTCTTATAGCGGCGCGGTCATGATCGACAATCTCGACATCACGACCGAAGGCGGTGTTGGAAATGGAGCCAATGACGGCGACGATTTTATCGGCATGACTCTCGAAATTTTGGATCACGCAAACGCATCGTTTTTGAACGTTGGTGACTTTGACACAATAACGATTGATTTGGAGGAAGTTCCGTTGGGCGAACCAATTTCACCGATCGAATTTTCCATCTTCAACCTTCCCTCTCAAGCGGGTTCCCAGTTAACCGCAAGTCTTGATTTGACCTCGGTCGACACGATTCCCCAAAACAGTTTCCTGACGTTTTCGGAACCACTTTTTTCGGGCCTCGCCGCCGATGATTCCGTCGACCTAGCCGTCGGTGGCACGCCGACGCAATTGGGAATCGGCAGCACCGAATTCACGTTCAATGCATCCGACGAAGACCTCCCGGGCGCACAACCACAGACTCTGCGCTTGATCGTGAATTACGAAGTCATCAACTCGGCCGTTTTACTTGGCGACGCCAACATCAACGGGGTCGTCAACTTCTTGGACGTCGCCCCGTTCATCGGAATTTTGTCCAATGGTGACTTCCTGGCCCAAGCCGACTGTAACCAAGATGGCGAAGTGAACTTCTTGGACATCGCATCGTTTATCGACATCTTGTCCGCTCCATAACGTTATGTTATAATTATGAAACGGCGGAATAGGGATTCCGAGATTGTTTCGAAACGAGCCACATTGTCACGCTGAGTTGAAGTTCGTGGTAATTTCCAAGCATCCATCCGCTACGCTTGGGGATAATTCCTTCGTAAGAAGTTTGATCATCGACCATCGTATTCTTCGTGCAACAGGCAGTGTTGTCCGTCTGCGTGTTGATACGTCGGGGCGAGCGATTGAATCGAGGCTCAAATCCTGTCTTCCTCAGACAATATCAAGACAGCGTTTCCGCGACTCAGGCATCATCGTATTTTCAAGCGTTGGCACTCATTGACCATTGACAAAGGGGGGGATGCGGATGAACCAAAGCTCTCCACCATTGAGCATGCTGCTTCAGCACCAGGTCCTTAAGTGGAGCTTGTTGATTTCAGCGATTGTTACGTTTCTGATTGTCATTTATGTTTCGATTTCCTCACCGCCGGAACGCAAATTTTATGATCTCGTCTTAACGTCGTGCCTGACGTTCCATTACGCGGGCCTCTATTTCTTTCTTTTCCAACGTGTTACCACGACCCGTTCGATGGACCTGCTGTCCGCCACTTTTCTAATTATACCGATGGCTGCATTTGTCGTGTGGGCAGCGTACGCACAACCTAATGAGGAACTTTCGGGGGTTTTTATTGGCTTGCTCGTTTGCGCATCGATGAGTTTTTTTAGCCACCTGTTCTACTTCATCGTTGCAGTCTCAGGCGTCTGTCTTTTGGTGGCCGCCACCGTCGTCGCCGGCACACCGCTGACACAAATCTTTTGGATGAATATTCTGTTCATCGCGCCCGGTTTAGGATTCTTGACGCGCGTTGCTATCCAGAAAAATTATGAATTGGTTCTGGAACGGCTTAATTATGAACACCAGTTGACGTCCGACCTCGCCACGACATCCGATGCGTTGGAGATCTCCCAAAAAGACAAAGAGCAATCGCTGACGGATCTCAGGCAGCGCGACGAACAATTATCCACCGTCCTCGGTAATGCTCCTTTAATTCTCTGCGTGCTGGATAAAGACGGAGTCTATGCCCAGTCGCGAGGGCGGGGCTTAAAGAAAATTGGCTTAGAAGAAAACGAAATTGTTGGCACGCATTACAGCGAACTCTATGATGATCCGGCTCACCTAGAGGCCCTGAGAAAAGCTCAGCAAGGTGAAAGCCTTACGGTAAGAACCTCACTTGCGCCCGGATCGACACACGAGATTCGATGTTGCCCAGTGTTCGGAGAGAACCATGAGGTGTCTGGCGTGGTAGGTGTGGGTATCGACATATCCAAAAGCGTCATCGCCGAAAATGAAAAGTTAGAATTGGAGTCTCGACTGCTGCAGGCGCAGAAGATGGAGAGCCTTGGTCTGCTGGCCAGCGGCGTTGTCCACGATTTTAATAATTATCTTGGTGCAATCATCGGCTTTTGCGAAGCATTAGAACATTCAGAGAGAACCGGCGACAGCCAGCCCAACGATGGTCCCAACATTCCTTTGGAAATCAAAAACATCGCGATGAACGCGGCAGGCGTCTGTGAACAGATGCTGATCTTCGCCGGAAAGTCAACCCAAACCAAGGCTGAGGTTGACTTGAGTTCCTTGGTCAGCGATATGGATCAGTTCTTTCGGGCGATCGTTTCGAGAGAAATTGGATTGACATTTGATTTGGCCCAGCAGCCCGCTTTTATCAGCGCAAATAGACTGTTGATCCAACAGGCCATTGTCAATTTGCTGAAAAATGCCAGCGAAGCGATTAGGGCTCAGTCAAACTCAAAGGGAAGAATTCTGGTATCCACCCGCATCGTAAATAAGCTCCCGCCCAAGTCTCCTCAAGGCATTCGCATCGGCGAGGTCGAACAGCTCGCAGATGAACAATCCTTTGCCATGATCACGATCCAAGACAACGGTGGTGGAATCGCGGAAGAGGATCTGCAACGCGTATTTGAGCCTTATTTCTCAAAGAAGTCCCATGGCCACGGGTTTGGTCTCGCCATTACCGCCGGTGTTGTGAAAAATCACAATGGCGTTATCTATTGTGAATCCGATACTTCGGGTACCCGCACCGATCTCGTTTTCCCCATCAGCAATATTGAACATACGTCGGTTGTTCCAACAATACCCGGCCCAAATTTCAAAACGAATGATTGCAAACGGATTCTTTTGGTTGATGATGAAAAGATGATCACCGACGCGATTGGATTGGCGTTGCAGAGGAACGGACATCAGGTGACAACCGCTAATTCAGGTTCACTTGGTCTGGATTCGATTGATGCTGGAAAAGAATTCGATTGCATTATTATTGACTTCTCAATGCCTGAAATGAATGGGCTGGAATTTTTACGGAAGCTTCGTGACCGTGGGGTGACTACGCCCACGCTGATGTGCAGTGGATATTTCGATCCGCCCAAAGACGAAGACGCTTTGCCGCATGCGACTCTGGTGAAACCGTACACCGTAAAAAAATTAACCGAAACGATCGCCCAGCTTTGCGAGTCTCACTCGAGAGAGATCGCAAACTGATGCGATACGAATTTTACATTCAAACTGGCGGCAAATTTTAAACGTGGCGACCGCGGCGAAACTAGTTGGGATGAGGCGTATCATTGCCCGTTCAAGATTCCAATAAACGCAGCGATATCCAAGAAACTCACGACACCATCTTGGTTGCAATCAGCCTGAGTCAAATAGACGCCGGAGGTTAGGACTTCGATAAACGCGGCGATATCCAGGAAGTTCACTTCCCCGTTTTCATTACAGTCACCTACGATGATGGGCGCTGAACCTGGTTCGGCAACCGCCGTCGTTACCACCAACGCCGTGCTGCTCAAATATCCACCACCGGTGAAGTTAAAACGCAGCAGATTTGCACCATCATTCAAATAACTTAGTGGCACGGTAATCTCTCTGCTGATTAATCCGTCATCGATTAATCCAAATTCTTCATCATCAATTCCTTGGATCTTGGCGGGAACAGAAAGCGTGTTCCCATTGATGGAAACCGTAAACGCGTCCACCCCCACCGACCGCGAGTAGCCAACACGAAGCTTCGCCGCTATCGCCCCTGAGGTAGCGGCGTCGATCATTATTTCTGGCGACTGGCCGAGCAATCCATCGTTGAGATCGACTGCGATTCGGTCACCGTAAAATGTTTCTTCCAACAGCGTCTGGGAGAACCCGCCGGCATTACCGATGTCAAACGTGATCACCGCGCCCTCCTTGGCGTTAAGCGTCAAATTTTCAAAAGTGTTGGTAATCTCCTGATTCTCCACAAATTGATTTCCAGCCGTGCTATCGCGGAAGACTCGGCTAATCACAGCCGAATTTACCGTCCCCAAATCGCTCAGCAACAGATTGAGATCCAGTGGTTGGGGCGTGTCCAACAGGTTGTTCAGCAACAGGTATATTTTACCCCCGTCACGAAAAGCGGTCGCCTGTAGATCACCGTTGGAGCCATGAACGTTGATATATTCACCTTTGACCGGTGCGTACATGCGCATCGTTTTGGCAATAATGGTTTCAACAAATTCGCCGCCAACGATTTGCTCATACAGAACATTGTCGTCGCTGTCGCGATTGGGGGCATCGCTTCGCCAGTGCCTTGGGGAAATAAATGGAACGGCGTTAAGAATCGCGTCCGGGCGGTTGATATAAAGCAACAATTGCTCGCGGATGTTCCTGCTCTGATCCCACTGTTGCACGTCTCGATCATAACCAGCGTAACTTCCGTTGGCAGTGCTTCCGTTAACGCCACGATTGAAGGACGAGTACTCCGTCATTGACAGTGGCAACCGATTACCGTGAATTTGCTCTTGGCGATTGAGCATCATATCAATCTGCGAAGTGATGCGGCCTGGGCTTTGATCCACGGCACGCCGCACGGTTCCGTTGGACTGCACGTCATACCTTTCGTAGGGGTGGATGGAATAGTAATCTAGATCCGATCCCGCGATATCAATGAACGGCTTGATCGTACTGTTCCAACGCAGATAGTCATTCCCTGCAAAATCAGTGACCGCCAAACTGGGACCGCCAAACTGGGACCGCCAATGGACGCCGAAGGGAATTCAGCTTTGATCATTTGAGCAATTTCTTGATGATACAACGCCAGCTCTTCACTGGATGCCAACAGAGTCGAAGCCGCGCTGGGCCCGCTGAAAATGCCCGCCACGTGCAAATCGGGTTCGTTGATAATTTCAATATGAAACCGATCCGCAGTGACCGGGAAGAAGGCATTGGGACCATAGACGACCTCACGTAAATAAGTCCTCAGGAAGTCCGCGTAAAAATTGCGATTGGGAAACAAAGTGCTCTGCTCGCCCGTTCGGAATGCCGGATCAAAATAAGCAGTGGATGACCTTCCCGAATTAACGAAAATTGGTCTGGTAACTGAATTGCGGATAGATTCATACCGAGTGCCGGAGGTCACGAAATTTCGGTAGGAACCTTGCAACTCATTTTGCAATGCGGTCGGGTCGGCGAATCCGGGCCGGTTTGGGTCTTCCGGTATTCCGTCAGCAATAAATTGATCGAATTCAGTCGCCGCGCGGCCGGGTGTGAGGTTCAATCCGGTGACCGAATAAATCTCCAGCCGCAGATTCTTCATCTCCGAATTCGAGCTTGTGCTCGACGGTGGGAACAACGTGCCCGCATGAGTAAAGAACTTCGCGCGATCAAGCGACGAGGAAGCGCCGCCAATACTCAACCGGTGTCTCGAATTGATGGTCAGCGAAGTCGGCTGAGCCATCAAAACTCCCTCGACACAAACAGCCCACAACAAAAATAAAACGCCGGCGACAACGCAACGGCTGATTCGGGAACCATCGAAGTCAATTCGGAAATAAAGCATAGAGATCCTGACAGAAGGAGCGATTGTTAACAAAAAGGGGCCGATGTAGGTTAGTCTTTGCCTGTCTCAAAATCAATAACAGAAGGTTTGTTTCACTTTAACGCGCGTACAGCAATGCCGTCTGCCTAACGCGATCGAGGCGTAGTGCGCGTCGAAACTGACAATCATGAAGGCGGGGACAGCAAATGGGTCGAATTTCTCTGTGTAGACTGTCAGTCGTACGTCTACTTATGGTCGGCGACCTCGCCAGAACGACTTGGCCATCGCCATTTCATGTCGACTCAGATCTATGACTGTCGCCGCATTTCTAAACAGGAATCCGCCAGCCATCACGTTCCGATATAGGTTTCGGCTTCCAATAAAAGCAAACAAATCAATCGCAGTTCACGTACTTGATTGGGTTCTGTGCTCCGGGCTTTTGATATTCGGAAATAGATTTCCCAACATATCTTTTTCTGATTGAGTCTGGAGCCATCTTCCCGACGAACTCCCAGCGGTCATCGTCAACTTCGATCGTCGCGCGAAAACAACGAAGCGTCGAATTGCCAGGCAACCATGATTGAATCTCGTAAACCTCGCGGACCACACTTTTGTAAATACTGAACGCGTACTTTGCTTTGTTTCGTTTCGGGCCAACTTTCCAAGCGATTCTAGTCGCTTCGTAGAGTTCGAACTCTGACATGCCGTAACGAAAGAGGCGGCTGATATTGATCAATATGACCGGATCTCGGATGACAACCTCTTTTGCGTCGAGCATGGACACTACTTGTTCCACTGAAGCTCGCGATTCGTGCTTGGAACCGTGGCCGCGAAACAGGTTTGTCAAATTGCCGATGTCGAGTAGGTCAATCGCCGTTTGCTCAACTAGCAAAGCCTCACTCTCCGTCAATCCATATTTCAAGAGTTCTATCTTAGGTTCCACTCCGAGTTTGCGAAGCTCCAGGATCCGCTCAACCTTATCCGATTCGGCATTCGATTTCAGGTGCGCAAAGCATCGGTTCCCCTTACCTTTGCCGATATAGAAGACTTCGTCGTTTCGCGGGTCAATATAGAGATAGACGTAATAGTTGATCTTCTTACGAACATTGGCTGGAAAGGAATTCATCGTAGTCTCTTGTTACGCGGGCCAGAGGAGTTTCTTCAAAGGTAAGAGTGCGAGTCCCGAAGGCGAAAATGACTCATAGTGTTCTAGAACCAACTCCCGAAGTTTTGGCAGGTCAATCAACTTGAGCGGTACATTCGCTCGCTCGGCTTCGTATTTCGCCTCTTTGCTGAATCCGCCGGTACTGACGTAGAGACAGCGGTCGCCAGGCTGCCTGCCCCCCAAAAATGTTCGAATTTGATCGGCGCCCATTCGAGCCCCTAGCCGATGTTTGACCTCTACAAATATCCTTGGCTCTAGTAATCCCAATCCATCTGGAGAGGCGAATACATCAATACCACGATCCGGCCCACGTGGCGAAACATCAGTCTTGAAGTCCATCGCCTGCAGAATTTCTGCGACCAATTCTTGCATCTGTTCCCAATCAAGCTTGGCGATCATGTCTTCAAGAAGCTCATTGGCTTTCTCTTCTATGCTCTCGAAGACATCGCTCTCACTACCTGTATCATCAACCACCACCGCTGGAGCAGGTGTAACATCTGTACCGATCTCCATGGTATTAGCAACGACATCTTCCGCAGCCTCATCGCGCACCATAAATATGGTTGAAATTGCACCAAGAGAATTGCGAGTTGATTGCACGAGTGAATCTCTTGCGACTTGCCCTTTCCATTCAACATCCCGCGCTCGAAACAGTATGTGATCAACCTTTTTGACGTCGGACTTAATGACTCCTATAAAATAGAGCCGTTGCCCAGGGTCGTATGTCATTACTGAATCGCCAATTTGGAAGTCGTCGTAGAATCTGAGGATCTGTGATGCGGCCATTTGGAATTTGCCGGCTGGATTCTCCTCACGCATCTTGGCGATGACGTTGTCTTTGTTCACCGGCGATGCAACTTCACCAGCACTAGCGAACCCGATTCCCACAAAATTTGATTCGATGAAGTCGTCGACGTAGGCTCCACCGCGTCCCGCCCGAACCATCCAAATGGTTTTCTCACTCATCTTTAGCCTTTTCCTTCTTTGCTGCTCGCTCAGCAATTAACTTTTCATCAGCTTCGTCTGCTACTCTGCAAAGCCATATCGAAAAGTCAACAGCTGCCATTGCCCTGAGACTGTTCCCTCGATAGTCATAATCGCTATCACGACCATGAAGAACAAGATTTCTGTTGAGCGGAATATCAGCATTCCCTACTGAGGCAGACTTGACCAGTGTATTCTGCGTTTGGTGTTTCAAAATCGAGAGGAAAGGGAAATATAAATTGTTCGACATCCTCGCAAGAATTTGTTTGGGTTTCTTTGCATCGTATATGTCAACGCTTCCAGAAAGTTTGTCGCCAGAGAAACGATCCAAACAAACCCCATCGGCTTGCATCAAGAACAATGGAACGGAAACGAGCCAATCACCATCGGCATGACATTCGAAAGCTCGATCAAGAACCTTGTTGCGGCTATCGCCCAAATAGCTGTGGCATTTCTTTTGGATTCTGTCTCGCCACGAATCAACAATGTCAGCAACATGGCTTTCGAGTTCGTCGTACCTTTCTTCTGACAAGAGCGCACCAAGGCCTTCCAACTGCCCTCTCGTAAAATGTCCTCCCATGATCAACCAGCTATTGGTCGCGAAATACTTTGCAAGATTGTCGTCGTAGAGACCGCCGCACCATTCCTTCAGTGCGCTATCGACCCTGTCCTTATCAAGAGCTTTGGCCCAAGCCAAAAAGCTCTTGAATTCGTCACTTTCGAGGAATTTCTTGGCAGCTCCCAACGCGTTCGTTACTTCCTTTACCCATTCACTCATTGCCAACTCCTTTTTTGATCTCCTTATTGAACGCGGTTGATTCAAGAACTTTCGACGGCAAGTAGAACTTGTCCATTAGCTCTTGATTCCATTGCTTGCGAAGGCTTGATGGCAGGATAATCAAGATCTTGCGTTTG
>CAYOZV010000031.1:28303-28789 GCA_964408465.1 uncultured Pirellulaceae bacterium
AGAACAATTCCTGCTTCGATTGTTTTCCCGAGTCCAACTTCGTCTGCGAGTATAGCGCCTGTAGATAGCGGCGAACGAAACGCAAACAACGCGGCGTCGACTTGGTGAGGATTTAAGTGAATCTTCGAATCCATCAACGCAGCGGTGAACCGTTCGATGTCCCCAGATGGCGATCGCTTAGTTAACTCGTTTGCGAAGTACTTGGCGTGATAAGCAGTGGGCATTTATTAATGATTGCGAAGGCCGAGAGCAATAGTTGGAGGGAGGTTATTATTATAGTGGTTTTGCCATGCAGGCGAAACAACGTCATACTGTGAATCAAATCTAAACTGCCGCGCGAAATCTTCGTGTGTCTCTTCGAATCGAGCTTAGAAGCATTAGCACTGTCACGAATTTCACTTGCGATCTTTCACAAACACTGGCTAGCCACTATTGTTTGACGCAATTCGACCTGAAACAGATCGAACAAGACATGCGTATCATCAA
>CAYOZV010000031.1:28799-32514 GCA_964408465.1 uncultured Pirellulaceae bacterium
GTTGCGATATTCGGGTCGGGTAGCAAACAGGGCTGTTGACGGTAAAGTTCGCAAACCCCATTCCCTCCTTCGACATCTGATCGAGGTGCAGCGTTTCGCAAAACGTGCTGTCATGAATTCCGACATCCCTGTAGGCCCAATCATCGGCGAAGATGAAAACAATGTTTGGCTTCGCGATCTTCGCTGTTCATCGGCAGTGCCCCCACCCGCATGAGTAACGCGAATCGACGAGGTGATCATCAGCCACGACAGCTTACAAAGATCAGCAATGTTCATTTTCGTTTTTCGTTTATTGAAAGTTGTTTGAGGATAACGCGTGCAACCTCGTCACCCTGAGCCGATCTTCCGGTTACGTTGAAGTGAACATCGCCCGGCTTGATCCACCACTTGGCTTGGTTCGGTCTGCTTTATCAAAAAGATCATTGATGGCGATTGCAGGATGTTTCTCGAGCACCGCTTGCGCCGCATCATTGTATTTTTGGGCGTCGCCTGGAATTCGCCCTGCTGCTCCTTCCGGAACTGGGGTTGTCGTGGCGAAGATCAGTTTTGCCTCGGGAGCAAGTTGATTCAAATATTCCACGATATCGCCAAGGTTATTTTGGTAGGCTTCGATGGAGGTCACCTGTGTCCCGTTCTCGATGTCCAGTTTTTTGCCTTTGAGGTACTTGAGGTCGTGCAGTCCGACATTGAAATGAATCACATCCCACTTAAACTTCCACGGATCATCCAAATCTGCCGAACGCATCGTATCGTGCATGCGTTTCATTTTTGGAAGGAATGCACCTGAGTGCAGTCCGTTGCTGAACATACGATACACATTCGCCTTGTCTTTTAATTTCTCCCGCAAGGGTTGTGTGAAATGAATGGAGATTGAATCACCATAGATCAGGACGTTGGGCAGGTCCGGATTGTTTACTACATAACCGAATTCAGGACGCTTCGAAAATCTTTTCCCCACAAGCCCGAACCACGCGTCCTCCGCCGCAGCAGAATTGCTTGGTTCGCTTGGTTTCGATGGCTTCGAAGCGACTGCCGGAGCACTCAGTTTCACCCGATCGCTTTTTGGTTCGAGTTCTACGTATTCGGAACTGGCCGTCAGGTCACCGGCGTTCACATTCATAAAGCATGCCGTCGCATTTGCCGGCAGCTTGGCGGACGCTGACCACTCACCATCCACTTGCTGGAGTTTCGCTCGGGTTTCAATCCATTTTCGGTTACCAGTAAATCCGGTGTCCGTCGTTGAAATCAGCGCCGCGCGATCCAACGATTTTGATGAAGCAAAATTGACCCTCAGTACTTTGGTATTCATTTTCATTTCGACCTGACCACACCATGGCTTGCCGTCCTTTACGACGCTTTGAGCAAAGGCGTAACTATCGGGCGGAGTGTAGCTCGCAGGATTGCTGTGCTTCATCCCGGGCAGTAAAGAAATCATGTACTCACCGTTCATCGCGCGGTAGCTCGCTGCTTGGCTGTCGAGCGGAAAGTGATTATCCTCAGGCCACGAAAACCAGAGGGCCGGCATCTTTGCGTTGGGGAGATAGTGAATTGGATCCCACACTTGGCGATAGAAAGCATTGTTACCCAGCGCGGCACCCCAATGGTTTTCCACATCGGTCATTTGGCCACATCCGTAGGTGGGAATCGCGAATGCGAAACGAGAGTCGATCCCCATAACGGTACTGGTGACCACGCCGCCCCAAGAAACCCCCATGATCCCAACTTTGCTTTCGTCGACCTCAGGTTGAGATCGTAGCAATGAATTGGCGAGGATCGTATCGGCGAGCGCGTGATACATCCATTGATCGGCAAGTGGTTTAGCCGTGTCTTTGTAGTGGCCTCTGCGCCAGGGGCCTGGCCATTTGTGTTTTGCCCATTTGCGTTTCGACTCCCGCCGTTCGACTTGGCCTTCGTGTGCGATCGCGATCGCGGCAAAACCCTTCTCATTCCACTTCTTCACCCACGTTCGGAAGGCCGTGCCTCCACCGCCGTGAACCAGCACAACGCCAGGCACCTTTGCCGATCGCTCCTGTGGAATGCCTAACCACGCGAAGACTTTGGTTGGCTTTCCCTCGTAATCGAGTGCGTCGAAATAGATTGGGCGAATATCAGCTGACCGCCGACGATGCCGGCTTACAGCACGATTGGGATATGTTCGACAAAGACAACTCACTGGTGCGTTTTCGCAGCGCAGAGAATTGCTCGATCGAAAACTGTCACTTCGCACATAGTGGCAGCGGCGCGATCCGCGTTGATTTGCACGGTCAGCAAAACAACATCACGGGCAACCATATCCAGCAAATGGGCGGAGCCGGCATTCTTTTGTGCGGTTACGGCCCCGGAACCAAGGACGTGAATCGCAAGAACCTCGTGTATAACAACCACGTTCACCATGTCGGTCAAATCTATTGGCATTCGCCTGGCATCTTGGTTTGGCAGAGCGGCGAAAATCGGATCGCCCACAACTTCATACACCACACTCCCTACACCGGAGTAATCCTTTCGGGTTGCATGACGAACTTTTTTAAAAAGAAGGGCCGGGAGCTTGGTAGAACAATCCGACGCAACGAGATCGGTCGACTGCCGAACACTCCCGACACAGAAGACGTGCGACCGTTTCTTCACACGCACGACAACATCGTTGAGCTGAACGAAATTTCTCACGCCATGGAAAAGCTTGGCGACGGAAACGCGATCTACATTCGCGGCGCTGGCGCGGGCAATGTAATTCGTCGCAACTACGTTCACCATTTAGTCACGCCCATGATCATGCAGTGCGCCGTCCGCACCGATGGTGGGCAACGAGACACCCTGATCGCCGAGAACCTAATTTACAAATGCACGTCCCAGGGCATCATGCTGAAATTTAAACACCCGAGTCGAAAACAACATCGTGGCTGACGTGATCGCACCGCCTCGAGGCTACTATTTGTCTGTGCGCGAAGGTCCGCTCAAAGGAGCGACCATCGTGCGAAACATTTTCTACTCGTCGAATCCGGAAAGCCAGTTCATCAACGAGCTTCCCCCAAAAGGTAAAGGGAAGTCGGAAGATCGTAGGGGCCGAGTGCTGGCGCGAGCGGCAGATGCCGAAACTGATTCCAATATTTACTGGTGTACTGCCGACCGTGAAGTGGGTGAGAAGTTTCTCAAAACGCAGCAGGCCGACGGAGTTGATACCCGCAGTCTTGCCGTTGATCCGCTGTTTGTTGACCCAGAAAACGGCGACTTTCGACTCAAACCCGATTCGCCGGCTTTAAAATTGGGGTTCGTTCCGTTTGACTTCTCCAAAGCCGGGCTAGCTAAAGATCAATAGCGTACCCAACCGTCGAACTTCTCAGGCGGGACAATACCTTCTTTTAGAAACGAGTATACCTCGTTGTGCTTTTTCACCGCGTCTGCTGGATCCCCCAGCAGCCGAAGAAATAGATTTTGCCTCGTATCTTCGGGCGCCACTACCTGTTGTTCTGGGCGAACAGTGGAAATTCAGGATATGGCTTAGAAGGGCGTGCCTTGGTAACATAGCTATTCGCGATGGCGTTCTCTCCTTCAAAACGGTTAACGCTGCGGCCGCCGGACGTTAGCGCGACCGGCATCTTTTCATGGCCTCAAAATCCTGAAAAGGTTATGTACAGATTATGTCGTCTTGAAAAACACGGCCTCAGCCCCTGTAGCTCAGTGGATAGAGCACAGCTTTCCTAAAGCTGGTGTCGCAGGT
>CAYOZV010000032.1:0-14361 GCA_964408465.1 uncultured Pirellulaceae bacterium
AAGCCTTACAACAATTTGTAGTATTTCCGCAGCGCCCATTCTAAGGTCAATAACACCGCCGGAATCAAAAACACGCTCCATCGCAAAAAACGACTCGCGTCCCAAAGTGGCTTGGGTGGACTGTTGAACTCTGCACGTGTCACCTTCGTCGGCAACAACTCAGGCAACTTCTTCATTTCATCCAGCGGCAGGTACTGGCCACCCGACCGTTGAGCAATCTCGGACATTAGTTTCTTGTTCAACCAGTATGAATTGGTTTCCGCCGATGGCGTCACAACACGGAAGGCGACGGGATCAATTAGTTTTTCATCGCTTTGCCCCAATTGAATCGTCGCTTCGTAACTGCCCAAGCGTTTGGCTTCAAACGCACCTTCATACCGCCCCTTTTGCTGGGGAAGCAATTTCAGCTGGACCGTTTCGGTCCGCCCATCATCGGATGTCAAAACGGCTTCGAAGGCCTCCCGCGTCGAAGGTTGAAACTGCGCGTCTAAAACTCGCGCCACCAACGTCACACGGTCGCCAAGTTCATACTCAGATTTCTCTCGATCCAAAAACCCGCGCCGTGATCCCTGCAACGATCGGGTTTCAACCAAAAACCGGACCACCTGAATCCAAAAACGATCGAAGTATTGAGCCTGCAAGCCCAGCGGACGCCAACGCCATGTTCCTTGGAAACCTAAATATAAAACACTGCCGGCGCCGTACCTGCCCGAAACCAACAGCGGCTGATTACCGTCGGCGCTGATTTGATCCCCACGTTCTAACAACACGCGCGCGGTCGCCTTGGCGGACAAGGTGGGGAAACTCCAATAAATCCCCGGCATCACGTCCCAGATCTTCTGCGACTCCAACGGGTCGGCTTTAAAGCTCATCACCGGATGGTCGAGGTTATGATTGACCACCAACATTTTTCCGGGTTCGTTTTCGGTCGCACTGGCCAACGCCTGAGTCGTGTCAATGAACTCATTGTCGCCAAAACGCACCGGCAACAGGTCGCGGATTTGCTGCAAACGATTGAACGTGATGAAGTCGCTGGTAAACTGAGGCCCGGCCATGAACAGCACGCCGCCCGCTTTATACTTACAGAAGTCCTGCAACAGCTGCATCCACTGCTGGTCGAACTCCGAGGGATCCGGGTCCAACATAATAACCACGTTGTACTGCCCCAGTTCCTCAATCGAACGCGGTAGACGATCAATGGTCAGATTACCTTCCTGCGGACGAGTCTCATCCAACGATTGCAACCAACAGCTTAGCTCGATCGACGCGTCACGTTGCAGCAGCCGCTGCACCTGTTGGTAGTCCCAGCTCGGGAGGCCAGAGATCAGCAACACCCTGACCTTCTCATCAATGACCTCCAATTGGGACGAAACGAGTTGATTGTCGTTCAATTGAGTTTCGTCCTCCAGTTCTTCCACGGCGACGGTGAAAACGTATTTCCCGGGTTGGTTGGTAACGTGATCGAAATCAATCCGCACCCGTCCGCCGCTTTGGGGGATGTTGATGGCCCGCGTTTTCAACGTTCGAGCATTGTCCAGTTTGCCCGTATTGGGGTTCACCTTCTGCTCAAGCAGTGACACGTTCAATTGCGGAGGCAGCCCTGTTTCATCGCGGCGACTGGTTTGCAGCACGGCTTCAATCTCGAACGGTTCGTCAGGGTAAGCTTTATTTCGAACGTAAATTTCACTGATTGCGAGGTTCTTGGGCGGATTGGGATCGCCAACCCCGACGGTGTAAATGGGGATCCCCAAACCGGCAGCCTTCTCCGCGAGTTCGATTGGATCCTCGTCGCCGTTATGTTGTCCTTCGCTCAGCAGGACGATCGAAGACAGTCGCGCCGAATCTTCCAGCGACTCGCGCAGCGCCTGCCAGATATTGGTCCCCAATCCGTCGGCAATCAACGGCGGGAAAGTTTTTGTGGCCACCGCGTTTGGGGCAGTTTGAGCTTCATCATCAAAGGTATCGGCGCCCTCGGGGTTTGAATCCTCCGGCACGTCGGGTTCAGCATTTTGATCATCGTTGGCGGTGTTGTTGATGTTGCTGTCGGATTCGGTGGCGGGAATCACCGCCATCGGTTGCAGCCGGTCCGCGAAATCGGTGACGCGGATGGAACCTTTTTCGCGCAGCGCATCCACCCAGTCAGGATGTTTGGCAATCGCTTGGTTGATTAGTTCTGCGCGTCCGGTACTCCCGTCGGCGATTTGCTCTTTCGCCAGCCCCGTCAGTTTGGCCAGCCGCTGCGCCTGTTCTTCATCACGATATTTATCACCGCGTGCCAGCGACAACGAATTGTCACGCAGGAAAACGATGTTCGGCTTGAGTTCGCTGATTTGCTGGTAAAACAGCGATGGTTTGAGAAACATCGCGATCAACATCAGCAGCACCGTCAACCGTATTCCCGCCAGAATCCACTTCACCGTCGGCGGGCAAGTGTTGATCTCTCGACGGTATAACCAAAACACACCAAACGCAACTGCCGCCACCACAGCGATCAGCACAAACACGCCCCAACTTTCGGGGAAGTTAGCCCATTGAAGTTTCAGCTGGCCGGCCTGCTGTGGATCGCGTCCGACGATTCGTTGAAGAAGGTTCTCCTGAGCGAAAATCATCGGTGCGGCGTCGAAGATGTGAAAGTCGAATGGCATGGCGTAGTGGATCTTTTCAAAAGATCCTTTTGTGTCCAATGTGAGGTCGGTGATGATGCGGAGTTGATACGGTAGTGGATCTTGTTAAAGATCCCCTCTGGCAAGTGTAGTGTTGAGGTCTTTTTACCTAGTGAGTTATTTCTGCGATTTAAGTGGCGAGTCCGTTTTATTGTTTTGTCGTTTTCTAGAGTTGAAGTGATTTCGCTCGGCAGGGATCTTTAACAAGATCCACTACGCATGTGCGCTAATTTAGTCTCTTTGTTTTATTTAGGTTTGGGGCCTAACGCATACAAACGTGCGGCGGCGAAGCTGTTGGAGTCGAATGGCATGGCGGTAGTGGATCTTGTTAAAGATCCCCTCTGGCAAGTGTAGTGTTGAGGTCTTTTTACCTAGTGAGTTATTTCTGCGATTTAAGTGGCGAGTCCGTTTTATTGTTTTGTCGTTTTCTAGAGTTGAAGTGATTTCGCTCGGCAGGGATCTTTAACAAGATCCACTACGCATGTGCGCTAATTTAGTCTCTTTGTTTTGCTTCTTGTGTCTTATTAGGGTTTGGGTCCTAACGCATACAAACGGTTACCACCCTGAACAAAAATTCGATTGCCATCACTGTAAAGATTCCCCAGCGGTGCACCAGTGCCAAGATTAACTTCCACACTGGCAATCGGACGGATCTCTTGGTCGGAACTTTCGGCGACCAGCGGATATTGAATGATGGCTGATTCCACGGGAACAAAAACGCCTGCGGGCGTCAGCATCGCGCGGCCGCGCGACTTGCGGTCACCAAAGATCTGAGTCGCGCCCCACAACATACGCCCCTGCCCTTTGAGATCGTAAGCGATGATCGTCTCGAAACCGCCCGCGTACAAAATGTCGTTATAGATGCCGATAAGATAGTCGACCTTGGAACCGACCGGATTGTATTCGCATTCCCAAATCGTCTGGCCCGTGTTGCGGTCCATCGCGGTCATGATCTCCTGATCGCTGGAAAAGAAGATCATCTGGTTGCCGTAAGCAATGATTTCGTCGTTGCTCCAACCATTGAAGTCCATCCGTTTGGAATTCCAACCATGGCGTCGAACCAGTTGGTCTTTCTTGCCGCTGCGTTGGTATCGCTTGGCGAACCGCACGGTGCCGGTGTCGGGGTCGAGCGTAAACACGACGCCCATGCCGCAGTTGACCAACAGATCGCTGCCGCTGATCGACATTTGAATCGACGACCATGGTTGTGCACTGCTCTCCGGTTCGTCGCACAGAAACGAGCTCCAGATCGTTTTGCCATCGTCGTTGGGATCGAGCGCGTACACGGAAATCGCGCCGCCGAAATTCACCGGCACAATAATCACGTCGCCGTAACCGATTGGAGCCGACATGAATCCGCCGCCTGAGAGAAATTCTTTGTCAACTTCTTGTTCGTCAGGATCGGTTGACTTCTTTTGTGTTTTGGGCAACCGCCACCGGACGCTGCCCGAATTGCGATCGTAAGCCGTTAAAAAATTACTCCGACTACGGCGAAACGTTGAGTTCCATTGCACGTTTACCCTTGGCGGATTGTGCCGATTCTTTTCGTCGTAGCTGGGCCCTTCGAGTGCATAGAAATAGTCGCCGTGAATCGACATCTGCGACCCGATGTTGTCGCCAAAGAATTGAACTTCGGACATAGAAACCGGGCGTGGCGAATCCTTTTTGCGATTGCGATTTCCGTAACCGCCCCACGAACGCATCATGGCTTCTTTCATGCGGGTCGTTTGGTCGATCTCGAACGAGTTCCGCCAAAGACTCCGCCAACTGACCACCACATCCACGGCCTGAGCTTCGCGTTGGCGGATGTCGGTTTTTTCAGATGAGGGCTTTTGTGCTTGGTCCTTTTCTTCTTTGCCGGTGCTACCGTCAATCCCGGCGATGGCGTCGTCGATCGCGCGTTTGTCAAATACGATGATATCGGCGGGAGATCGAAAAAATATTTGGTCTGCATCTAACAGCAATTGACCGGCGGGGCGCCAATCCTTTTTCGACCAAGACGTGATGAGGTTGTTTTCACTTCTACCGACCGTTTTTAATACGTTCTCAGAAAAAGCATCGGCTCCCGCCCGCACGAAGCCCACGT
Organism: uncultured Pirellulaceae bacterium; assembly: GCA_964408465.1. Classification (GTDB taxonomy): domain Bacteria; phylum Planctomycetota; class Planctomycetia; order Pirellulales; family Pirellulaceae; genus Mariniblastus. The sequence continues at coordinate 4,750 of CAYOZV010000032.1, forward strand.
GGTCCAGTCGATCGTAGCGCGTGTCTTTGGGTTCGACATAATATTGCCAGAGCGCGACCAAATCTTGGTCCATCAATTCTGCCGGCGGCGCTGGCATTACTCCCGATCGCTGGGCGTTGCCCAGGCGCGTTTGCCAAACTTGCAGCCCCTGGGAGCTTTGCGTGTCCAGAGACAATTGGCCCAATGATGCTTCCACCGATGCCCAGTTGGCAACGTCCGAAGTCGCCGCCGCTTTGGATTCCTTGAGCGCGGTTTGGGCGGCCTCGACGTTGCCCAAGTAAGAATGGCACAACGCGATTCGAAGGTAAACCTGTTCCAGCGGCACCGAAGGGTCGGGATAGAGGTTGGCGATCTTTTCAAACAACCGCAACGCACCGGTGAAGTCAAATCGGTCTAAGTATATCGACCCCAGTTCATACGCCGCATCATCGCCGATGGAACTGATGAAGTATTGCCGGATGACGGTGCTGAGCGCCGTGGTGTCACCGCTGGGGGAGGCATTGAGTATCTCTTTGGATTCGGCGTCGGCGGTGATGCGATACGCGGACAAGCCCTCCGGTGAAAGTTGGCTGAGCGTTTTTTCGACTTCTTGGACCAGTGAGAAGTAGGTCTCGCGGTCGCGCGTGTAAAGCGCGTCGCCGCTGCGTTGCAGGACGGCTTGCCAAAGCTTAGTCGCAACGCGGAAGTTACTATCGGCACGATAACGTTCGGCTTTTTCCAATAGTGCTTCTAAATCCGGATCGGTTTTCAGCGAAGCCCCGGAATCGATTTCATTAGATTCGGATTCAGGGTCCGTTAGTTGAGCGCCCCTAAATATTTGTGCCGAAGCCGTTGGGGCAAACAACGTGGTGGAAGCCACAGTCGCGATCAGCATCACCATCATCAATAGGAGTGGTCCCCAAACGGCTGCTTCAGCTGCAACACTGAGCGGCAGGGCGCTAGCCGCTGGTTTGGTTGCCCAACCTCTTCCCAATGTTTTCTTCGTTCGTTGGGCACCCGCGGCTAGCGCCTTGCGGCTCAGTTTGTTGATGAGTCTTGCTCGGTTGAAGGTTCGTACCATTATCGTTTGCGCCCCCACAGCCATCCCAAAAATTGTTCGGCGACTAAGATCGCCATCAGCCCGATCAAAATCACCACCCACAGTTCACTATTGCCACCTTCGACGGTTTGGTCAAGCAAACCGGTGGTGGAGACCAGTGAAACTTTGTCACCGAAAAAATTGTCGTCCAGTTTCGCCTGAGTCAGACGCGTCAGGCGGCTTTCGCGGGCGTCGTAATTGGTGGCCAACAAAACGGACTCTTGAACGCCCGAATGGCGAGTTAACTGCACGTCGTAGAATCCCCGTCGGGATAAGTTTTCGAATTCGGCCTGATAAAAGATGCTATCGGGGTTGGATGAGTCGATCGGTTTGGCAACGGTTTCCATTTTTTCGTTTTGCGGATCACGAACCACGACACGATTCTCATAAGCCGACAGATCGATAGGAATCGTCGCGCTGCCGCCGAGTGTGATCGAGCGATCGACATTGGCAGAACCGGCCAAGTAACTAATTAGGTCCACCATCACCGGCGCGAAGGTGGGACTCGATGGCCACATCGACCAGTCGCCATCTCCAGGAATGGTGAACACGACCACGCGTCCGTCTCCCAACGAGCGGTCGACCATCGCGATTGAATTGTCGGCATCATTGAGCCTCAGTGGGATCTCGATCGAATTGTCGGCGGCCGCCGTCTCCGGCAGTTCGGAGCTCCACCAACTGAACACGTCGACGTTGCCTAAACTCGACGCGTCAGATTCGATGACGACCTCCAGAGCGGGATGAATTTGAGGACTGACTTCGAAGTTAGCCCAGTTGGACATCGTTGGATCGCCGCTGATGTTTTTCAGTTTGATCGGAGAAAGCCCTTGTTCTTGGTTCTCTTGGCCATCACCGCCGGGACTGAAAAACGTTGCGTTGAAAGTCGCCGCCCGAACGCGGTTGCCGGGCATCATGACCAAACTTCCCCCGTCGCGCACCCATTGGCCAAGCGCCGCGGTCCGGTCGGCGGAAGCTTCGTCGACGTTGGCAAGAAAGATCACGGAGTAGTCTGACAGCGAGGCCGTTTCGAGATCGCTGATGGTGCCGGTGGTCATTTTCAAACCGGTGCCCAAAACGTTGAGGCTGCGCAAGTAGTGGGTTTCGCTGCGCTCGGACGTCGCCGAGGGATCGCCGTCCACCAGCAGCACCGAGATCCCGTCAATGACGCTGGCCGCCAACAGACGAGCGCTGTCTGCGCTCAGTTGATCCTTGGCAAGGCTGTCACCGGTGAGCGACTGACGATCAATTTCGGCGCGCACGCGGTAGCTTTTTGCGTTGGGTTGGTCGTCCTCAATCGCCAAGACACCGTTGTCGACGCTGACGGGATTAAAGACGTAGGCGAAAACCAATTGCCGAGTCTGACCCGGCGCGATCGAGGGCACTGTTTGATACTGCGGTTGGTCTTGGTCGACCTGCAACAGCACCTTTAAACCGGCGATCGTTGTGTCACCGAAGTTCGCAACATCGACGATGAAGTTGATGACCTTGTTGGCGACCAGCAGTCCATCAGCGCGGATGTTAGTGATAGCCAGGTTTTGATCTGCGGTACCGGCGACGTCGATCACAAACGTGCCGATGGAAAGGTCAGCGGTAGATTGCAGTATTTTGTTAGGTGCCGAATTTTCATCGGCTTGGTCGGCGATCAGCCAATCGCGTTGCCTGAGGTCGGTGAAAACATACGCGGCGCGGCCATAGGCCTTGTCACCACCGATGTAAGTTTTCAGCTCGGTCAGAGATTGAGTGTAATCGGCGACTTGCGATGCGCTCTGCAAACCGTCGATCGTTTGCAGGTGGCGGTTGAGCGTCGTCGTGGTCAGCGGTTCGTTGTCGATCAGGCGTTGGTCGGGTGCACTGGTTAAAATTACCGTTAACCAATCTTCGGTGGCGGTGGTGCCGGCCAATTGCGAAATCAGTTCCTTGACGGATTCCTTGGCGGTTTCGATGGCAGGCCGGGACCCGTTGAGGACGCGCTGCGACAGCGAATCGTCGATGAGGATAACGCGTTCTACTTTTTGGGCTTGGGCCAAAATTGCGGTAATGTTGGACGGCAAAAACGGTCGGGCTAACATCAACGCCAGCAACAACATCGCCAGGCATCGCAACAGCAGAAGGATGAAGTTCTCCAGTTGCACGCGCCGGCGGTTCTTTTTATCGGCGGCGAAGAGGAAGTCCATCGCCGCCCAATCGACAATTTTAAATCGCCGTTTATTCAGCAGATGGATCAGAATCGGCGAAGCGACAGCCAGCGTTCCGAGCAGCATCCATGGATTCAAGAACCAGCTGAGCATGTGACTTCTTTTGAGCGTTGTTGAAGACCGATTAACCAGCCCGCCATTGTACGCCGTGAAGCAGTGGGATAACAGGCATAGTTGTCGCATAGTTGTCTTTCGCCCCGCTAAATAACACTCGCGGGCTATTGCGCTTTATGGAGCTTGCGGGCACTTTCGCGGAGCTAAAGGCGACTATGACAGGCTGTCCGCAGAAGTTTTAAGGAAAAGTGTTGACGGTGGTTGGGTGTGTCGATACGATAATACACAATGTACTTCGAAATTGACACATCCAACCGCGTCGCGGTTTACGAGCAGGTGTACCGACAGGTCGCGTTTGCGATCGCCAACGGCATTATCACCTCGGGGGATCTTGTTCCATCGGTGCGGGCGATGGCCAAAGACCTAGCGATCAACCCCAATACGGTCGCTCGGGCGTATAGGGACTTGCAATCCGAGGGCGTTCTAGAGGTTGTGCGGGGGTCGGGAATGTTGGTCACCAAAACGGCGCGATCGAAATGCAAATCCATCCGCAGTAGGGTTTTGAAACTGCAAATGTCGGTGTTGGTTGACGAAGCGCGGCGGAGTCAGTTGTCCGACGATGAGATCCGCCACCTACTGGAAAACAATCTGAAAAAGAAAAGGTAAGTCATGGAACGCGTGATCGATATTTCAAACGTCAGTAAAAAATTTCGCAGTACGTTAGCGCTGGACGACGTTTCGTTTCAAGTTCCGCGCGGCGTGGTGTTCGCACTGCTGGGAGAAAATGGAGCCGGCAAAACGACGCTGATTCGGACCATGTTGGGACTAGAAAAACAAGACAGTGGCACGCTGAAACTACTGGGCATGGATCCGGTGAAAAACGGCCTGGCGATTCGGCGCTGCACGGGTTACGTGTCGGACTCCCCTGCCCTTTATCGCTGGATGACGGTTAGCCAGATCGCGCGTTTCACAGCCAGTTTCTACGACGCTGGTTTTTTGGAAGCGTTTGGCAAACTTGCCTCCAATTTCGACTTGGAGCTCGATCAAAAGATCAAAAATCTGAGCAAAGGCGGTCAAGCAAAGGTGGCCCTGGCGTTGTCGATGGCTCATCAACCCGAGCTGTTGATCTTGGACGAACCAACGTCGGGGCTGGACGCGATCGTACGGCGGCATTTTTTGGAGTCGATGATCGACGTGGCGGCTGAGGGACGCACGGTTTTGCTTTCCAGCCATCAAATCAGCGAAGTCGAACGGGTCGCGGATTGGGTGGGTGTGATCCGCAAAGGCAAATTAGTTGCGTGTGATGAATTGGCCAGTCTGAAAGCGCGGTTTGAGCGCTGGATCGTGACGATGCATTCTGAGAATTTGGATTTTGACAGTTCCATCATCGGCAATCTGGTCAGCCACGAAAGCAAAGGTCGAAAGCGGCAGCAGTTGATGCTTTTCGATGTGAAGCCAGGGCTAACCGATTACATTCGCAGCCAACCGGAAGTGTCGGACGTGGAGGTGCAATGTGCTTCGCTGGAGGAAATTTTTGTTTCGTTGATGAAGTTCGAAATCTCACGGCCTTCGACGATGCTAGTGACGGCGGACGGTTCGGACTCGCCGGCAACGTTGGCGGTGAATTTAGCAACGGAGGTCTGCGATGAGTAACATACCGGTGGATGATTTTTCGTCGAACAAGGCTCCGTCGGTAACGTGGGCACTTTGTTGGAAGCAATGGCATGAGTTGAGCTCGCCGCTGATTGTGCTGACCGCCGGTAGCATGGTGCTGCTGGCGATCTATGGGTTTTTGTCCTTCGACGATCAGGGGTACTACAGTTTGATGGGCGTGGTACCAATCATGATGAGCATTTGCTTCATCTTTGTTTGTTGTTTCACTTCTTTTGTTACCGAAAAAGAAAGCCGCACCATTTCGTTTTTACGTGATCTGCCGGCCAGCAGCGTTCACGTTGGTTCGGTGAAGGTGCTGATGATCGGCGTTGTCAGCATTATTTTTGTTGTCGGTCAGTTGGTAATGGCCGGTTTCGGTGCATGGATGAAATTACGAGTGGATCCTTCGACGGAGGTTCATCTGGATAAGGCACTAGAGGAACTGGTTGAGGCTGGGGCAACGATCGGCTGCTTTATGTTTTTCGCGGTGGTGATCAGTTTGCTTTCGTGCAGCTTGCCCAAACGAGCATGGCAAGCCGTTGTGACGGTGGCGGTGATGGGTTGGGCGGTGGCTGTCGCGTTTTCATATTTGGACGAGCATTATTTTCATTCGCCAGATTCGGGGATGACGGCACGGTCCCTTTGGGAAGCAAATTCTCACAATACAGGTGAACCAATGTTGACGTGGTTGGGAGCTCGGTCGGTGGCGGTGTTTTTGTGTTTACTGGTTGTCGGTGCGGTCTGGGCGCCGCTGAGTTGGCTCAGGCGGAGACCGAGCCGTTTGGCGGCTGGTGCGTCTACGTTCGTTGATCAATTGAGATCCAGTTTTGCTTGGCCCGCGCTTAGGTTTTCTCAATCTCAAGAGAAGTCGTCTACATTATCGGGGATGCCACAAGGTGGTCGATTTGGAGCCTTGCTTTGGCAGTCCGTTGGTCAGCAGAGAATCGTGTTGATGTTCTGTTCGTTTTTCATGCTGATCGTGGCCGTTGGTGGGCTTGGGGTTATGCTGAACCCAAACACGCGTTTTTCAGAGGGTGTTTTGCCCGCACTGTTGCCCGCCTTTGGGATGACGGGTTTGTGGGCGGGGTGGTTGACGCTCAATTACGACAAGAAGAACAATAACTTCGCGTTTTTTCAGCAACATCGTGAGCACGGGGTCGCGCTGATGATTGCCAGGATCATTCCACCGATTGTTGTCTTATTGGTGCTGACGACTATCGCAACGATTTACTTGGCAAAGATGAATTGGCTTTTGAATTACTCTATTGTTAGGTCGGGAGATTGGGAACCCTTCGCACAGAAGTTGATCCTGAGTTGGCTGACAGGCTATTGCGCGGTTGTGCCTTGTTCAATGATTTTCCGATCGCAAGTGTACTCATTAGGAGTAGCGCTGGTGGTGGCTTTGGTCGGTGGAGGAACCATCGTTGGCACATACGGTTGGCCCGGCGCTGAAGGAACCGGAAGCTTTGCCACAATATTTTCGTGGATGATTGCCTTGCCCTTTATTTGGCTGATCAGCAGCATCGCTTATGGGCCGACGTGGTTGTCCGATCGCCGGAGTTGGTCTTGGATGGCATACTTCGCAATCATTTTACTACTGGCATTTGCGCTCCCAATTTACGCGTTGGCATGTTGGTTTATCGGCATAAAGCCTTAAACATAGTTGTCTTTCGCTCCGCGAAAGAACACCCGAGCGCTATTGCGCTCGATGGCGCGTGAGTGCACTTTCGCGGAGCGAAAGGCGACTATGGTTCATACCTACGGTATAGATATTGGTTGGGATTCAGGTTTGCTTTGGAGCCATTTTCGGCGATGTACTTTATTAAGTAATCGTACTGGTCGGGGCTGCGGACTAAATGATCAAACGGTTCTTGTTGCCAGAACTTACCTTTGGTCCCTAATGCTCGATTGATCTTAAACGCCGTATAGTGCAGCCATGAATCGCATTGCTCGACCAATGCATCTTCCGAGGCGAAGGCACAAAGCAGATGCACGTGATTTGGCATCACGATGAAGTCGCCCATTCGATAGCGATCACCATCAAAATGAAGTAATGAGTCAGAAACAATTTTGGTGATCTTGGGTTTTGCTAGAACGCAGGCTCCTTGGCATGTATCCAGAAAATCCTCCCGGTGCCGGTTGAAGGTTTTCTTAAACTCAATTTGCAGCTGTGCGCTGAGCGTTGGAAGTATTACGGTCCAATGTTCTTTCGATAGAAGATTTCTTTGCCGAAGCCAATCGTGTTTTTCCCTTTCCCAGCGTGCTGAGACTTCTCGGGGAATAGAGTCCGCTGTGCGAAAGGTAATGAAAACAACCGCACCAGCTTGAGACCAATGCGGACGACAATGTTCACGAATCAAGAAATCAGCTTTTGGATCAAACAAATGGCCAAGCATAAATTTCCCCCAATGTTGTCTTTCGCTCCGCGAAAGAACACTCGCGCACAACAGCGTGCAAATAGCGCGTGAGTGCACTTTCGCGGAGCGAAAGGCGACTATAAGTAACGCAGTCCATCTTCGGTCATCGCTAGCGGGATGTCGACGTGGATGTCGTCGATTTGCTGCATGGTTTCGTTATCGAGAACCAGATCGGCGGCGGCGAGATTATCATCCAGCTGATCCAACTGGCTAACACCGATGATTGTCGAGGCGACGAAGTCGTGCTGCTTGCTCCAAGCGACCGCCAACGTCGTGACGCTGATTGAAAGCCGGTTGGCAATCTCAGTCAATCGGCGCGTCGTCTCTTGCGTCCTTTGGTTCACAAAACGTTTTGCCATCTTCTTCTGACGTTCTCCGCCGTTGACCAAGTAATCACTGAAACGCGCACCGGCGGGTAATTCGCCGTCGGTGTTGTACTTCCCGGTCAACACGCCGCCGCCAAGTGGCGAATAGGGCAACAGGCTGACGTTTTCCTTCCGGCACACTTGCGCCAGTTCACTTTCACAACGCCGGTTGATCAAGGAGAAATTGTTCTGGATCGTGTCGTAACGAACCAAGCCGTAATCTTCGGAGGCTTGGAGGCTTTTCATCACGCCCCAGCAGGTTTCGTTGCTACAACCGACAACGCGCACTTTTCCTTCGTCCACCAGTTCGGTCAGCGCGGCCATGGTGTCTTGGTATCGCATCCCGTGATCGGGCCAGTGCGTTTGATAGAGGTCAATGTAGTCCGTTTGCAATCGCGTCAATGATTGTTCGACGGCCAGTCTAATTTGATGCCGGTCCAGCGTTGTCATGCCGTCGCGGACTGGCGGCGCGAACCAACCATGTCCGGCGCCGGTGACTTTCGTTGCCAAGATTAGCGTGTGGCGTGGTTTGGTTTTTAGCCAACGCCCGATGATCTCTTCGGTAACGCCAACCGTTTCTGCCGATGGCGGAACGGGGTAGATTTCTGCAGCGTCAAAAAAGTTGATACCGTTATCGTAGGCATGGTCCATGATGCGAAACGACTCTGCTTCGTCGGCTTGCGCGCCAAAGGTCATCGTACCCAGGCAGATTTCAGAAACCACTAACCCGCTATTGCCCAATCGTCGAAGCTGCATTTGATATCTCGTTTTGAAGTCCAATAAGTCTAACGACAAGCGGGCAGGCGACCGCGTTTGGCCCAGCGAAACACCATCGCCTGCCAACCAGTCGTGGAACGGACGACGATAACGGATCAGAATGGGACTGCAAAGGGCGCGGCGGTCAGTTTGCCAATTTCTTAATTTGCCGGGGCGAAAGCCATTTTTTGGGCGAGTCTTTAGAAAAGCCTCGCGCGTTGAGCTTGGTCCACTGCATCGGGGTCAGGTTCAAGCTTTTCAGATTTTTATTGGAGGCGAGTTGCTTTTTCTGATCGTTTTGCGGAGCCCGGCGATAGCCGTCTTGGAAGCTAAATAGCGCGACATTTTTCAGCCGCGTCTGGTCCGCGATCATCCGTTGCGACCGTTTGGTCGGTAAATAAACGCCGTGAGCACAATCGAATTTTTCGGCCGCCCGCACTAAATCAAGCAGCTTGATTGTCTGGTCATCATACTTCACAACAACGACTTCTTTGCCGTCGTAGAAACCGGCTTCGGTGGCAATGACGCCATCGAGCGATCCCAGTTTCGCTTCTCCGGTCCAGAAACAGTACATCGCGAACACGGCGATCTGATTGTCGGGGTTACTTTCGGGGATCACCACGTTGGTAAGGAAACGGGGGACTTCCTGGCCTGAGGCTTTGATCGCGGTGGACAGTCGCCGCGCGGTGGCGTGCCTGCTCCAAATTTTATCGCGGCGTGGGATGATGTCCTTGAGTTGAGGATCCAAGAAACGCATGACTTGGTAGTTCCACGCCGGTTCACCGAATTGATTGAGCACTTTTTTATCTTTGCCGCCGGCGTTGTTATAGACGGCGACGGGAACGAAGTACTCTTCGATCGCTTCTACGATCAGGGGCTGGGCCAACACCTGCTGGCCATAGTTTCTGCATCCTTGTCAGCCAGGGACTTCTTGGAACAGAATCGCGATCGGTTTGTCTTGTTGCTTGGAAGTCGAAACCGCGGTGTCCAAATCGCGCAACCACTGAACGTTGCCAAGTTCAACCGGTTGGTCCACGGCCTTTGCACCTGAACCGGCGCCTTCTTGGGGGGCGGGTTTTGCGAATGCTGAAGCG
>CAYOZV010000032.1:14461-17339 GCA_964408465.1 uncultured Pirellulaceae bacterium
TAGTGGCCGTTGGCGAATTCAGCAACGATATCGAGGCTCAGCAGGCGATTAACCTGTTGGCCGAACACGAGATTGTTGCCCAGATGAATGATGATGGCGGAGCCTTCGATCTGGGGATCGGAGAGTTGCCGGCGGTTGAGGTTATCGTGGCAAGTTCGAATTACGAAAAAGCGAAAACGCTGTTGGCTGGTTTAGAAGCGGAGCAAGGCGAGACCTGTCCGGCGTGGACGTGCCAGTGTGGCGAAGAAGTTGATGAGGGTTTTTTCGCCTGTTGGTCATGCGGGGCGGAGTATGCCGCGTAGCGGGATACAGTTTAACGATTAGCCGGCAGGCGTCAGCGTTTTGAAGCTGCAACGACAATCGCCTATTGTCCGATCGTCAAACGAGCTTGGGTTACTCGAACCTTGCACTGATCGCCGTTTGGTAAACGGTTTGATAGAAGAAATACTTAAACTGGGCGTCAAGCAGTTGCAATTGAGCATCTGCGACGGCGCTTTCGTAAATGTTCAGCGCGATGAGGTCGATGTCTCCCTCTTTGAAAGCAAGCCGTCCAAGTTCTAATGATTTGCGGGTCAGACGAACGTTTTCTTTTGACTGCTTGATTTGATCGTAGGCCGCGTTGACCGCAGAAGCGGCGTCCTGGACCTCGGCGCGAATCTTATCCGATGCAAAACGCGTCTTCGCGTCGATCTGCGTCAGTTTACCCTCGGCGGCTTGAATTTTTCCCAATCCCTTACGCCGTTGCAGCGGCACCTCGGCCAGTACGCCGATCTGTAATTCAAAAGGAGTCTTGTCGCCGAGGCTGCTGGTTTCTCCGCCAATGTCTTGACCGGCGAAGCCTTTGAGGTCGACCTTGGGAAGCGTAAGGTTCTGGGCATATTGAAGGTCAATGTATGCCTCCTGACGGGCCGCGTTGAGTTCCTGAATTTCCGGTCGAACACACAATGCCGTTTTAATATCGGCGGCCAACTGATCCGCCGCGATATTGACTGAGCTTGGGAAATCGACCGGCAATCGCGCGGCATCGGCGATAATGGGTGCGCAGTTGCCGTCACGCCAGAACAACGAGAGTTTGATGGCGGCTTTTTCTAGTGAACGACGAGCCTTGATCAGATCGTTTTTGCGTTTGGCGATAAACCGATCGTTGTCGATCTGTGCAATCAGGGCCAGGTCACCGGTTTCAATACGTTGTTCAATTTGATCGACGCGCTGGTTGGCCAGTTCAAGAATCTGCTGCTGGATTTGAACCACCTGTCCCGAGGCAACCCAATCCCAATAAGCCTGAGTTGCGAACCTTTGGAACCGCAACAAACGTGATTCGATATTCGATTCGACTTGATCGCGTTGGAATCCCGAAGCGAAAAGTTTGGCACGGCGCTCGTCGATGGCGCGGTCTTTAAGCAGCGGTATCGAAAATCCAGCTTTGAATTCACCGGCCTCGTTGGTTTCTCGTTCGCCGTACCACGGTTCAAAGTTACCGTCGCCAATGCGGTAAGTGCCGTAGACCTCTCCTCCGTTAAACAGCGGACGTGCAAGGCCGACGCCGTTGCGGTAGGTCTGATAAAATCCCAACGGTTGGGAGATGCTGTGGGCCGTGAAAACCTGATCGAATTCGCCCCAAGAGGCAAGGACCTTACCATTGGCAGTTTCCAATTCGCCGATCGCCATGTCTATCTCAGGATAGCACTGGGTAACGCTGGTGAGGACGGTGCTCAAGTCGAGCGCGCTGGTGTTTGACGGCAGCGGTTGGTCTAAATCTTCATAAGGAAGTTGGGCGGCTTCTGAGCTAGATTCGGTTTGTGCCTCGGAGGGCTCTTCACGCCCTGCGTTTTCTGGCCCTACGTCTTCTCGCAGTGCGTCTTCTGCGCTCTCCTCTGGCCCAATATCTGTGCGGTCCTGTGGGACTGTGAGCGCCGGAGGGAGATCAGTGTCACCAACGGCAGCTGAAATCAAGCCCTCGGTGGGAGTTGTGCTCGGGGCGCTTTGGAAAGCGGCGAGCTGAATAACTGGAGTGGGTTTTAGGGAGATCTGCTTCGTTGGGATTGGCTGTTGATGGATTTGCTGCCGATGGATTGGGTTGCCGGTTTGGCAGCCAAGAAATGTCGCCCCCAACGTCAAAACCAAAACGGCGAGACCATCTCCTGCTGAGCACACCCGTCGGTGAGCACGCTCTTTGGAAGAAAATGATCGCTGGTTGCTGGACATTTTTGGTTGGTTTCGTCTCGAGTAAATCGTATTCTAAATTCGCGTTTGCCCATTTTCGGTCGCAAAGGGGGCTGCCAAAAGCGCTGACCCCAATCGCCGACGAACGTGGCGATTGTACCGCTGCCCCGCCCTCCAACAGTAAACGCACTTCTTGGCCGGTCTTCACGAACCCAAGACCTTGGCCGTTGATATGAAGTTCGACGGCTTGCTAGTACAACTGATTTTGTGTTGGAAATTGTTCTGTTCGTAATTATCGTCTTGTTCGTTCTTGCCGTTGCGTTCGTAATTTCTTCGCGCTTGATGTTGCCTAACCCGCAAAGGTTAACTCGGGGGGGCACGCTCAAGGCTTTCGGCAACCGCTGACGCCTGGCGGTTTATCGTAAACGAGCGTTGGTCACATTGCATGGATGGCTTCTGCCATCGGAAGTACGGCAGGCGGGAGCCTGCCGTTTAGTGCGTTCCGAGGCGGGAGCCTCGGAACGAGGTGTGAACGGAGTATGCCGCGTAGCGGAATGCAGTTTAACGATTAGCCGGCAGGCGTCAGTGTTTTGAAGCTGCAACCGCCGACGCCTGGCGGTTTATCGTAAACGAGCGTTGGTCACATTGCATGGATGGCTCCTGCCATCGGAAGTACGGCAGGCGGGAGCCTGCCGTTTAGTGCGTTCCGAGGCGG
>CAYOZV010000032.1:17439-24962 GCA_964408465.1 uncultured Pirellulaceae bacterium
GCAGGCGGGAGCCTGCCGTTTAGTGCGTTCCGAGGCGGGAGCCTCGGAACGAGGTTTAAGGTGCTTGATCCAAACACCGACGCCTTGGGGATCATCGGTGCGTTTACACTAGCTTCCGTCGGGATTTTGACCGGAACGCGAGATAGCTGCTGAGCACTTCGCCCAGCGGTTGGCTGGTGTCGACCAGGACGTGGTCAATGCCAGCGGTCGCGCAAATCTGTTTCACACGCGTCATGTACTCATCCACGGCCTTCATATAGGAATCACGCAACGCGCGCGGTTCTGTATGCAGTTGGGCGTCGACTTCCATGCCTTTGAACAGGGTGTTCTCCTGAAACGGGAACTCAAGTTCGTCGTGGTGCATCACATGGAACACGATCACCTCGTGCCGCCGCAGCCGAAATTGTTGCAGCGACTTCCCCAGTTGCTCGGGGTCCAAGAACAAATCCGAAAACAAGCAGATCATTCCGCGCCCGCGAATCTGAGCCGCCAGCGCCATGAAAGGATCGTTGATGTCCGTTTCGTTATCGGGCTGAGTCGTCTCAAGTTCGTGCAAGATCTTTTTCAAATGCGACGGATGCGAGCTGGCTTTGGTGGTGTTGTCGATTTGGTTACTAAAGGTGACCAGGCCGACGGAGTCCTGTTGCTGCTGCATCAGGTAACCGAGACTCGCCGCCGCGGTCGCGGCGTAATCGAATTTACTCCAACCGGATCCTTCGCCGTACCGCATTGATTTACTGCAGTCGACCAACAGATGGCACTTGAGATTCGTTTCTTCTTCGTACTCTTTAATATACAGACGATCGGTCTTGGACCAAACTTTCCAGTCGATGTGCCGGAGGTCATCGCCGGGTGCGTATTCGCGATGGGCGGCGAATTCGATCGCGAAACCGTTGTAGGGACTGCGATGTTGGCCGGTGATAAACCCTTCGACGACTAAACGTGCACGCACCTCAAGACGCTTGATCTTGTCCAGCGTTTTGGGGTCGAGATAGTTTTTGTTGTCTTCGGTGTTAGCCATGTTTTCGAATGTTAGACCAAGCAGGTAGTGGATCCTTGTTAAAGATCCTTTGGTCGAAGCGCGTTCAAAGGTAAAGTTTTTTAAATTGACCGAGAATGGATTTGGGATGTTTAATCTGGGATTTTTAACAAAATCCACTACGGTGTTTAGACCAAGCAGGTAGTGGATCCTTTTTGAAGATCCCTGCTCTGCGTAGTGGATCCTTGTTAAAGATCCTTTGGTCGAAGCGCGTTCAAAGGTAAAGTTTTTTAAATTGACCGAGAATGGATTTGGGATGTTTAATCTGGGATTTTTAACAAAATCCACTACGGGATTTTGGCGTTTGGGCGTTTTGGTTTAATGCTTTGCCGGAGTTAACCGAACGCTCTTTGGACTTCAGGGATCATTTGGTCGCCGTCGTGACGTTCGGGCAGCTCCTCCAGCAACCGAGTGATGATATCGTCGGAGGAAATACCGGACGATTCCGCGTTGAAGTTCGTGACCACGCGATGCCGCAACACCGGCAGCGCGACGGCGCGCACGTCTTCGGTGCTGGCGAACGTACGGCCGTTGAGAACGGCGCGAGCTTTGGCACCAAGTAAAAGGTTTTGCACGCCGCGCGGCCCCGCACCCCAGCTGATCGCGTCCTTGACGAATTCGGGGCATTCGTCTTCGAGGATTCGCGTGGCGCGTACCAAACGCAGGGCGAAGTGAATCACATGCGGTGCGACGGGAACTTTGCGGACCAGTTGCTGCAGACGCAGGATATCGTCGCCCGAAAGGATCTGTTTGACATCGGTATCCAAATCCGCCGTCGTGGTCGCCGCAATCAAATATTCCTCATCGTAGTTGGGGTACTTTACGAACACCTTGAACATGAAACGATCTTGCTGAGCCTCCGGGAGCGTGTAGGTTCCCTCTTGTTCGATCGGGTTCTGCGTAGCCAGCACGAAAAACGGAGATGGCAGTTCATTGCGTTGCCCGCCGATGGTGACTTGCTTCTCCTGCATCGCTTCCAAAAGAGCCGCTTGCGTCTTGGGCGGCGTACGATTGATTTCGTCGGCAAGAATAATGTTTGAAAAAATGGGTCCCTTGAGAAACTTGAACTCGCGGGTGCCCGTGTTTTTATCTTCCTGAATCACCTCGGTGCCGACGATGTCGCTGGGCATGAGATCGGGCGTGAACTGGATGCGATTAAAATCCAGATTCAACGTCCGCGCTAATGTGCTGACCATCAACGTCTTGGCCAGCCCAGGGACGCCTTCGAGCAAACAGTGTCCCCGCGCGAAAATAGCGATCATGATCTGTTCGATGACTTCGTGCTGTCCAACGATGACTTTTGAGAGCTCGTTTAGCACGCTGGCGTGGGCTTCTTTAAGTCGCTCAAGCGCTGCGAGGTCGTCTCCGGCAAGATCTGCTTGCGTGGCTGAAAGTTTGTCGTTCATTCAATGTTCCCTATTCGTTGGTCTTTAATCGCATCCCCATTATCACTGGTTTGAACTCATTTTTCATCGCCAAAGGTCCAAAGGTCAAGAGAATGTCGACGATTTTATTTTGTGGATGCAGGTCTGGTTCCTGCCCGCGGGTTGTTCAAAGGGTGGCCGCGACCGTAAGAAAACGGCCCGTGGGTTTAATCGGCTGTACTATTGAAGCCGAGGATGAAACAATACCGATATGGCTATCGAATCAAAATTACCGCACGGCGATAACAGCAAATCGAAATGGCGATCGGGCAAATCGTCGTTTTTGATTTCGGTCGTGACTCATGTTTTGATATTGATTGCGTTGCTCAGTTTTGGAGCCTTCACCGTTACTCAGGGGACTTCTGAGGTGTTGAGGCCTGGCGGGATCGTTTTGACACAGGCCGACGCGAATACCCAAACGGAGTATCTGACCGAAACCGACGTCGCGAAACTGGACATGACACCCGCCGCCGACGCCAACGCAACGCCGGCTCAGTCCGCGTCCGCGATGCCGGCGCCTGAATTGGACACGCCACAACCGCTGGATCTCCCAGGAATCGCGCCGCCGAGGATCGAGATGGACGCCAATTCAATGACCGAAGTGCCAACGTTTGCGGCCGAAAAAGTGCAGTACGAATTGACCGAAGCCGACCTCCAGCAATTGGCGAAGGATCGTAAATTCTTCGAAGCCCAACGCCCCAAGGGCGCCCCGACGCAGGTCAGCATCTTTGGCGGCGGCGCGGTCGCGGGGCGCAAGTTTGTCTTTGTGATCGACAGGTCGCACAGCATGGGCGGCGAGGGCTTGGGGGTGCTCAATCGGGCGCGGGCCGAATTGGTCGCCGCGATCGCGGGGCTCCAAGACAACCACGAATTTCAGATCGTTGCCTATCACGACAGCACGATCGTCATCTCAGAACGAAAGTTGCTGGGAGCGACGGAAGAAAATAAGCAGCGTGTGGCTCCGTTTTTCGAGAACGTGGGAGCCTTTGGCGCGACCAATCATTACTACGGCCTTTTAGTAGGGTTGGGGTTCAAGCCGGATGTGTTGATGTTCATGACCGATGGCGGTTCGCCGGACCTGACGCCCGACGAGATTAAACGTGTCAAAAAAATGGCAGGCGGCAAAACGCAGATTCACTGTATCGAATTCGGGTCAGGCGGGCTTCAGAAAACGACATCCTTTATGAAAAAAATTGCTCAGCAAAATCAAGGTAGCTACCGTTACATCGACGTCAATAAATGGCGTTCTGGTAGGCGTTAAATTCGAATCCAAATCAGTTATCATTTCCAGCGGCGATTATGAGTAGTGGATTTTCTTAAAAAATCCTTTTCCGTGGTCGTTGTTAAACAACCACCAACAGGAGGTTTTATGAACCTCCCCTACTGTTCAATTAGTTTCCTTGGCAGACAAATATAAATGTACAGATCTTCCTTCTTCAGATTTGTGATCGCGATCAGTGCCTCCATTTTCGCCGCGCAGGGTTTTGCCCAACAGCTGACGGTACAGTTCCGCAGTGGGACATCGTTAACCGGCCACGTTGAGCAGCCCTCGATTGATTGGACGACGGTGTCGGCCAACGGGGCTGTCAGCCAGTTCAATTACAAACTCAGCCAGATCAAAACGCTGTCGCTGTCGCCGACCGAATCCAGCGAGCAGATGATTCAAATTCGCCAGCTGTTGAACCAGCTGGGCGACGACGACTACCACCAAAGAGAGTTGGCAGAGGCTCGGCTGAAATCTATCGGTGGTCAATTTCGCGGCACCGTTGAATCGTTCGCCGACCACCCGTCTTACGAAGTGCGTTATCGGGTCAAGCGGTTGCTGAGTGAGAAGAGCTTCAGGCCGACGTCATCAACCCGGCGAGAGGTCGATCGGGTGACGCTGGTGGATGGAGCCCAGTGGGAAGGCGAGGCGACCAATTTCGCGCTCACCCTCACTGCGTACGGAGAAACAATCCAGCTGGACCGTCAAAAGGTCGCTGGGCTCACATCCGCCGCGGGTACGCGATTGGATGCCAGAGCGTTAGCGGCTCGCGACTCGCCGGCCAAAGTCGAACTGTTTCATCGTTACGAGGATTTTGTCGCTGAGGGCCAAAAAGAGTTCCGCTTCGACACGCAGGGCGATGGCAGTCCCACCGTTCTCAATGAGAGAATTGATGAGGCTTTCGTCTCCGATGGTTTAAGGTTTAAAAATGTCGAGCAAGGCTTCGTTGGCATTTCGCCGTTTAGTTTTAAATATGAAAAACTGCCGGTGGGTGGCCGATCGGTAGGGTTGCTTGGGCAAAGACGTGGCCGCGATTACAAAGGCGTTATGGAAATCACGTTTTGCCAACCGGGCAATGCTAATGTATCCGCGGGCGTCTACGAATTTGGAACCTTCATCGCGAAAGTGAGTTTTCGCCGGGACATCATCCTTGAAGCCTACGGTGGCCAAGGAGAACTTCTGGCGACCGTCGAAGCGACCGACCAAAAATGCGTCTTCGCCGGTGTCAAATCAAATCAACTGATCACCCGAGTGCGCGTCCTGTCCAATCCGTACCTGAAAAAAATTGAACGGAAAATCGACGACGACTTCGCGATTGACACGTTGCGGATGTCCACGCCGATACCGACGCGCGTGCTTCGTTTGAATCTGACACGCGAGGTCGCGCTGAAAAATGGGGACCTTTTAAAATGGGCTGGCTTGAACCTCAAAAAAGATGCGATCGTGAACGTGGTCGTCAATAAGGTTGCCGACCAGAATCTCCGACTGGACTTTCCGCTGGATGAGATAAGCTCTATCTATTTCGCGCGGTCCCTTAAATCAAGTAATGCTTGGCGAGCGCTTTTGCGTGATGGCAGCCAAATCAATGTCTTGCCGGGTCGGTCGTTTAAGTCAGAGCAATTCGGTTTTGAGACCAAGCCCAGCGATTTCGTGGCTTGCTGGCCGGCGGCGTCGGCGCCCCGATTACCGGTGGCCGGAGATTTTATGGCAGGACAGAATCGGCCGCTGATTGTATTTCCGACCTGTCGCATAAGAACCGAAGCGTTAAGTTTCGCAGCGGATCGTTTTTCATGGAAGGAAAAAGAAAAACTTCAACAACCGCTGCAGCTGAGTGGCGAAGATTCGGACGAAGATCCCACGCCGCAGCAAACGGCTTTTAAATACGCTGACACGCTGGCGAATCAATTACCGACGGTGTGGATGCGAGCGCCCACGGTTTTGCCGGCGGTGGGTAACTTTATTTATCTGACCGATGGTCAGCGATTGGCCTTTGGGCAGCAAGGCCAGTTCGAACTCAAAGAATTTGGAACGCGTTCGATTACGGTTGCTCATCGCCAGGGAAGAGATAAAACGATTCCCATCAATGACGTGTACTCAATTCAGTTTGCTCAAGAATAAGGTTTGCAGTTTTTCCAACGCAACATTTTTCGATTGCAACAACGGATTGAAAATCCGTGCTACGGCAGCGACAACGAAAGCGATTGCCAAAGCGGCAACGACCAATCCCAACATTTTAAGAATCGACGAATATGGAACATCTCGACGTCATTGCCGTGGGCGCTCACCCGGACGACTGCGAAATTGGCTGCGGCGGAACGTTGGCGGCCCTAGCGGCCTCCGGCCTGTCCGTTGGCATCATCGACCTCACCGATGGCGAACCCACGCCCGGTTGCCCATCGCCTGAAGTACGTGTCGCTGAAGCCCATGCGGCGGCCAACGTGTTGGGGATCTCCAAACGCATCATTTTGGACCTGCCCAACCGTCGGCTGTTTGATAGTTTTGAATCTCGGATGGCGTTGGCGATCGAATTTCGACGCTACCGGCCTAAGCTTGTGCTGAGTCTTGGTGGCAAGACACCGACGGCGTCGCCAGATCATTGGCAAGCGATGCAGATCACCGACGCGGCGGTGTTTTATTCGCGATTGAGTAAGTGGGACGATCAATTTGAGGGCTTGCCTGTTCACAGGATTGATCGTCAGATTTACTATACGCTGATGTTGGAGTCTAATGTCAGCGGCACCGGCGGAAAACAGTTCGTGCAGGATATCTCGTCGACCTATCAGCAAAAGGTTGCGTCGGTACGTTGCTACGCGACGCAGTTCCCGCCGGAAAAAGCGACCGTGTTTGAGAGGGTCGAAGCGATTGCGAAGATTCGTGGCGCGGAGGCCGGTTTTGAATATGGCGAGGCTTTCACATCGACCAAGGCGATTGGTTCGACCGACCTGTTCCAGACTTTGCAATTGAAATAACCATGCCTACTCAGCGCGTTACCTTTGAAAATCACAGCGGCCTCTCGTTGGCCGGCATCATTGATCGTCCCGATGGCGAAACTCGTTTGACGGCGGTGTGGGCTCATTGCTTTACCTGCACCAAAGATCTAAAGGCGGCCGTCAAGGTCAGCCGAGCGCTCGCGGCGGCGGGCATCGCCGTCCTGCGATTCGATTTCACGGGACTGGCGGGGAGCCAAGGCAATTTTTCGGAGACCAATTTTCAAACGAATATTCAAGATCTCGATGCGGCCGTGAATTGGATGGTCCAACAATCGGGCGCTGTTGATTTTTTGATCGGACATTCATTGGGCGGCGCGGCGGCGATGGCGCTGGCGATGGACTTGGAAACGGTGCGGGCGGTGGTGACGCTGGCGTCTCCTTCGGATACGTTTCATCTGGCTGATGTGATTGATGGATTGAATCCGGCGATCGAGGCCGAAGGTGTCGGAGACGTCGTGATTGGCGGGATCACTCACACGATTAAAAAGCAAATGCTCGATACGCTGCGCTCGTTCGACTTGGAGATGTCGATTCGAGGATTGCGAAAGCCGCATTTGATCCTGCATTCAACGGCGGACAAAACGGTCGACTACCGGCATGCGCTGCAGTTGTTTGATTGGACCGGTGGCCCGAAGTCGATGCTGACGCTCAACGGTTCAGATCACCTGCTGGTCAACCGTAAAGGTGACGCCGAAGATGTGGCGGCGATGATCGGTTTGTGGGCGCAGCAGTGGGGCGAGAAGTAGAGTTTGGCTGTGTGAAGAGATTGGGTGGAAAGATTCGGCCAAAAGAATTGACAAAAAGAT
>CAYOZV010000032.1:25062-32274 GCA_964408465.1 uncultured Pirellulaceae bacterium
GGCGAGTTTTCGTTGATGATCTCTTTTAATTCCATCCCGTCGACCGATTCGATGTCAATCAACCGTTCGGTCAGCGCGATCAACGCCGCTTTGCGATCGTTGAGGATCTTGCGGACGCGCGTCAATGTTTCTTCGATGATCAGACTGACGGCTTCGTCGATGTCGCGCGCCGTTTCTTCGCTGTACATGCGACCGGTATGGCTGGGCGAGGCACCGGCCAAGAACGGGCTGCTGCGATCCTGTTTGAAATTGACGCGTCCCATCGAACTCATGCCGTACTGCATCACCATTGATCGCGCGATATCAGTGGCCCGTTCGAGATCGTTCGACGCACCGGTCGAAATATCCGTGTAGATCAACTCTTCGGCCAGCGTGCCGGCCAATAGAACCTGCAGTTCGCTTTCCAATTCGCCTTTGGACATTAAGAAACGATCCTTCGTCGGGCGCTGCATCGTGTAACCCAACGCCGCCAAACCACGGGGAATAATCGAGACTTTGTGAACCGGATCGGTGTCGGGCAATACGAATGCGACCAATGCATGGCCTGCTTCGTGATAGGCAACGCGCTCCTTTTCTTCGACCGACATGACACGCTGTTTCTTTTCCAGGCCAGCCGTCACGCGTTCAACCGCTTCGTTGAAGTTTTCCATGACGACCGTCTTTTGGTCCTTCCGTGCCGCCAGCAGAGCGGCCTCGTTGACCAAATTCGCGAGTTCCGCACCGCCAAAACCGGGGCTGATTGCGGCGATCTTTTCCAGTTCCACGTTCGGATCCAGTTTCACATTTTTAACATGGACCTTGAGGATTTCTTCGCGACCGCGAATGTCGGGACGGTCGACTAAAACGTGACGATCAAAGCGCCCCGGACGCATGAGCGCTTGGTCGAGCGTCTCCGGTCGATTAGTGGCCGCCATCACGATCACGCCGCTGTTGGAACCAAAACCATCCATCTCCACCAGTAGTGCGTTGAGTGTTTGTTCGCGTTCATCATGGCCGCCGGGGGCACCGTTGCCGCGTGACTTACCCAGGGCGTCCAGTTCGTCGATGAAAATGATGCAAGGTGATTTCGCTTGAGCCTGTTGGAACATGTCGCGCACCCGCGCCGCACCGACGCCGACGAACATTTCGACGAAGTCACTTCCCGAGAGGCTGAAAAAAGGCACGCCCGCTTCGCCGGCGACGGCTTTGGCCAACAGCGTCTTACCGGTTCCCGGAGGGCCGACCAGCAACACGCCGCATGGGATTTTTCCGCCCAGCTGTTGATATTTCTCAGCGTTCTGCAAAAAGTCGACCACTTCTTTGACTTCTTCGACGGCTTCATCGATGCCGGCCACGTCGTTGAAGCTGACGCCAAGTTCTTCGTCGGCGTAAAGTTTCGCGCGGCTGCGTCCAAACTGCATCGGGCCGCCGGCGCCGCCCAGCCGTTTCATCATGTAGTAAAAGAATCCAAATGTTGCCAACAACAAAAAGATCAGGAAACCATAGCGGTCCCAAAAACCGGGGCCTCGAGAATTTTCCCAGTGAATGTTCGCCTCTGTCAGCTTCGCACGCAGTTGTTCATTGGTTCTTTCGGAGTCATCCTTGTAAACGGTGAACGATTTGAGTGCTTTGGCGTTGGCGGTCTCCCCTTTACCCTCTTGAAACACCAAACATTTGCCCATGATTTTGGTCGGGCTGATTTGAAGGTCGTTGGGGTTTTTGAAGATTAGAGTGCGGCGTTTACCTGATCGTTCATCGACGGAAACTTCGCCGCTGAAACCGTCGACCAGTCGGTCGGTTCCATCTTCGTATTTTGTGTTCGCGATCAGACGCTCAAATGCGCTGTAGCTGATCTGCTGATTGGCTTGAGAGAGCACCAAGAACAAGCACACCGCCAGCGAAGCAACCACCAAGAGGGCAAACCACATCGTGGTCGAGTTTTTCGGATCGGGTGTTCGTTTCTGATCGTTGTCCATCAAATTACCTTCGTGTCGGTCGGGTTGATTCGAGCTGAGTCGAATCGCGTTGGATTTTGAAAATTGGAGGTTCGTGCTTGGGTGAGCGGTCGGTCGGTTGGGGCCTAGGCGGCCCAAGCCGCGATCAATCGAGCTTAGTTACTCTATCGCTGCGGTCGTCGGGTTGAACAAAGCGTTTGTGTTTTGAGTACCTAATGTATTTCTGGTTGTGTCGATAATCCGCAAAATATGCGGCGAATCAACACGATGGGCGGCTTCGGTTACATTTTGACGCGGCGGCGATCGCTGCGATTTTCGTTCAATTGGGGCCGGGAGGGGACTTTTCGCACGCGCGGGTTCGTCTTGTGGCTATTGGGGGCGGAATTTAGAATGCCGGCGCTTTAATAAATGGCGAAGTCAGCTTGGCGGCATCAAATTCCCGTCTCGGCTGCCTTCGCCGTGATATTCTATTGCTTTCGGTGCGGCTGTCACCGGTAAATTTGCCTCACGCTGCTGGCCAGTACATTTTGGCACGCTTTGTTGATTTTGCCAGTCCACGAGAACTGCAGGCAACCGATTACGGGCAGCCAACCGAGAATTTTTGCACACTATTATTCCATGACCCAATCGAACTCACCGCAACGCATCGCGATTTTAGGCGCCACCGGCAGCATCGGCCGCAGTGGTCTAGACGTCGTGCGCGCGATCGAGGGCGTCGAAGTGTTCGCGATCAGCGGACGGTCTCAGTTGGATTTGCTGGATCAACAGGCACAGGAGTTCCAGCCAAAATACGTCGTCGCCGTTGACGCTTCAGCCGCGGCCAAATTCGATTTCCAAACGTCTGCCGAAGTATTAATCGGCGCCGAACATTTGAAAACCATCGCTTGCCACCCAGACGTCGACACGGTGCTGGCCTCGATTGTAGGATTCGCCGGTTTAGAAAGTGCTTTGGCGGCTGTCGAATGTGGAAAACGGCTGGCGCTGGCCAACAAAGAAACCCTCGTCGTCGGCGGACACTTGATCACGGCCGCTGCCGCCAAAAGCGGCGCTGAAATTCTGCCGGTGGACAGTGAACATTCGGCCATCTTTCAAGCCATCCAATCAGGCAAACGATCCGAGGTCAAGAAAATCGTGCTGACGGCCTCCGGAGGCCCGTTCCGCGAATTCCGTTGCGACGAAATGCACGGCGTCACTGTCGAACAGGCCCTCAATCACCCGACGTGGGAGATGGGGCGTAAGATCTCTGTTGATTCGGCGACCATGATGAACAAGGCGCTGGAGATCATCGAGGCGAAATGGCTGTTTGATATTTCGGCCGACCAAATCGAGGTCGTGATCCATCCGCAGTCGTTGATCCATTCAATGGTAACCTTTGCCGATCATTCGACGATGGCTCAAATGAGCCCACCGGACATGCGGTTGCCGATCCAGTACGCTTTAACGTGGCCCGATCGAATTGCGGGTCCGGCGGTCGATTTCGATTTTTCAGTCGCCCATCAATTAGATTTTCACCCGCCCGATTTCGATCGCTTTCCGGCATTGGAGTTGGGTTTCGAAGTCGCGCGGGTTGGCGGGTCTTCGGGAGCGGTCGTCAACGCGGCCAATGAAGCGGCGGTCGAGGCGTTTCTCAACCGGAAGCTGTCCTTCACCGACATCGTCAGCGCCTGCCGCGAAGTTTTAGAACAACATAATTTTGAGTCTCATCCTACCTTCGAGCAGCTTGTTGCGGCCGATGGTTGGGCGAGACAGGAGATAACGAAGTGGATCACTGCGTGATATTAGCCGAAAGTTTCTGGGCCAACCCATCATCCTACTGGGCAATCTTTCAGATGGTGATGGGGCTTGGTGCTGTCATTTTCGTCCATGAATTGGGACACTTTTTAGTCGCCAAAATGTGTGGCGTGAAGTGTGACAAGTTCTACGTGGGCTTCGACGCTTTCGACATTAAGATTGGCGATCGCGTCATCATTCCCAAATCACTGCTGAAGTATCAGTGGGGTGAAACGGAATACGGCATCGGAATCATGCCCTTTGGCGGCTATGTCAAAATGCTGGGCCAAGACGACAACCCGGCGAACATGGAAGAGGAAATCAAACGGTCGATGGCTGACGGCGAAGACGTCAGCGAAGCGATGTCCGCAGGTTTGATCGACCGAGATAAAATGGATCCGCGCAGTTATCTGGCCAAATCCGTCATCCAGCGGATGATGATTATTTCTGCAGGCGTGATCTTCAATTTGGCCTTTGCGATTCTGTTCGCGGCACTCGCGTTCAAAGCGGGCGTCAACTATCAACCGCCGTCGATCGGGACCGTCGTCGGCGGAGGACCGGCGTGGGAAAATAATTTGGTCGGCGCCGACATCAAACGCATCGGCCAGCACGAAGTTGAAGGAAACTATTTCACGCAAATGGATATGTCTGAAAAGATTATCTTCAATGGCCCCGACCAACCGGTTGAGTTCGAGGTTTTACGCCCCAATCAGTCAGAAACATCCATCGTTCAGATCGCGCCACGCAAAGGCGTCGTTCGCGCGGCGCCCGATTTGGCGTTCATCGGATCCGGGGCGCGGATGGAACCCGTCATCGGAGAACCGGGAGCGATCGAGGGTAATACGGCCTTTGATGCGCGTCCGAAATTTGAACCCCAAGATCGTGTGGTCGAGGTTAACGGAACAAAGATCGAAACCGACATCGATCTGCGCCGAGTGCTGATGCAGGACGCGGACAAAGTGGCCACGTTTGTGTTGGAGCGCGAAACCGAGGACGGCAAGACTGAAAAGATTTCAACTGACGTTCAACCCAATCCGTTTCGGCGATTTGGTTTTGGGTTGACTTGGGAGGCGATCTCAGCAATTCAAAAGGAGTCTCCAGCGGTTGAGGCGGGCCTGCAGGTTGGCGATGAGATTTTAAAGGTCGACGGGCAGACACGCGGTGATCTGTTGGTCTTCAACAACCAATTGATAAAGTCCGCGCGGGCCAACGAAGCGGTTGAACTGACCATCAAACGCGCTGGTGAAGAACAAACGATCAACGTTAATCCGATCGTTCCCAGCGTGATTTCTAGTGAGGCTCCCTTTCAAGTCGTAGCCATCGACGCGTTGGGGATTGCAATCGCTTATACCAATGTGATCGAAACGATCGAACCCGACACGCCGGCGGCCGCTTCGGGGTTGCAGGTTGGGGATGAGATCAGCAAATTCGAATTTCTGCTGACCGACGATCAAAAGAAAGACAATCCAAGCCTCGATGGTGAAGTCATCGACGTCGTCGACGGAGATGCCAACATCGTCGAATTGGTCGCTCGTTCCCAATCGCTGGCACCGGGGACGAAGGTTCGATTGGTGGTGGTTCGAAAGATGCAAGAACAGTCAATTGAACTGGCTTCGTTTGCTTCGGAAAAATATTACTCTGAGAAGCGCGGTATCGCGTTGACGTTTAGAGAAGATCACTACCAAGCCACAACCTGGAGCGACGCGTTTGCCTTAGGGGCGCGGCAAGTGAAAAATGACAGCCTGAAAGTGCTGACGTTTTTGAAAAAGCTGGTCACAGGCAAAGTATCGCCGAAAAACCTTGGCGGACCGGGAACGATTGCGGTCGTGGCGACCACCGAAGCGTCGCAGGGCACGTCGAGGTTGTTGCTGTTTTTGACACTGTTGAGTGCGAACCTAGCGGTGGTGAACTTCCTGCCGATTCCCGTGCTCGACGGCGGTCACATGATGTTCTTGGCTTACGAGGGACTGTTTCGTCGTCCGGTCACACCCCAAGTACAGAACCTGCTGATGTTGGTCGGGTTCGTGTTTATCCTTGGCTTGATGTTCTTTGTGGTAGCGATGGATATCGGGCGGATTAGTAAGATGTTTTAATCTTCTGCCTCGAATTTTGAAGGTGGCAGCGCAGCGAACGATAATCGGGCAATCCTATTCGACATCCTCGTATTCGTCGGGGTCGTAATCTTCGTCTTCGTATTCTTCGTACTCCTCTTCTTCCTCGTCGGCGTCTTCTTCGTCGGCGTCTTCCTCGTAGTCGCCTTCATCAAATTCTTCTTCGCCTTCCTCCTCTTCGTATTCCTCCTGCTGGTCGTCGTCTTCGCCGGACATGGAGATGATCATGTCCTCGTCTTCCAATTCCTCCTCGTAATCCTCTTCCGCGTCGGGCTCTGTGACGGCGTCGGGTTCGAGGACGGCGTCGGTTTGGTTGGCGGATAGGTTAACGACGCGGTTGGCGTCGGCCAGATTGGTCAGCGGTTTCCGTTCGGTTGGTTTCTTCTTCGTGCGCATTTTGGGCTTGGGGACGGAGGAGGCCTTGGGTGCGGGTTCAGGTTCGGGCTTTGGTGCAGGCGCGCTGGTAGGCACGGCGATCGTTTCGGTCTCTTCTTCTGGCCAGTCTTCATCGTTGACGGGATTGGGATCACCGTTTTTGATGTTTTCCCAAACGGCTGGCGTCAGCAACACCTCGCGCGACTTGGAACCGTTGTAGGTGCCTACGTAGCCGTCTTCTTCCATGTAGTCGATCAATCGCGCCGCGCGTCCGTAGCCGATCCCCAAGGCACGTTGAAGATACGACAGACTGCCGCGCTGCTCGCGGACGACGATATCGATCGCTTCTTCGTACAGTTTATCCTTTTTACGCTCGGGGCCGCCGCTGGAGTCTCCCTCATCGCCGTCACCGTCTTCGGATTTGACTTTGATGTTGACCAGTTCGTGAACAAAATTTTGTTCGCCGGTGCTAACGGTGTCGGTGATATTGTCGATCTCGTTATCGCTGAGGAAGGTTCCTTGACCACGCAGCATGGTGCTGGTTCCTGGCCAAAGGAATAGCATGTCGCCGCATCCCAGCAGTTTGTCGGCGCCCTGAGCGTCCAGTACGACGCGGCTGTCTGTTTTACTGGCGACTTGGAATGCAATCCGCGCCGGCAAGTTCGATTTGATGAGACCCGTGATAACATCGACTGTTGGTTTCTGCGTCGCGAGGATCAGGTGAATGCCGACGGCGCGACTTTTCTGAGCCAATCGAATGATGTGTGTTTCGACGTCTTTGCCGGCGGTCATCATCAGGTCCGCCATTTCGTCGGCGACGATAACGATGAAAGGCAGGTTGGTCGGGATCGCGTTTTCTTCTTCTTCGTTTTCAGGAGCCAGTCGTTCGAGGATCTCCTCGCGTCCGAGTTGATTGTAGGTGGTGACGTGCCGAACGCCGGCCTTGGCCAGCAACTGATAGCGTTCCTCCATCTTGTCAACGGCCCAAGATAGAATCGCTTCGGCTTTGCGCATGTCGGTGA
>CAYOZV010000033.1:0-16887 GCA_964408465.1 uncultured Pirellulaceae bacterium
CTTTTGCACCTCAACCTGACTTCGAAGCGGCTTGCTTCGGGTAGGTTGGGCTCTCTGCCCGACTGAAGCTAAAGGGCGATTCGGCTAAGAGCCAAATCTACGGTTCGTGTTCGACGCGTCACTCATGTAAAGTGAGTGCCATTGGGCTGACGCCTTTCAATCGATGAAATCGCGGCCGCTGAGTGAAAGTGCACTCGTGCGCCACGCACGTTCGCCCAGCCAAAGGGCCTATTCTTTTTCGCGCCCGGTACGGCGTTCGGCTAAATCTTCGGACGTCGGTAAGGTGTCCGGTTCGCCGTTGCCGTCGCGCACATCCACCAGCCACTGGAGCGGGAAATCGTCGGGCCACTCGCTGTTGCTGAAGCTGAGCATCTCTTGGTAACGGTGCATCTCATCAGCCATGTCGTCCGAAAGCGGGCTCTCCTGCAAATCGGGATACAATCGAAACACTTCGCTCCATTGAGCGAACGCGTCATTGTACAGGCTGATGGCGCCCTTCTTGGTGCTCGTACGTTTCTTGGTCACGTAATCAACATCGAACTCATCATCGTAGATCGAACCGCGGCGCATCCGTCGAGCAGCATACAGCGCTTGCCGCGCACTGACGGTCAGGTCTTTCGCTTCGGCCTCGTTCCGCGACCGCCAGAAGTCGTAATTCACGTTTCCAGCATCTTTGTTCTCGGTCTTACTGAGCTGGATGTTTTCGTAGATTTTGCTGCTCAGACGAACAGCGGTCATCTTATCTTTACCTTGGGCTCGTTCGGCGACACGTGAATCGATTCTCTCATCCCGCGATTGGATTTTCTCTAACAGATCATTGACCTCGCGCTCTTGTTCGTCGGTCAACTGATCCGCCGGCATGTCCAACAACATTTTCTGCGACGGCGTCAGCGGTAGATTCACTCTCATCGCAGCGACCAACTCGTTCCTTGCGCCGGGCGCCAATCGATCGAGATCCCGCCTCAGTTCTTTCAATTCCTCCCGCCGCTGGTGGCTTTGCTCCATGCGAAACGGACGCCCGAAGCTGTTGAGAATTTCGCGATTGCCGTAATCTTTCCAAGCGGTATCCGCGTACTGCCAAACCTCTTGAATCACATCATCGGTCCGATGTTCGTTTTGCAGGGACAGACCTCGATTACGAAGTTGGGCAGGACGATACATGTAAAACATGACGTCGTTGCGATACTTTTGATTGCCTTGGTCATCGACCAAACGATTGGAAAGGTCATACCACTGATAGGCCAACAACCAACTATCAGGCCCGAAAACATCGACGTCGTACGATTCGGGAGCGACCAAATCGGCCATCGACTGATGAAATTCATCATCCTTTTTGAACATGCGTCGGAACGATTTCTTTTCGTCCGATTTGCCAAATTTGTTTCCGGTCATGAACCCCAACAGGTCGGTCATGCGGTGATCTTTGACGTTGTACTGGACACCATTTTGCAGGAAGTCCAATCCCTTTTTTACCCATTGGTATCGGTATTCATAATCGTCGAACTCCATCGACACGTTGTAGGCCAGATTATGAGCCTGATATTCCCAGACTTTGACGAAGTTCGGTTGGATCTTCGCGAGAGCTTTGAGCGTGGACGCAAGTTTGTCGTAATCCTGTTCCTTCTTATGTTCGATCGACTGCATCCACAGCATATTGATCGCGACGCCGCGCAAACCCAGCGACGCCAATTTCATCGTCTCGCTGGCGGGGTCAATTTTTGTCAGCTCCGCCTGCGTCAACTTTTTCTCGCGCCGCATTTTCGAAAGGATTCCCCCTTCGTCTTGGCCGACGACTTCCGGACGCGAGATCATCGCCAGCGGAATCAACAGCACAGCGATGATGACAATGTAAATAACTTTTCGCACAAACGAACGGTTCACTTCGCAATCTCCCGTGTCTTGAGGCAAAAATAACCCAGCAACGTTAAACCACAGACAAACGCAATCGTGATGGCGACCGCCACCAATAATTGACTATTGTTCACGGCGTATCCGTGCACCAGATAATTTGAAAAGTTCAGCTGGCCAAAGTTCGGTGCCAAATAGGTCAACATGTACATCATGGCCACCAATAGGTAGTCAAGTTTTTCGATGATGGTGTCAAAGAATCCGGTGTCCAAATCGACCATCGTGTTCTGTTGAGTAACGACACGTACGAAGGATTCAATCGGACCGCCGCCCTGTTCGTTAATTAAGTTCCCTTGAGCGTCGACTTCGGCCAGTTTACGAATAAACCCGGAGTTAAAACCGACGATCATTACCGCGATCGCGGACAGCATCACCAACGGCGACCCCAGGAACGTGCTCAACGCTACCCCCAGAGCAATCATGATCATCAACTGACACCAGATCCCGATGTATCCCTTCAAGAAGTTCCACCAGTAGGCTTGGTCCCTGCCGCGCAGATACGCGTCCGATTTCCCAACGCCGATATACTGATTGATGTCTCGGCAGCTCAATGCGACCATCAGTTTCCCGTTGCCGCCAGCAAAATCGTCGAACAGATCATAAGCCCCTTCTTCGACCAGCGAACCATCGGGCGCGACGATGCGTCCAACAATTTTCTTTGGCACCGGCAACGTCTGCACGGAGAACTCATTGGTTTCGAATTCGATAATCTCGGAGATGAACTTGTTATCAACGTCGGGTTTGTCGGGGATGCTTTCGAACTGCAAACCGGCAATGACGCGTTTTTCGATATCGCCTTTGTAGGAACGATAAACGCCCAGCGTCAGGTCAATCGGCACGAAATCAAGATTGGCAAAACGGCTTTCGCGTACGTTATCAAAGCTGAATGTCGCACGCGAGAGCGTCGAACGATTCCGCGCCGAACCACCATCGATGTAGCCACGGCGTTTGGACTCCTTACCGACGTTGGTGCCTTTCTTATTCGGTTCCCCCTCACGGTCGTAGAACGTGAGCTCCGAACTGTAGATCGGCACACGGGCTCTGAAATAGCCGACCGAATTGCCCAACGTGATCTGCGCGTCGTCGCCTTCGCCGGTGACCGTTACTGCGTGAGAATGATTTCCGACCGGCAGGCACATGACGCGCTGATATTCGACCTTCCCATCATCGCGCTGAACCGTCCGGATGATATCGTCGGATTCCAGTGGAGGTTGATCGGCATCGCGCACGTCGGAGATGATTTCTAGACGATGCGAGTGATCGTTGTCCACGGTCGTTTCAGCCTCAAACAGTGCATTTTGCGAAACACGTTTTCCGGTAACCGTCGAACGGCTCGTTTCGGTATCCACGGGGACAAAGGCCGCCATGGACTGCGTGTCGCCGGCGATTTGGTGGCTGTGGTCGAGGCTTCTCCACACGAAGAAGTAGCTGATCAGTCCCATCAGCACCAACAACAGCGTGCCGACGGTCGCGAAACCCAGCATCCGTCCGAGTATGATCTCCGTGCTCCGTACGGGTTTGGTGACGACGGTGTAGATTGTTTTGTTTTTAATATCGTCCGGCAGACTAAATGCGCTCAGCAACAGCCCCATCAACAGCACCAACATCTGCGTGCCCCACAGCACGAAGTTCACGTAAATTTGTTCCGGTTTCTCGGTGCCTCCGCCCATGAACCAACTGCCAAAGAGTACCGTCAGCGCGAAGATCGCAAACGTCACCAATACGACTCGCCTCCGCATGGCTTCCTTAATCGCCAATCGCGCCAAGGCAACAACCCGACGCGGGGAGGTTTTCGCGAAATCAGGAACCGCTTCGGCCACCACCTGCGCCACGACGTAAAAGGCCTCAAAGGGACCATGACGAAACGCGGCCACCAGATAACCAAAGAACAACCCCAGAACAGCGCCCGAGAGCAGCACCGCCAGAAACAGCAGCACCCCCGGCAAGAACCATTCGGTGAATGTAGGAAAGCTTTCGACGTACATCGTGAGTTATCTTATGCCAAAAGAACAGAAAAAAATCGGAGCGAAAATCAACAAGCCTAACGCTCGCACAACACAAACAGCAACTCAAATTGAAACGTCAGTTGGACGAATCGGCAGGAGGCGGGGGGCTGCCGGCATCACCGGCGGCCGGCGTCGATGGCCTCATCCCCGGCCGTTGTTCACTCTCACGAACGATGTTCAAAAACAGATCTTCCAAAGTGGTTCGAGGATTATCCAGCACAATGTTTTGTCCGCCGTGCTTGGCGATGACCTGTCGAATTTCCTCGTGAGCGCTCTCGGGCACGTTCTGCGCTTTGATTTGCGTTTCGCCGGAGACCTTCAACAGGCTGTCCACGCGTCCCATCTCTTTCAGGTCACCCTGAAACAGAATCGCGATGCGGTCGCAAACGTCTTCCACATCCGCCAAAAGATGGCTGCACATGACGATGGTTTTGCCTTGGTCGCGCAGTTTCAGGATCATGTCCTTCATGTCGCGGGTTCCCAATGGATCCAGTCCCGACGTCGGTTCGTCCAGCAAGATCAATTCGGGATCATTGATCAGCGCCTGAGCCAATCCAATCCGGCGGGTCATGCCTTTTGAATACTCACGCAGTTGCCGGCGTTTTGCTTTTTCCAGCCCCACCAATTGAATTAATTCTTGCACGCGCTCTTTGCGAATTTTGGCGGGAATGTCGAACAGCCGCCCGTAGAAGTCGAGCGTCTCTTCGGCGTTGAGGAATTTATAAAGATAAGATTCCTCGGGCAAGTAACCGATGCGTTCGTTCTTGGCCACGTCGGTCGCATTTTGCCCCAACACGATCGCTCGGCCGCCGGTGGGAAACAGTAGCCCCAGCAGCAATTTGATCGTTGTCGATTTTCCAGAACCGTTGGGCCCCAGCAATCCAAAAATTTCGCCTTTGCGAACCTCTAAATCCAGCGCGTTGAGCGCTCGTACTTTTTGTCGCCCCCAAAAGTCGCGGTAGACCTTGGTTAGGTTCTGCGCTTCGATGACGATGTTGGGATCGTAATCAGGATTACTTTGCTCCAAACGTCCGGACGGTTGCGTTGCTTGAGATGTGGCAGAGGTGTCAGTTGCCATTTTGAATGGTTTCTCCAGAACGAATTGAAACGCACAACGGGATGATGGCGAAACGCCAAGCTACATATAAAATAGGTGATAAGTGTCATTTGGCCGCATCGGGCGTTGGGGTCGCATCGGGCGCTTTGGCCACATCGGGTGCTTTGGCCACATCGGGCGAACCCATTTTGGCTGGGCCGAAGCCTCATCCAAACGCGCTGATGCACCGCAGCACTTTATCGGTCATCAGTTTAGTCGATTTTTTGTGACTATCACACCGCCATCGCACTCCAGCCTGACATATTTTGTCACTTGTTTTACGAGCGACGGGGCAGGGCGGTTCGCACATTTTGAGAAAATGTCGCCGTGACTTGAGTCCGGTCGTTGGGCCAGTTATTCGCCCTTTGAATTTGTCTTTGAATCGCTGTCTGAATCGGAGTCGATGTACTCCATCTTCAACGGATGGTCGCTCTTGGGATCATCAACGCGGATCGCGATTCGCCCATCAAGCACTTGATCAATCAACTGCCCCACAATTTCCGCCCGCCACCCCGTCAATAGCCGCGGCTTTTCCGGGAGTTTCAGAATTCCCAATCTCATCGCCGCCACGTCCCTGACCTCTTGAGCGGTTCCGACAATGGAGGACGAAATCTGTTCGGTCCGGCACAACACATTCAACGCAGTCGTTAAAAACTGCCCCAACAACCCCAGGTTGATCGTCTTGGTGCTGGTGATGCGTTTGGGGTGATCCGATTTGGGCATTTTCAGCGCGCGGTCGATCGCAGCCGAAATCCCATCAATCGCCTTCGCATGAACCCGATTGCCGAAGCCTCGGATGGCCTTAATCTGGTCCGGCACGCTGGTGCCTCGCCGAGCCAGTTCGACGATCAAATCATCCGCGAGAATCCGCTTGGGCGTGCG
Source organism: uncultured Pirellulaceae bacterium (assembly GCA_964408465.1). Classification (GTDB taxonomy): domain Bacteria; phylum Planctomycetota; class Planctomycetia; order Pirellulales; family Pirellulaceae; genus Mariniblastus. The sequence goes on from CAYOZV010000033.1 coordinate 5,893, forward strand.
GTCTCTGAGTTCCGCCTCTTGGTTGCGCCAAATCCACAGCTCTTTGACGATCGCCAACTGGGGTGGCTTGAGTCGCGTGATTCCCGAAACACGTCGCCACTGAGGATGCGTGACCGTTTTCTCAAGTGCTCCCTGCCACTGGTCCATCTCGCCGCGCACCCAGTCGACGCGGTTGAGTTTCTCCAGTTTCTGTTTCAGTTTGTTATAGACGGGCCACAGGTGGACCACGTCCTCCAGTGCATAATCCATCTGTCGATCGGTCAATGGCCGTTGCCGCCAGTCGGTTCTGGTTTCGCCTTTGTCGACGGTGATGCCGATCATCCGATTGACCAAGTTCCCGTAGGCCGCTGGGTATTCGCACCCGATCATTCCGGCCGCCAATTGAATATCAAAAAGATTGGCAGGGCGTTTGGCGACCGCGCGGAAGCAAAACAAAAATTCTTCACGCGCGGCATGAACGATCGTGATGTGATCGCCATCACACAGCCAATCCCAAAACACCGTTAGATCTTCGATGGCCAAAGTATCAATGATTGCATAATCTTTGTCCGTGGAAACCTGAATCAGGCACAACAGCGGACGAAAGCAATTCTCAGAAACGAATTCGGTATCAAACCCAACGTATTCAGACTGCGCGTTTTCGCTGCAGAATTTTTCAAGCGCTTCGGCCGTCGTGATGTGTTGATACTTGGTGTCATTTGCCATGAAGGTCGCTCGGTATTTTCTTATCGTTAATCAGCAAAAACATTTTTAGCGGCAGGCCCCAAGCCCTCCGGTTCCGCCTCAACGGAGTGGCTCGCACTCGGCCGCTAACATGATAGATTACTCGCGGCGACGCTTAAAATGCTTCGCCACCTTTGCTGGCTGGGTCTTCGGTGCTGTTTTGCACGACTATTTTCGATTAATCTAACGGCTGTGACAAATTTTGGAAAGCTGATCTTCCGCAACGTCCTATTAAATACCCTCCGTAACCCCTCCGCCGTCCATGCTCATCAGCGTCAAAACGCCCGCCGAAGCCGCCATCGCCGCAGCCACCGACGGCGTAACCGTCGTCGATGTCAAAGATCCGTCGCAGGGGTCGCTGGGCTTTGCAGGCGCCGAGACCGTGAATCAGATCGCTGCGACGATGGGAACCGGCACAAGTGACCAAGGCCCCCAAGGTATTGCCGCCCACAGGAAGTTGGTCAGCGTGGCCTTGGGCGAGCTGCAAAGTTTGGTATTGGATGACGTGAAGCGGATTGATTGGTCCGCGATTGATTTCGTGAAGGTGGGACTGAGCGGGCGATATGAAAACGAAGGTTGGCGGTCGCCGCTGAAGGCTGCGCTTTCTGGGGTCCCGGCAACCGTACAACGCGTGCTGGTGATTTACGCAGACCAAGTCGATCCGTCGGCCGCCGCACAGATCGTCAACGCAGCGACTGAAGAAGGCCTGTCTGTTGTGTTGTTGGATACCTTTGACAAATCTAACGGCAACGTCTTCGCACACTGGACGGCGACGCATATCAGCGATCTATTTCGATCGGCGCGGCGGCGGTCGATGACCGGTGTGCTGGCCGGTTCCATTGGATTGGCTGATTTACGGCGCGGGTATCTTACGGGCGCTGATTTGATCGGAGTCCGTGGCGCGGTGTGCGACGGAGACCGCGCCGGTAGTTTGTCCCGGCAACGGCTGAACGAATTAATGGCGGCCTTCGCGGAAGTGAAAACCTCAGCACTATCAGCCGAGGCACAATCGGCAGGTCGCTGAACCGACTCTTGGAGCAGGAAGCTACGAATATGGCTGACCATTCTAGGCACTCCCTCCGGCCCAGCGTCGACGGCCGGTTTGTTTGGCCGCTGCTGCTGGTTCTCGTATTCGCCGGATGTGTTTTCTTCACCAATCTTGGCGCGGCTCAATTGTGGGACCGCGACGAACCACGCAACGCCGGCTGCGCTGCTGAAATGCTCGACCGAGCCGACCCGGTGGTGCCAATTTTCAACGGAGAACTGCGGGGCCAAAAACCAGTGCTGCTGTATTGGTTGATGATGGGAGCGTATCAGGTTTTGGGCGTGAACGAATTTTCGGCCCGTGTTTGGTCAGCGCTTCTATCGGTCGGCACCGTGGGGATAACGTTCTCGATAGGGCACCGTCTATTTGGCCCAAAAGTCGCGTGGCTCAGCGGCATCATCCTGGCCAGCAATTTGATGTTCGCCGTCGTCGCTCGCGCCGCGACGCCTGATGCTCTGCTAATTTTTTTAAGCACACTGACCATCGCGATTTATGTATGGGGATCGATCCCCAGACCCTCCGGAGGTTTTCCCCTGAGCTTTAGCGCGTTAGATGGGCGTCTACGGTTGGCGATGGGCGTCAGTATGGGGCTGGCGATGCTGGCCAAGGGCCCCGTTGGCTTTGTGATGCCGATGGCGATTATGGGAATGCATTTATTGATCATCCGGAGTGATCGGACCAGTCGCCGTTTTGCTATTCTGGCCGTCGTCCATCCGATCCACTTTATAAAAACCACCCTAGCGATGCATCCGTTTCTTTTGTTGGCGATTGCTCTGTTGGTGGCGCTGCCTTGGTATGTTCTGGTGGGAATACGCACCGAGGGCGATTTCCTCAACCTGTTTTTCCTCAAAGAGCATTGGGGCCGCTCAACGAACGCGTTCGAAAATCACAGCGGCGGAGTTTGGTTCTACCCGTTGTCAATTCTGATTGGGTTCTTTCCTTGGTCGCTGTTCTGGCTGCCGGTAGCTATCGTTCTTTGGCGCGGCCCAAAAAACGATGCGGGCGCGAACGAACCCGGCGGAAAGGAATCGGGCGCAAACGTTCCGGCAGCAAACGATGCGGTCGCACTAATGTTGTGCTGGGTCGGCGTCCAAGTCGGCATTTTTTCGATCGCCCAAACGAAGTTGCCCAGTTACGTCGCGCCCTGCTACCCGGCGCTGTCAATCTTGACGGCCGTGGGGCTGGATGCGTGGGTTCAAGGACGAGCAACGATCGCCGACGCTTGGATGAAAGCGGCTTGGATCATTGGCATCCTGGTGGGGGTTGCGATGGCAATCGCGACCGCTATCGCCGCCGCTCAACATTTGCCCAGTGCACTTTGGTCACCCGTCATCGGGGCAGCCATGACCGGTGGCAGTGTGGCGGGGTTGTGGAAACTTTCGCGCGGAGATCGGTCGCAGGCGGTGCATGGCTTCACCGCTGGCACGGCGTGTTTTATTTGGTTGCTGTTTGGGTTTGGAACCGGCAGCCTATCCACCGCTCAGAACAATCGACTCATTTTGGATCGCGTCGCAGCGTTGCCGCCGCACGTCGCCGTTGCCAGTTACCACTGCCTCGAATCATCATGGCCCTTCTATAGCAAACGAACGATCTTCGAAACGTTCGGCGATGCCCCGCCGCTGTCGCTGTCGCGCGCGAAACACTGGAAGCCCAAACCCGTCACCTCGCCAGAGAGTTTTGCCAGCCAAAATCAGCAATGCGTGTTCATCACCACCGATGAATTTTCGGACCAATTGCTGGAAAGGCTTCCCGACGGATTCGCGGTGCAACAAACGGCGGACTACTTTCTCAAGGACCAAAAACTGGTGATGATCGGCAGGTAGCACCGGTGCTCATTGGCAGATACCGGCCAATGGCACTCACTCCAGCTGGGTGACGCGTCGAACACGAACCGTAGATTTGGCTCTTAACCGAATCGCCCTTCAGTAGATTTGGCTCTCAGCCGAATCGCACTTTCGCAGATTTGGCTCTCAGCCGAATCGCGCTTTCGTAGATTTGGCTCTCAGCCGAATCGCCCTTCAGTCTCGGTCGGTCTAAGCCCCCAACCTACCCGGAAGCAAGCCGCTTCGAAGTCAGCTTGAGGTGCAAAAGTCGTTAAAGTAAATGCCATCGAGGCACCGCCTGTGCTGATTGGCCAGTGGCTCCGGTGCAAGCGTGGGGTGGCAAGATAGACCACGGCAAAGCTTTTACCGATTTTCCCGCTAAACCCTTGATCCACCAAGTGTCAAAGGCCTGAAATGAACCCTTTCTTTGGCCCGCTGACAAATTAGAATAATAGAATTAGTTTACAAGAAGACTACAGCAACCAGCACTACAGCAAGCCCCACTTCATCACGGTGGTGGTGCTTCGTCTCCACCACAAATCATTTGGCCAAGGTTTCGATCTATGAATTTCGTCCGTTGTTCTCTCATCGTTTTGATCAGCCTGCTTGCTTCGGCACAGTCGATGGCACAGGAAAATTTGCCTGCCGGTGTGACTCTTTATGCGGGTGGGAATTTAGAATTTAATGGTTTCAGCACCATTTCCGGCGGGAGCGTCGTTGCCGGCGGCGATGTGCTGCATACCGGTGGCGTGCTCACGGTTGATCAGATCTCGGCCACCGGCGGGTTCACCGCCGAAGGCGCCGCCTTTCAAGAAACGTTTGGGCCATTTATCTTCAACGGCAACATCTCTCAGGTAGGCGGGCCGGGCGCGATCTTTGACGGCCCGATCACCAGTAACCAAGGCAACATCGTTTTCCTCAACTCGTCACAAACGGTCAACGGCGACGTGACGGCGTCTGGTGACATCGAGTTCGATTTTGTGTTCGGCACCATTAACGGAAATGTCGCTGCCGGTGGTAACATCAACATTACCGCCACCGTCAACGGGACGACGACAGGCGTGCCGACCAACCTAGCGCCATTCACTCTCCCCGCGCTGCCCGCGGGACGGACACTCACCGCCAGCGCGTTTGACATCGACCTTGAAACGTTCGAAAACATCACACTCGCCCCCGGTTTCTACGGCACGTTAACCTATGCTTCGAGCAACACGGTAACATTGACTGCGGGAAGTTACGTCTTTGAGGATATCGTTTCGGAGTTCTCTCTAAACGAACTGAGTTTTGACACCACGGCGGGTAATATTGATTTGTTCATCGCCGGCGACGATTTTGAGTTCGACAATTTGATTCAAGTGATCGACGGTGTGGCTTTATTTGTCGGCGACGTGCCTGCCCCGGCGTTGTCCAACAATATCTTTATCGAAGCCGCTGGAAATTTGACGCTCGGTTCGGAAGTCTATGGCACATTTTTCGCGCCCAACGGAGACGTCACCATCAACGGTTTTTCCGACGTCACCGGCCGTGTGTTTGCCGGCGGCGATATGATCGTCAACGGCGTCGACATCGTGACGGCATCGGAGGCCGAACCCGAACCCGAGGAGTTGCTGGGGGATATTAACCAAGACGGCATCGTAAGCTTCTCGGATCTTGCTCCGTTCATCGTAGCGCTGGCGTCTAATACTTATGTCTTAGAAGCCGATTGCAACCAAGATGGTGTGTTGAACTTTTTGGACATCATTTCGTTCATCGAAATTCTGATTGCACGTTAGGGCCTATACGGTTGAGTCGAGATCAGATCAGTGGCGGCGGGTTCACCTTGGGGCAATCTGCGACCGTCGTTTCACAGCCAATCCCCTCAGGCGAACTCGATTTTGCCCGGCCATCATCGACAGCAACGCGCTGATCGCTGATCACAGATCGCAGCCCGTTGATCGTAATACCGTTGATCGTAATACCGATGATCGCAATACCGTTGATCGAAGCCACTTTCGCCGTTGGGCGGGCAGCTTTAGAATCACGAAAAGTAACACGGTCCCAACGAGCCCATCCTCCCATGCAAAAATTTCACGCGACTACGATTCTAACCGTTGAAAAGGGCGATCAAGTCGCGATGGGCGGTGACGGGCAAGTCACACTCGGCGACGCCATCATGAAGGCCGATGCGAAGAAGATCCGCAAACTCAGTGGCGGCAAAGTCTTGGCGGGTTTCGCTGGCAGCAGCGCCGATGCGTTCGCGCTGATGGAACGATTTGAGGCTCAACTGAAAGACTCGCCCAACAACCTCACCCGCGCCGCGACCGAACTGGCCAAGCAATGGCGGATGGACAAAGCCCTCCGGCAACTCGAAGCACTTCTGACGGTCACCGACGGCAAGGCTTCGTTGCTGGTCAGCGGTACCGGCGATGTGATCCAACCCACCGATGGAATTATTGGCATCGGTTCGGGCAGTAACTACGCCATCGCGGCGGCCCGAGCACTTGTGAAGCACAGCACCCTTTCGGCCGCAGAGATCGTCAAAGAAGCACTCACGATTGCCGGCGGCATCGACATCTATACCAACACCAACATCGTGGTGGAAACCTTGAGTCGAGAGTCGGCATAGAACGCAGCCGAGCCATCCTGCCACCGATAAAATTTAGACCGGTGGTAATGGTAGCGCACTGGCGTTCAACGTCAGCGTCTAATAATCGGCGGTTTAACAATAACCGGCGTCTAATAATCGGCGTTTAACATCAGCGTTCAAGGCCGCGTGACTGGTGGCTTCTTCGGCTATTTTAGCTTTAACGTCTTCAGGCCTTTTTCAATCGCCGCCTCGGACGATTCGAGAATCTCAGACTTCTCTTCTTCTGAGAAAAACCAATCCGAACGCCACGCGATTGTCAGCATCGCGATCATACACACCGCACCGCTCACCGGTTCGACCAGCATTAACAGCGGCGTCGCGATACAAACCAAAATTCCGCCATCGGCTTTACAACCAAAGTAGTGATTGAAACCGAAAATCATCAACAGGTTGATCAGATTGCCCAGCGTCGTCGCGACGACGGCTCCGTTGAGCCCCATCTTGGGAATCAGCAACATGTTCAAAACAATGTTCGCGAACAAGCCAACGAAAATCGCCAGCGCCGCCCATTTGCCTTTTTCGGCCACCCACAAATAGTCCTGTCCGACGATGAAAAGGCAGAGCCAGGTGCAATAGACCAACGTCAACGGCAGCACCCCCAACCCCGCATCGTAGCGGCCTTCGAGAATCCACGTGAATAAAATCGGAGACAGAAACATCACAAGGATTCCACCGGTGGTGAAACCAAGTGCCACCAGTTTCACCGTCCAGTTCAATTGCTTCACCGCTTTTTCTGGCTTACCTGCCTCCCAGTGGGCGCTCATATAAGGCAGCAACACGCCGCCCAACATCGTCGCAACGCTGACAAACAACAGCGGCACAACGCGTCCGCTGTGATATTGGCCGACCAATCCTTGAGCAAGGTCCGCAGGAAAGGAGGACCAATGGATCAACATATAACGGTCGGAGACTTCGAAAAAGTTGTGGCAAACGTTCGACGCCCACAACCAGATCGCAAACGGAGCAATACGTTTCCACATCTCGGCGTGGCCAAGACCAGCACCATCATTGTTGATCTCGCCGCGGAACTTCCAGAGCACCCAGATCGCAGGGATAATTCCCAGGATGCAGGCTGCCGCATAACCAACCGCCGCCGCTGAGGCGCTGTCGTCCCAAATCCAAATCAATCCAGTTCCGACAACCGCGAAGACAATACCCGTGACAAATCGCATCGCCGTTACGACTTTGACTTGACGCAGAGATTCCATCAGCGAGGAAAGAAAATTCGAAAGCGATACGATCACCAGCGCGAAAGCTAATCCGTACACCACGCCGATCTGCTGATCGCTGCCAAAGATCAGCTCCGACACGGTTGCCGGAAACGTGCAGATCACACCTGCCATCAATAATGTCATCACCGTACTGACGACGCCGATCCGGATAATGAAACTGCGCAGTTGCCCACGGTTGCGATAGTATTCTGAGAACCGCCCGAAGCAACCCGGGAGTCCTAGCACCGCAAACGGAGCCAGCAACATCAAAAAACTCCACACCATCGACCATTGACCGAGTTCCTGATCGGTCATAAACCGGCAGAACAAAATACCCCGGACAAACCCGATGATCTTCTGGCCGACGGTCATCAGCAACGCAAACAGGACGCCAGCAGCGATCGTATCGGACACCATTTTGGGTGCCGACGAACGATCCTGATCATTCGCGGTGAGCAAACCTGAGGTTTTAGTGGGGGCCGTCGCCATGAGGTGGGTGATGGATTGGTTGATAAATGAAGGATAGTGCAATAGGCAGATGAGAGCTGAAGTGTTGGTCACAGCCAGCGTTGGGTGGGTTTCGGTGCGCCAGAGTATCGAAAAGTCTTCTGCAGAGCGTCAAGTTTTTGGAATGTAACGGTCACAACAATTAGCCGGTGGCTTCGATATCGCCAAATAGAAGGGGACCGGAAGTGCAGTGTGGCCCCACTGCGTTTTACTGTTTTTCTCCAAGGCCTTTAGTTGAGACGAATGATCTTCTCTCTGGGCCTCCTCGAGGCCAGCCGCCCGCCCAACGACACGCGGCCCTCCGTTGCGACACGTTCGAAGTGACAATCGCAACGCACTCGACCATCATTGCTTTGGCTTATCGGCGACCCAAACGGGTTCCGAGTCCTGCTTTCCTGTCAAACTCGTACTTTCAAACCGCCTTTTGACGGCTTCACCCCTGCTGTTGGGCGTGATAAAATTAAGTCACGCGTTTTTATCGCAAACGAGAAATTGGGCCCCCTGCCCACTCATTATCATCTGGCCCACCAAAGTCCAGACTGCCAACCTTCTGGAAGACCATTCCATGAACATTGATTTAGCTGTCGTCGCCCGAGATCTCCGCCTGCCTCCTGAGAAGATTGAACGTTCTGTTCAATTATTGGACGATGGCAACACGATTCCCTTCATCACCCGATTTCGTAAAGACCAAACCGGCGGGCTCAACGAAGAACAGCTTCTGGCGATCAAGCAGCGCGTGGCCAGCCTCAGGTCTCTGGCCGAACGCAAGGCATTTGTCATTAAGTCCATCGAGTCTCAATCGAAGCTGACCGACAGCCTTTCGCAGGAAATCGAAAAAGCCACCACCTCACGGCGCTTGGAGGATCTCTACCACCCCTTCAAAGCCAAAAAACAATCGCGCGCCCAAACGGCACGACACCAAGGGCTTGAACCCTTGGCCGAAGACATCCTCGCCGGTGCGACGCCGGAGGTGGAAATGTCCACGCGGGCCACCGACTACGTGCGCGTTGACAAGGGATTGACTTCGGTCGACGAAGTTATCAAAGGCGTGGGCGATCTGTTGGCCGAAAAGTTCAGCGAAGATTCTGAACTAAGAAGTCAGCTGAGAAAGATTCTTTGGGAGACCGGTGCGCTGGTGTCACAGCCCACGACGCCAGCTCAAACAACCGCTCAACCCAAACCTAATCCCAAACCTAATCCCAAACCTAATCCCAAACCTAATCCCAAACCTAATCCCAACCCAAAACCCAAGGCGGCAACCGACAAAAAACCGGCAACACCAGTAGAAGCAACGAAACCGAGCGAACCGACCGCCACGCAACCCCCTGCGGGTGAGGCTCAACAAAAACCAATGCCTCAAGAGAAGGCTGAGCCCGAATCAAAGGAGGCTGCCCAAGAGCCACCCGTGGTGACGCCTGAACCCGCTGCAACCGAACCTACCGCGCCCCAATCGCAAGAGTCACCGAGCGCAACGCCACCGGTTGAAGTGGACAAAACAACCCACAAGATGTCCGCTGCCGAAGATGAATCTGCCGACGCGGCAGAGCCTGACACCGCCGCCCAGCAGAAACCGTTGAAGCCGGCCGAACCTGCCAAAGAACCACCCAAAGTCGTCGCCGATCCTGCCGCGGAAGCAAAGGTCGTTGTGGATGCCCCTTCGGAGAAGGCTGATGTAAAGACGGAATCTAAAACGGAAGCGGAGACGGCCAAACTGCCCTCTGACAAACCAGCGGCCGCGCCGGCTCCGGTAACAGATAAACCAGCGTCGGCTGACACTGGATCATCGCCTGCCAAACCTGCCGCTAAAAAGAAACGCAAGAAAAAGAAAAAGAAGAAGAAAACAGATACCGCGTTCAAGGACTATTACGACTTCAAACAAAAATTGAAATCGTTGCCTCACCATCAGGTTTTGGCAATCAACCGCGGCGAACGAAGCAATCGGCTGAAAGTCAAAATTGCCTACGACGAAGACAAAGTTCTTCAGACCGCGACCAAACACTTGGTCCCCCAAGACCACCCCTTCCAACCTTTTCTGCAAAAGTGCGTTCAGGATGCACTGACACGGTTGATCATCCCCAGCCTCGAACGCGAGATCAGGCGAGAGCTAAACGAGACTGCCGAACAACACGCGGTCAGTGTGTTTGCGTCGAATCTAAAGAATCTTTTGATGACGCCGCCGCTGCGTGGCAGGTCCGTGATGGCCATTGATCCGGGTTTCAAAAGCGGTTGCTCAGTCGCCATTATAGACAGCCAGGGCCAGTTCGTCGCGTCCAGCCACCTGTTCGTCGTCGGCAATAAACAGCGCAGAGAAGAAAGCTGCGAAAAGGTTGCCAAATTGGTCCAAGAGCACAACGTCGACATGATCGCGATCGGCAACGGTGTCGGCTGCCGCGAAACCGAACAACTGGTGTCCGACGCGATTTCCACTTCGTTGGCTGACCATCCCGTGCGCTACGTCATCGTCAACGAAGCCGGAGCCAGCATCTACTCCACCAGCGAAGTCGGCCGGGAGGAACTTCCCGATCACACACCCGCTGTGCGGAGCGCCATTTCGATCGGCCGCCGTTTGCAAAACCCCATCAGCGAATTGGTAAAAATCAGCCCCGCCAATATCGGCGTCGGCATGTACCAACACGATGTCAAAGCCAAACATCTTGCCGAATCCCTCAACGACGCCGTTCAGTTCTGCGTCAACCGTGTCGGCGTGGACGTCAATAACGCCAGCCCTTCATTGCTGAAATTCGTGTCGGGCATGAACGCACTGACCGCGCGAAGGGTCTATGATTACTGCAAAGAAAAAGGCGGAATCAAAAACCGCCAACAACTAAAAGAGGTCAGCGGGCTTGGCGACGCGACTTTCGTGCAGGCCGCTGGTTTTCTGCGCGTGCGGGACGGCGATAATCCTTTAGATTCAACCTCGATCCACCCCGAAAGCTATCCGATCGCCGAAGAGATTATCCGGCAAGCCAGTTCGACGCCCGAAGAATTGTTCGCGTCCAAAAAACCGGCCAACCCGCCGCAGCCACCGACGCCTGCCATAAGCGAAACGCCAGCGAGCGA
>CAYOZV010000033.1:16987-19507 GCA_964408465.1 uncultured Pirellulaceae bacterium
GATACGCCTGCGACCGAAAAAGAAACACCAACCGAAGCATCTGTTGAAACGGTTGCCGGCGAGGCCGCCACCGCAGAAACCCAACCCGCGCCGGCTGAGCCATCACAGCCGTCGACCGACACAGCATCAGCAGCAGACACACCGCCGGCCGGCGACGCCCCCAAGCCCGCCAAACGGAAAGAGATCATTGACCGCATCACAGCGTTGGACCTTGACGCGATCGCGGCTGAAAAGCAGGTCGGGAAAATGCTGATGACGGATCTAGTCCGCGCGATTAAGAAACCTCTGTGGGATCCGCGCGATAAAATCAGCAAACCCATCTCACGAAGAGGCATCCTCAAAGCCGACGATTTGAAACCCGAGATGCAGTTGGATGCTCAGGTGGTCAATGTGGTCGATTTTGGGGTCTTTGTTGACATCGGCCTAGGCGAAAGTTGCCTGGTGCACGTCAGCCAGTTGTCCACACGCTACATCAGTGATCCGCAAATGGTTTACGCGGTCGGTGATGTAATGAAAGTGTGGGTCTCCGAAATTGACGGAGAACGCCGGCGCGTGAAATTGACGGCGATTCGCCCCGGCACGAAAAAGGAAACCGGCAGCGGCCGGCGTCGCAGCGAATCGGGTAAACGAGGCAAAAAACCAAATCGTGACGGCCGGCCGGCGCACGCACGACCGAAGTTTGAACGTAAAAAGACCGAACGCCGTCCGCCAGCCAAGCCCAAACCAGTCATTCCCATCACCGAAGATATGCTCAAGGGCGAAGCCCCTATGCGATCCTTTTCGGATCTACTCCAGTTCAAAAAGAAGACGCCCGAAGACTCAAAAAAGAACAGTGAAAAATAGAAATGGATTTTGAGAAACGGCTGGAAAAAGCCATCCAACGCGGACAGCAAAAAGGCTCCGCGCAGCGCGACCAAGAACGCGCTCAGTCGCTCAGCGAAGAAGACCTCCGGAATCGGCACAATGATTTCCGGCTGGATCTTTCGGATTACATCGAATCGCACCTGAAGAAAATGGCGTCCCATTTTCCTGGGTTCGAGTTCGAAACGATCTACGGTTCGCGTGGATGGGGGGGAGCCATTCATCGCAACGACATCACACGCGGTGCCGACGGGCGTGCGGGATCGTTCTTCAGTCGTATGGAATTAACGGTTCGGCCTCAAAACGAATACAACGTCGTCAACGTCGCAGGCAAAGGTACTATCCGCGACAAGGAATTGTTCAACTGGAATCATTTCGTCGACCTCCCCGACGCCAATAAAGAGGATTTTCACGACAAGATCGACGGCTGGATCATGCAATTCGCCGAAAAATTTGCCGCCCGCCCATGATATGGTTGCCAGGAGAGGAGTTCAGCAAACCTTGCCTGTGTTAATGGAATTTGAAGGCGTTACTCACCGGTAGTGGATCTTCTTAAAAGATCATGAATCTCCTTTTCCCTTCAGGGTCTCAAGGCAGGTAACATCTGCCCGTCAGACCACCAAAAGCTTCGATGCGCCGCTGCTTAGAACGAAATTTGGTCGACTCCGTCCGGCCTATCTAAGCTTGGCTCTGAATCGCTGAGCGCAAGAAAACACATCCATCGAATTCCAAAAGTTGCCTCGGGCGACTGACCAAAGTCTCCAAATCTCTGGATCTGGGTACACTTCCCTCACGGCCTGGGAGTAGCGCCGCACGTCTTCGTCTGAGTGACCTCCTGCTGCGAGGCAAACGGACGCCGTCTCCATGAACGCGCGCAGATCATCCGCATGCCGCGCCGCTGCCGGTTGCCGCAAATCGTGACGCAGATCAAAATCCAACCAGGTCGCTGACTTCCCAGCATCAGTGATGACGACGTTGTTCACAGACGCATCGCCGTGACTGAACAATACGGATCGCCCATCAACGACGATCTTAATCTGGTGCAAACGATGAAGTTCACCGATCGCCAATTTCAAGCGCTGAACAATTTCGCCGCCGGACATCGGTTCCACTTTTGAACCTGCAAAATCGCAAACTGGTTTGCCAGCGATCTCGGGCAGCATCAGCCCGCGCCCGGTCTTGGCAGGAATATCGGCGTCCATCGCCTTGCAAATCGCTTGCTCCCATTGCTGCCACTGACGTTGGTGCAGCACACAAACGGGCACGCTTCGAAACCGAAATACGAAATTTCCCAGCACGATGAAAATCCAGCTTAGCGCTGTCCGCTCCTTACGAAAAAAAGATCTCCCATCAACCGTCTCATGAGTCACCCGATTGATACGAATCCGCGCGATACACCAGGCCAACGGTTTCGCCAGCCAAGACAAAGAGTTTGTTTTCAAAACATAAATTGGGGGCTGGGTGTAATCGGTGTACTGGGCTTAACCATTCGCCGGATGTTTATCGCTTTGCTTTGGACTTCGCAAACTCGGCTTCGGCTTCCCATCGACGCACCACCTGACCCGCTTGAGACGCCACCTGAGCCTTCTCATCGCGCGTCTTTCTCAGCGGAGCAATCTCATCGGCCAACGCACCGATCTGTTCAGCCAACACTGCCAG
>CAYOZV010000033.1:19522-28929 GCA_964408465.1 uncultured Pirellulaceae bacterium
CCCTCAGCGCGGGCCAATTCTGCGATCTTCGCACCCGAATCCTCTTTCAGTTGCTGCAGTCGTTGGTTTTGGGCGGCAAAAGCACTCTCGGCCATTTTCAGTTCATCCGCGGCAGTGGTCAACGTCTCTGAAAAAACAGAAATACGCTGAGCAATCGTTGGCGGATTAGCATCGAGCGATCCAACTTTCTCTGCCTGTCCAAGTTTCCAAACCAAAACTTCGCCCCGCCAATCACCGGCGATGATCCTTTTGGTTTCGCCACACCACGCCACCGCCATGCCGACATCGATCAAACCTTTGAATTCGCCGTCAGCCTTTCCATCTTGCTTCCACCGTTTTACTTTCTTGTCACGACCGGTCGTTAAAATTCGGCCGTCACTGGTGAAGGCGACACTGGTGGCTCCGTTGTTATGAGCATCCCAAGATTTGATTTGCTTACCATTTTCGTTCAACCACAACTTGGCCGTTTTATCTTCACTGACCGAGGCGATCACTTTGCCATCGCTCCGCCACGCGATCGAATGAATGCTTTGCTTGTGTCCGCCAAGACTGAAATTCTTATTTCCCGTGGCCGCATCGGAGATGAGCAAACCGCCGTTGCGATCGGCCGTCGCCAAATTTTTACCCTCGGGAGAAAACTCGATCGCCGTGATCCATTGCGTATGGCTGGTAATTTTGTAGATCTCGTTACCGTCGGCAACGGAGAACACTCGGACAATTTTCTTGGGCCCGCCCAACGCGACTAATTTGTGATCAGCGGAAATATCAGCCGCCAAAACGGAATCAAGTTCGTCTCCAATCGTCGTAACGACTTCACCTTTAGCAACGTCCCAGATGACGACTTTCCCCGCTGCCCCGCCCACGCCACCGGCCATCAACAATAATCCGCCGTTTCGACTGAACCGTAAATGTTCGGGGTTACCGTGTGCAAATGGCACGACACCTTTCAGCTGAAACGTTTCTGTGTCGTACAGCAACACTTGCTTGGGCAACGCGATGGCGACAATCGGCGACCAAGGGTTCGTTGCGATCGAACGAATTTGCGACTTCCGCGCGGTGTGAATCTGTGGCTCCAGGGACAACCGTGGCGGCAGTGGCGGTTTTTCGGGACGCTGGTTGGCATCTTTTGCGATGGCGGTGAGATCGACCTTTGGCCTTTTACGCTTCGCGGTGCTTCCTGAGTTTTCTAATGCACCTTGGTCCACACATTGCTTCAAAAGGGCGATCTCGGCATCTGGAATTTTATTACCCCCCGGCGGCATCTCAGGGGAATCCTCATGCGTCACCAACCTCACGAGATAACTATCGTCGGAGGAAAACGGATCAATCACTTCGCCACTTCCACCGCCCTGCATCAATGTGATGAAGCTGGTCACATCCAAATCGGCCTCGGTTCGGTCACTGCTGTGGCAAGAAGAACATCGGCGAGCAAGCATGGGTTTGATGTGATCATCGAAGGTGACCTTCTTCTCTTGAGCGGCCGTTGGTGCGGTAAATCCGCAGACGGTGGCGGTGGCCAACGTGATAAAGACGATCATTTTTTCGATAGGGTTACTCATGGATGTTTCGTTTTTAGACTCTCAACGTCGCAATTGTGCGCTCGCAATTTCTAATTTCTAACTTCTAATTTCTAATTTCGGATTTGAGATTTGGGATTTCTTATCTTCGAAATTAGAAATAAGAAATCCGAAATTCCAAATCCTTACTCCACCCCAAATATCAAACCCTTGCTCCACCTCAACCCCAGATCACCTCCAACTCAGTGATTAAACATAAATTCACTCGAGTTCAGCAACGCCCAAAATAAATCCTCCAACGACTGATCCTCGGCGGCCTTCACCTCCGCTTTGTTCTCCGGATCTACCTCCTGTTCATCCATCGCGGCCAGCACTGACTCCAATTCAGCCTCCGTCGGTTTCCGCGCGATCGTTCTCAGATACAACCGTTCAACGATCTCTTCCTTCTGCAGCCCAGTTTTCTGCCACTTCCCTACCAAGTTTCCACTTTTGATTTTCTTATTAACGGTGTCGCCGTTGAGCAAATGCAACGCCTGAGAAAGGTTCGGTTCCTGTTTGACCTCGCAAGAGCACACCGATTCCCGCGCGCTACGACCGAACGTTTTCAGAAAATAGTTGGACGTGCTCCCATCAGCGATCTGAGTCGCCCGCGATCCTCGTTTGAGACCGGCAAATTTATTCTGAGTATCAGTCACCTCCGCCAACACATCCAGCAACACCTCGGCTCGCATTCGTCGCAGGGACGCATGAGAGAAATTTGTCAGGTCAGACGCATTGGATTCGTTGGCCTGGGTGCTCAGTTGATAGGTTCGAGAATTACAGATCTTCCGCACCAAATCCTTGAGATTGAAATTGGACTTCACCAGGGACTGTCCCAACGCATCCCATAACGCCGCGTTAACCGGTGGGTTACTGATGCGCACATCGTCGACCTCATCCACGATTCCGCGACCAAAAAAATGAGCCCACACGATATTGGAAACGTTTTTGGCAAAATAAGGATTCTCTGGATCGGCGATCCAATCGGCTAATACAACACGCCGGTCCTTGCCTTTGACATCTGGGAAATCGCCGCCAAGATATTTCGGCATCATCGGTGCACCGGTCACTGGATGCTTGGTCTCTTTACCGCCGCCTTGGGAGACGATCATTTCTCTGGGGTCAGAAGTAGGTTTGACGCGATCTTTGGCGAAGAAGGCTGCAAAGCAATAGTAGTCCTCCATCGTCCACCGATCAAAAGGATGATTGTGGCACTGTGCGCATTGGATCCGCATCCCCAGAAATACTTGGGCAACATTTTCGGCCGTTTTGAGTTGGTCGCGATCGACTTCATAAAAATTGGTGGGAGGATTATCAAACGTGCTGCCGGTGGCACTTAAGAGTTCAATCACGATTTGGTTCAGCGGTGTTTGATCATAGAACTTTTCGCGCAACCATTGAAAATAAAGAAACGCTCCTTTGGCGTCCAGCGAATTGTTAGCCGAACGGATCTGCAAAAGCTCCGCCCACTTCATCACCCACAGATCCATGAACGCATCTTGATCAAGCAAACGGTCGATCAGCGCCGATCGTTTGAGTGGATCTTCATCCGCAACGAAGTCGTTGACTTCTTCGACGGTGGGCAACTGTCCACAAATGTCAATGTTGACTCGACGAATAAACTGGGCGTCGGTGCACAGCTGCGAAGGATAGATCCGCAGCTTCTTCAGTTTTGCGTTGATGTGCCCGTCAATAAAATTATTCTCTGGATAGAGATCTTCGCGGTCCTCAAATTCTAAGCCTTGGGGAAGGGTGATGAATTGCGCCCCCACGGTATGCGTATCGAAACGAGCCATCACCAGCGCTTCGCCGCGTCGGCCGCCGGTCACGACGGCTTCTTGTGAAACGGCTGCGACATCTGAATTGGAAGTGGAAAAGAACGCCAGATGCGTGACGTCGCGCGTGGTTTGGTCAGAATAATGAGCGGTAACATTCAGCCGCTGATTGGCTCCGGTCCCGTTTAGCAAACCGTCTTTAGGCAGTAATTCAATCGAAGCAACGGTGGCGACTTCATCACCGTCGAAATTCGCGCCTTCCTCCAACCAGCGTTTCAAAACGGCGTAATAGTCTGAATCCTCATCGAACAGTTTGCCGCCCGAATGAGCCACGCGGTTGGTGGCTTTATTGGTCAGCAAGCAATCATCGGGCAACGCTACGTCGATTCGGCGCCCCAGCATCTCGCGAGTCAGCCGAAAGTAATCGCCTTGGGCGTCGTAACCAAACAGCGACAGCCGAAACCCGTCCTTACCGCGCGCCGCGCCGTGGCAACTACCCGCATTACAACCCGTTTTTGAAAACACGGGCATCACGTCCAACTGGAAACTGAGCGCGTCATCGGCCTGACTGTTGGCAACGGTGATGGGAATCTCTTTTTTGAAATTTTTGTACGTCACCGTCAAATTGGTTTTACCATCAGCCGTTGGATAAACCCGCCCGTTTTCAACACGCGCGACGGCTTGGTCGGCAACCGTCAGCCCTAAATGTTCGGTAACGCCGGCGGTGATGCCGTCCGCAAAGATGGTTTGCCCGATGACTTGATGGCTGTCGCGGGCTCCGTCAAGCCGAATGGTTGGGGGATAAATCCGCAGATCCATCGGATCGAACACCGATTGCGCGCTGGCGGTTTGGGAAAAAATCAGGACGCATAGACAGAGGAGAATCTTGCCTAAGCCATGACTATCTTTCGCACCGCACGCGAACGATTTCCCCAAGCCGCCAACGGCCACGATCGCGGTCGTGAGATAAATTTTTGGTTGCACTTTCGATGTCATCATCACCATCATCATTGAACCGCCTCCGTCATCGCCACGTTGGGCTGCTGTTTTAGGGGCTGGTTGATCTGCAAGACAACATTTCCAGCGCGGGCCACACTGCGTCCCTCACCTACCGGGACATCGACTTCGACGAAGATTGATTTGTGTTGGCCGAAGGGAGTTTTTTCGGTGGTCTCCAATTCAAACTCAATCGTTTCGGACGATTTATCGAACGTCACCGGCCCGGCGACCGTCGTGTGCGGCGGAAGACTTCTCAAAACGGCGGTCGCGGCGCCCGAAAATTCGCGCAGCTGTTGAACCTGACAAACAATTCTGACCGTTTCGTTTCGTGCCCCCACGGTGCGTTTTGATTCCATGGTGACAAACGGTTCTTCGACGCTCACTGTTTCCAGTTGAGACGAAGCCCAGGCCGGTCCCGAGACATTCGCGTTGGCAATCACATAGAACGGCCATTGACCCAACTGGGCTCCCTTGTTCGCGTTGATCGGATACTCGATTTCGGTTTGATCGGCCTTCATTTCGATTTGATAGGTCGTGCCGACGCCGACAGGGCGGTAAGGAAACTGCAATCGGATTTTCTCTTTGAACCCCTCGTCACGATGGGCGATCACCTTCACTTTCGCTGAACCGTTGCGCACCAAAGGCCCTTTCAACGGTTCCACCGTGATGTGAAACGGCAGTTTCTCAATCACGCCCACCGCCAACTTTTTAACGACAGTGGAATGGTAGACGAAGTTATTAGGATTACCGCGCGAATCGAGCGACGTCACCGTGAATTCGGTGTCGAAAACGGGTCCCGGCGGTTTCGCTTTTGCATCACCGTTTGCATCACTTTTGGCATCCGCTTTAGAAACATCCTTGGACTCTATTTTTTCATTTTTCGCGACCCCAGAAACGGTGACCTTTTTCAAATCAATCGCGGCGTCCTCGGTTGCCTCAAAGACAACCGGCATCTCTTTGGCGCTCTTTTTCAGCGGCAGCATCGTCGCGGTCACACCCTCTGGCAGCCCGTCAAATTGCAGTTGAACGTCCGCCGCAAAGTGTTCTTTCTTGGCCGAGAGCACGGCCGCAAATCGTCCGCCTTGAGGAATCGCCATCGCCATTCGGCGCTGCGAAAAACGATCGTTGCGTTTGATGTTCAACGCCAACAGCGGTTTGGCGGGCGTGATTTCGACACGATAAATCATGTCGATGCCCCCGCGATTAAAATAGTCAATCACGCGCAGAGCATAAGTCCCATCGGCAGGTGGATTGAACACCAAAAACGAATCGGGCTTGACTTTCGCATCGTCGCTGCTGATCAGCGATTTATTCTTTTCGTCAAAGACGTTGATGATCGGATCCAACGGAGATCCAATCCGTTTGGCAAAAACATCGATCGCTAATTTCTGATTCTTCTTTGCCGTAAATTTGTAATAGTGATGTTTACGCGCCTCGGTGAAGCGGCCATTGATGGCGACAGGCGTTGGGACTTCGATGGCGTGTTTAGCAGAAAAATTTCCCGCATCATCGGGCCGGTTAATGTTCTCAAATCCCGAAACTCGCAATGGCAACGCAGACGGGCCGTCACCGAAGACTTCCGTCGACTCCGCCGCATCAGGCAATTGGAACTCAGCGGCGGCGCGTTCGACCAACCCGCCCGCATCCGGCGTCGGGCGTTCGTAGATTTTAGAGGCCAGTTTCTCACCCGATTTTCCACCGGCAGGAAACATGATCCGCGGGCGTTCAAATTCGCCAACGTGAAGGCGGTAAGCCGTGTCTTTCTGGGCTCGATAGGCCGCGTCGCGCACCATCAGAAAGTAATCACCATCGGCAGGTGCGGTGACCGTTAAGAATCCGTCTTGGCTGAACAATTCGGTATCATCGCAAACCGCGATCTCCTTTTGGTCGGCGTCATAGACCGCGATCAAGGGATCAAAAAACAGCCCCAACCGCACCGCCTCGACCTCGACAGATAGGCGTTGTCCTAACTTCAACGAAACCACAAAGTAATCGACGTCCTCGCCCTTCATCTGTCCTGCAACGGTGTGGTTGATTTCAATCTTTTCCGCCGAAGCGCAATCATCGTTGGGTTCGCTTTCTTTAATTGCAGGGTAGGGCCCTACAAAAACCGAACGGAAATCCGAAATCCCTTTGCCACACCGCACCTGCAAAATGTGTTCGCCCAATCGACAATCCGGCGCAACGTTGACGACAACGGTCAATTTTTTGGGGTCGACGACGGTTACCGATTTCGTCGTGATGCCCTCGCCGTAAAAGAACACTTCTTGAGCGTCGTCTAACCGGAGGCCTTTGAGAATCAAACGGTGTTCTTTGCCACGCTGGATCCCACGCGGTGAAACAGAAAACAGCTCCGGCGTTGATCCGGCAAAGGCCGATATGTTCGTCAGGGCGGACGCAAAAAACAACAACGCCAGCGCAGTTAAGCAGTAATAACCAAATTGGAAAGTCTGATTGCGCATCGTGTCATTTTGAAATTTTGAGATGGAAACCGTTCTAATTTTTCACGGTGGCTGGCGGCACTGCAAAGAAACGATGGTTTGGCGCCCCGTTAAAACTGCGATCCACTACCGACTTACCGATCGCCCTACGCCAGCAGATCCTTGCGGACTTGACCGCCATCGACGATCTCGACCGGACGGTTTCCCGGAGCCATCAGTTCCTTGTCGGCGTTGATGCCCAGGCACGAATACATCGTCATCGCCCAATCTTCCACCGTCACTGGATTATCGGCAGGCTCGCTGGCTGTTGCGTCGGAACTTCCGTAAACTTGACCGGCCTTGATACCGCCTCCGGCCATCACGGTGCTGAAAACCTTCGCCCAGTGATCTCGACCGGCGGTCGCGTTGATTTTTGGCGAGCGACCAAATTCCGAAGTCACGCAGACCAAAGTCGATTTAAGCAAACCGCGGCTTTCTAAATCGCTGATCAGCGTCGCGTACGCTTTGTCGAAGTTGGGCACCATGCGTTTCATGCCTTTTTCGACATTGTCGTGGTGATCCCAACCGCCGTAAGTCATCGTGACGAACCGAACCCCCGATTCAACTAAACGCCGCGCCAACAACATCCGCGCGCCCGCTTCGTTTCGTCCGTATCTGTCTCTAAGTTTGGGGTCTTCTTTTTCGATGTCGAAGGCTTCTCGCGCCTGCTGTGAACTGATCAGGTCGTAGGCTCGGTTGTAGAACGTATCCACCGAATCGAGCGCGTCTGATTTTTCTTTCTGCCGAAAGTGATCATTCACCACCTCTAACAATTTTCGCCGCCTGCCAAAACGATCGGTACTGACGCCCTTGGGCAATTGTAAGTCCCGCACATTGAAGCCAGATTGCGCGGGGTCCGCGCCGAGGCTGAACCCTGAGAAGGATGAACTTAAGTAACCCGAACCGGCGAAGGTGTTGGGCTGGTTGGGAATCAGTACGTACGGCGGTAAATTTTTGCGAGGCCCAAACTCATGCGACACGACGCTGCCCATGCTGGGATACTGAAGGGCAGGGGAGGGGCGATAGCCGGTGAACATGTTGTGAACGCCGCGCTCATGAGCCGCTTCGCCGTGGGTCATGGAACGGATGATCGTCAGCCGATCGGCGACCTTGGCGGTGTGCTTAAACAGTTCGCCGAACCGGACCCCTTTTAGCGCCGTGTCGATCGTGCCGAAGGGACCGCGGTACTCCAGCGGCGCGTGAGGTTTGGGATCGAACGAATCTTGATGAGCCATTCCGCCTGGCAAAAAGATGAAGATGACCGATTGCGCGGTGCCTTCTTTGGTTTCGTAGAACTTCTGTTTTGCCTGAGCCGTCCGCAGGCGAAAGAAGTCCGTGAGCGATAATCCGATTCCGCCGATCGCTCCGACCGTTAGAAGGTTCCGGCGACTGAGTCGATTGTCTGGGCACTT
Source organism: uncultured Pirellulaceae bacterium (assembly GCA_964408465.1). Classification (GTDB taxonomy): domain Bacteria; phylum Planctomycetota; class Planctomycetia; order Pirellulales; family Pirellulaceae; genus Mariniblastus. Next base: position 27,745 of record CAYOZV010000033.1, read on the forward strand.
CTGCATAGCTGAGACCTTGAAAGTGAATCGCGTCGCATAGGCAGGTGGATAATTAGTGCCCGTCGGCCAGCTAAAGAGACTTACGGAAACTCTACCTCCTGAAGGCGTTAATCACGCTTTGATCGTTAAAGATTCGCATATAAGTCTAATTTTCAAACCGCACCAATCCCAGCGCATGCGTGCGCAATTAGCTATTTGATGCGCAATTTACGGCATTATTGTGAAAAACTGGCCCTCAATTGGCTCCAGCGAGACTCTGGGTTTGGAAAAACGAGACATTCGCGGGATTTTCACACGCTGCGGCGTAGTGCAGCGTCCCGTCAAAAAAGTGATTGATGGTTGACCGTTTTGGCGAAGGCTGCCTCAGCAACCGATTTTGGGCCCCGCGTCTTTAACGATTAGAGAAGCGATGACTGTCGTGAGCGTATTTTAGGTTGTACCCGTTAATCGGGCCGATAATCAAGGAAACGGATTCTTGATAAGCCTGAAAACGGAACATTCGATGAACACAAGTCCCTTGAAATACTTGGCTACGATACTGACCTGCGGAGCAATGGTTGCCGCCGCCGGAGACCTCTCAGCCCAAACTCAGCCAAACGAATTCTCCCAACTCACGGCGCGGCCTCTCCCTCCGCTGCCGGCAGCTTCGCCAGGACAGCTGGCTCCAAGCGCGAAGATCACCCAAAGCCAATTTTCGGCTCCAGTTGATTCCGACGGTGGCCGCTGGCAGCCCAAAACATTATTCACGATCCAATCCCCGCCTGTCCCCCCCAACTACAACGTGAAAGCACGGATCATCAGGCCCGGCGCCGCTGAATTAGTGTCGCCGCCGGAACCACCGCAGCTGAAAGAAACTCAGCAAAACGCGCAGCTGATCAGTTCGCCTTTTAACGCAACAACAGTTCCCCAAACAAACGAGACTCCGCTGCCGGCCTTTGGCGCAGCGCGTCTAGCCCAACGCCCCGAGTCGCCATTTGCACCGCCGACGGTCGCACGGCCGACCGGTGCGGAAAATAAGAACGACAAGGGCGAGTTTTTGGTGTCCTTCCAAAACATAGGCGGCACTGCAAACACAGAACCGGCGCTTGATCCTCCGGCGGCCAATCTTGACGCGGCGGAAGGCCTCGCGATGGAGTTACCCGATTCAATCGCAGTCGACCCCGAGTCTTTTGATGATTTGGAGTC
>CAYOZV010000033.1:29029-31702 GCA_964408465.1 uncultured Pirellulaceae bacterium
TCTGACGAACTGGAGTCGGGGGAACTTGAACCTGGAGACGACAACGCCGTGCAAGACAAGGATCGTCAGCCCGAGAATTTGGATGACCTCGATGAGGACTCGGACGATGACGACCTGGATGATGACACAGAATTGGATGACGACCTAGAAGACGACCTCCAACCTGAGCCTCGGCAGTTTGGCGTTTGGCCCAAGAAATCCATCCAAGAAGTACGAGCCGACGTGCGAAATTTTGGTGAAGCAGTCCCTGCAGACGAATCTAACGCCCTTATCGCCAGCACTCAGCGCTACTACCGCGGCAGCCCCAAAACAGAAAAGGTGTTCGCATGGGCGGCACCGAGAATACGCCACCAACCGCTGTACTTTGAAGATGCCCAGCTCGAACGATACGGCCAGACCAAGGGCCTAATCAAGCAGCCTTTTGTCTCCGGATTTAAATTCTTCCGCGACGCCGCACTGCTGCCGCTCAATGCGGCGATCGACTGCCCAGGATCTTGCGACGGGCCGCTGGGATTCTGTCGCCCCGGATCATCTGAATCCTGCAGCGGCTGTTCCCAATGCCAACGCTAAAACGCTCGGTCGCCAACCGCCCACCGGAGACATGCGGGGGCAACAATCGCCTAAAAGCCGACATTTAGGCCTGAAAAGAGAAGATCCGAAAATCGGGTTCCGGAAATGGAGCTGAGGGGATTCGAAGACCCACGCCCAAGCGAGGAAATCTTTCGCATGCTTACTGAAAGGCGTCCCGCTGAACAAGTGGGCCTAAATTGGGCCTATTCTTGCGACTCTCGGTTTCAGGCGGTTGCCAAACGTGGGGATGACCTACCCGAACACGTAAAGGAGACCATCAGTTCGCTGGTTACGAATACGCCAAGGCATAGGATTGAGGAAACACTACAAAGCGGCTTTGATCCACTGAGTCAAAGTTTTCTTGACATCACTAGGGATTACTGAGCCTTTTCCCCTTAGCTCCCCGAACCCTTTAATGAATTCATCGGTCGATGTGACCGAAGCGGTTTGGCATATTCGTCAATCATCAATCACCGAGAACCGATGCGGGGTCTGCGGACAAAGAAAGGGGACGCAGCTCATAGTTTTCATTCGTCAGCGTCAGTATTGAGCTGCGTCCCCTTTTCTTATTTGCGCGTCACTAGAGTTCTTCGATAGACACGAACTGGCCGTCAGCCCGATCCCCGAGATTTACCAAAAGTAGCAGGTTTGCATTATTATTGATTGAATGGGTTGAACCATCTCCCAAAACAGCATTCGTCGTACCGTGATGGGCCGAGCCAAAGCCGTACTCCTGGGCTCTGCCAGATGAGTTGCTTCCGAAATTTGAGCGGAAGGAAGCGTTGCCGTCATTGACTGGTGGGAGAGGCTGATTCGTGATTCCTGCTCCATCGACTCCCGGAGCAGCGATAATCCGCATCGTGGCGAACGTGTGTCCGAAGTACATTCCTTCCCCATCCCAGAATTCTTCACCGCCATCGGTAAAGGTATAGCTGTAATTCCTAGCGTCCGCTGCCTTCTCCATGAACATGACTGTATTAGACGAACCGTCCTGAATAGTACCAAAAGTCACGTCTGGAATTTGAATTACTTGTGTTTCATTTAGAATACCGGCATCTCGCGCGATAATACCCGACATGATTTCTATTTCGCCTTCCTCCAAACCACCGGTACCATCGCCCTCAGGACCAATTCCCCAAGAAAAGCCATTGCTGTCTCCATCTGGATTCCAAGCCTGCTGATTCCAAGTTCCCATAACGCCAGCATAGTCACCCAGCTGTGCTTGGGTTCCATCTGGCTGCAGAGACGTTCTTACACCTCTTGATGGACATGACATAAAAGGAACAACTTCCGCCCGAAGGGGATCTGCATTCGGGTTGGTGGCCGTTGAAGGATCACCTGTGAATCCGAAACTTGAACGAAGATTCGCAAGGTGCGCTTGGTCGATGTTGGGAAGAATTTGGAAAACCCAACTCCCGCTCTCGAAGCCAAAAGTGTTTATAAACTCATCGGGTCCGCTAGGCAGCGTCTGAACAACGGCACCACCGGAGGTGGGGAAACCACCTGTTGCTGATTCAAAATTAAGTGCCGCTATACCCATCTGGCGAAGGTTGTTCAGACATTGCGTACGTCGAGCAGCTTCGCGTATCTGTTGAACGGCTGGTAAAAGGAGCCCGATCAGGATTCCGATAATTGTAATAACAACCAACAGCTCAACCAGCGTGAAGCCGTTTTGTTTCCCATTGAAAGAGGTGTGATTTTTCACTTGACTGACCTGAGTAAGAAAGAATGGATCAAGAAGCCGCGAGGTGAAAACAGTCGTTCGGAGCTCGTTCTAGATACCCGGAACAACAATGATACAACGCTGAAAACCTTTCCTAATTGTTATGCGGTACTGCAACTGAATCAATCTTAAAATATTCAAAGATTGCAAAATGGCAATTCCCGTATAAATCAGCGCATAAAAAAACCCGGGATTCTATCAATATAGTAGTTGCCTCATCAGTAAACTGATTCAGCTAGACCTCAGGGAGTTACAAGTAACAGGTTCCAAAGCTAGTTGTCGACAAGAGTCTTCAACTAACAGTTTCCTGTAAACAACAGCAACTCACACAAGATCACGTCCACGGATAACTAAAGATGTCACCATCAGTAGTCAGTTTG
>CAYOZV010000034.1:0-10279 GCA_964408465.1 uncultured Pirellulaceae bacterium
ACGATCGAAATCATACGGTCTGCCAAGGGGCCGATATCGGCTTCGGTGGTGACCGTTTCGTCCTTGGTCGTGCCGTCGGCCATAATCTTTCGGCGCGTGCGATGGCCGGGTTGGGCCTGAATCGCGATGACGTCTTCGGCATCAACGAAGCCGTTGGTTTGACGCGAGATTTGGCCGATCAGTTTGTCGCGATCGGATTGGCTGTACCAATCGGACTTGTTCAAACAAATGATGGCTCGTTTTTCCATCTGGCCTAATTTTTCCAACAGCTCATGTTCACTCTCACGCAGCGGACCATCGACCACCACCAGAACAAGATCGGCATCCTTCGCCGATTCTCCGGCGATGGCAACGTGATCAGCGCCGTCAACTTCGCCAATTCCCGGCGTGTCGACCAGTGTGACTTTATCGTTGTTAGGCCAAGGGATTTCATTGCGAGTGACCGTCGTACCGCCACGGACATCGGTGGAAAAAGTATTTCGGCCAGAAAGCAAATTCAACACCGATGACTTACCCGATGAAATCGTCCCGAAGGCAACGATCTCCAGCGTTTGTTGATCGCGTTTGTACTCGATCTCTTGCAACAGCGGGTCAAGTTGCTGTTGCATTTGGAGGTCATCGCCGGCACCGAGACGAAGCTTTTCGACTTGGTCTAAATTTTCGTCAATCTCTTTCGATTTCTGATTGGCCGAAAGTTGGCTGGGGTTGAGATTTCGGCGTTGCCGCCGCAGTTTTTTCGCGACCGACGATCCCCACAGTTTCCAAATCGTCCACACCGCGCTGCCCACCAACAGCAGAATTCCCAACCCAACAATAATCAAATAGATCCATCCCCAAAGGGATCCCAATGCATTCACGGCGCGATAATTCGAGACGATCAGGTTGGGCAGGTAGATTAGCGCGAGGCCGATGATCGCAGCGGCGACGACCAACAATAGACCCGAAAGTGTTTGACCAATTTTCATGGAGGACGATGACGAACAGAGAAAAGATTTGGAGGATTGGGTTTGATGCGGATACGGTTATATTAGCCATACCAGCTATAAAACAAACACCACCTACATCATCGGACCGCCATCAAAACTATCGGCGTCCGCCTATCGAAAGTCGTTTTATGCGGGCTCAACGGCTCCGGCAACGCCGAATTTTTCGAATATTCAGCTGGAATATCTTGCCAATAGACAGCTGAATTAGCGCAGCCGAATCAAACTGCCTTGCCAATGGAGAGGGCTCAAGAGAAGGCCTCAACTAAAAAAATGGCCCGGCAACCCAATTGATTGCCGAGCCAAAGGAAGTGGCGAAGAAGAATTCTTGCCAACGTTATTTTGATGAATGATGAGTCTATTTCGTGTTGGACTTATCCGCGCTGAGCTGTTTGATTGTTCTGTCGACCGATCGCAAATTCTTTTTCACGAAAGCATCTCGATCGGTTTCGATCATTTCCAGCAAACGATTGGTCCGCTCCAGACGCTGCAGGATATGCTTTTTTTCGATCTCTAGGAGTTGTCTGCGGTTGTCGATGAACACTTCTACCAACACGTCCAGACGTTTTCGCATTTCGGGGGTGTCTCGATTGGCCAGTCGCGCCGTCAGCATTTCAATTTCGGACTTTGCCTTCCACAGTTCCACCGACGCAGCGTAACGTTCGGGTTGCTTTTCTTTTAAAGACCTCATTTTCAATAATGTTTTTCCGATGCGTTTGATCGCCGATCGAAACTTGGCCGGTTTAGATTCCTCTAAGGACAACAACAAAGCTTCCATCTTGGGATGGTTCTCATGAACGAATTCCAAGACGTTTTCTCGGCGCCGCAGAAACAGTTCGTCTTTTGTTGAAACAGCCTGAGCCAATGCACAGGTCGGGATGAGAAATTGGCTGCTAGTTAGCAACAACAAACCCAAGCAAAATTTAAATTGGAGTGATTTTAAATTCAACGTTACATCTCGCCTTTGGAGGGATCGACTGTCCAAAGCGCTGAGGCAAAGATTGAGGCAAGATCGCTGTCCACCAGCAGCACGTCGGCGATCTCTTCGGAACCGTCATCGGCACTTTCATATTCTTGGCCAACATCGTCTCCGGCAGGCGATTGCTCGGCGGACCAAATCTCGAATCCATCGCCGTGCAGGTTTGCCGACTGGTGCATCTCACCCATCCGGCCCCAGAGATCGGCCGTACTTTTTCCACTGATTGAATTTGTCACCTGCCCATTTTGGTTTAAAGATTGAACGGCAACGTCATCGTTGGGTACTGAACCGGGTAACAGTTGCCAAGCCAAAACGATGGCGACCAAACCTGCGACGGCTACCGTCCCCCAACGCCATGCCGACCAACGCGCGGCATCGGCAACACGACCGCCATCGAGTGACACTTTGTTTTCGGTGAGAGTCTCGAGTGAAGCACAGGTCGCAACCGACAATGCAACAGCATCGGCGACGGCCAATTGCGCTTCCAAATCGTCTGCGATTCGCTGTTCAAACTCGAAGGTCTGCTGGGTCGTTAATTCCCCAGCCACGTAGCAGAACGCCAGCCATTGAAGCTCGCTGGCGAACGGGGCAACGTCGTGATCATTTTGCATTTTTTTCATCGGCGTCTTAATTATCGTTTCAACTATCTTTTTGGAAGTGATCTAAAACAGGCTTCAACTTTTTCAAGCTACTATGCATTCGAGCCAACACGGTTCCCAGCGGAACGTCCAACTCCTGAGCGATCTCTCTAAATTTCAGTCCTTGATAAATTCGTTTTTCGACGACTTCAAATTGCTGCGGCGAAAGCAGCTTCAGTGCGTCGGTGACTTGTGACTTAAGTTCCTGCTCTAAAATCTGTGTGTCCGGGTCGTTCGTTTCGCGGCCCGTCCAATCGACCTGCCGAGCAAATTTCTCCAGATGTTTGGTTGCGTTAGATTGCTTCCGGCGAAGCTGCATGGCTTCGTTGTAGCCGACACGAAACAGCCAACTTTTGATCGCCGCAGGATTCTCAACCGTGTCTCCCTTCTCGATTAGTTTGATGTAAGTCGATTGCAACGCGTCTTGAACCAGAGCCTCATCCTTCAACACCCCCAAGAGAAAATGCCGCAGCGAAACTTGATGGCAAGCGAAGATGGCCTCGAAGTCATCTTGCCGGCTAACATCGGGTGCTTCGGCGTCCGAATTGGGTTGGGAGTGTGGTTTTGACACGTTTCATCGTTGGTGGCTGAAATCGAATTCCGCAGCAGCCCATATAATAGTCGATGCAGCAGCCCTACTTTTTATTGAGGTGATATCATCATGATTTCAAATATTTTCTGATTCAGCCCGCTTTCATGCTGATCTGGCGGAATTGCGTCGGTCTCAGAAGTGCCGGTCGCCATCGAGAATATGGGCCAAAACGCTCTACAGTTTAACGATCAGCCGCAATACCGCTTAATGAAGGCGTTTTTCGTTTAACGACAAGCCCTCAGGCGACCGCGTTTGGCCCCGCCTAAACTCCGACGCCGGAGGGGCAATCGTTCAACGGATTGCACGGCTTTGAGCCAAACAAATCAGTTCATTGAACCGTATTGCCATTAGCCGGCAAGCGACCACGCGCCTAACCGTGAACACCTGAGGGCCAATCGGTAAGCTTCGGACCGTCTTGCGGCTCCCTCGAAATCCGGTCATCATTGAGGGCTCTGTCACCGTCTAAAGGAGTCGTTTCGCTTGTTCATTGGACCCGTTTTCACGCGCGAGGCCATCGTCGCGCCGCGCCGAGTACGCCACTTCCTCACCCGCGGTGTCTACGCGACCGCGCTGCTGCTGCTGATCTTCACCGCTTGGCTGGTTCTGACCGGCACCCAGCGGATTGTAAACGTCGGTGACATGGCTCGTTTTGGAGCGGTTTTGTTTCAAGTCCTCGCTCCATTGCAACTTGCTTTGATGTTGTTTTTGGCCGCCATTGGATCCGCCAGTAATGTCTCGGTCGAAAAAGATCGCGAAACGCTGGTGCTGCTGCTAATGAGCCGGCTGACCAACAGTGAATTAGTCCTAGGGAAGCTGTTTGCAAGTTTGCTGAGCCTCGGCGTGATGCTGTTGACCAGTTTGCCAATTTTCATGCTGATCGTTTTATTTGGTGGCACGTCTTTCGCCCAAGTCGGTTGGACGTTCGCGGTGACCGCCGCCGCCGTACTGACCGCGGGCAGTCTCGGATGCACGATTGCCTTCTGGCGAGAAAAAACTTTTCAGGCGCTGGCTCTGGTCGCGTTGCTGATCGTTTTTTGGATCGGACTATTTGAGGGCATCGCGCTGGTCCCGACGAAAATCGGGGGTTACACCGGACAGCAATTGGCGGCCACAGCCAGCCCCTTTCGCGCGATCCTCGCCGCCAGCCACCCCACGGTAACCGAAACATGGCCGACCGAAGTACTCCCCTTTCTGATCGTCGCGGCGGCGATGTCGGTCTTGCTTTGTGGCATCGCGATTGTGCGAGTACGTCAGTGGAACCCCAACCGTGATGTTCGCCAAAACCAATCCGTCGGCGAAGAATCCGGCGGCATTGACGTCTTCACCGGTTCTGTCATCGGCGTCCAAGACGAAATCATCGCAGCACACAACACAGCACAAAGCTTGCCTCACCCTGCCTCGCAACCGGAGAACGCAACGACGTTGGGCCAACGCGCTGTCGCAGACGGCGAGCGTTTTCGTTCGGGGCATGTGGATGATCGCACGCGTTCGGCCAACACTTCCAGTCGCCGTGTTTGGGACAATCCAATTCTCTGGCGGGAAGTCTGCACGTGGGCCTACGGGAAAAAAATTGTATTCATTCGCGCGGCCTATTGGTTACTCACGGCGATCGTATTCATGGCGGTCTACACGTTAATCACTAACGGTGTTTCGGCCCGCACCAACACCGGCAGCAGCATCCTCATCCCCGCGTACGCCAAACCATTGGCTCCATTTCTGTTCGTCAGCATCGTTATGGTCAACGCTTTGGCCGTGACGGCAATCACCACCGAACGCGACGGACGCGCTCTAGATTTGCTGATGGTGACCGACCTTTCGCCCAAAGAGTTTCTGTTTGGCAAGTTATTTGGTGTGTTGGTGATTGCCGCCGATATGATTTTGCTGCCACTGTTGATCGTTGGCTATCTTTGGTTCTGCAGCCTCATCAGTTTGGAGAATCTGTTTTACCTATCGGTGGGTTTTCTCACGGTCAATGTGTTTGGGATCGTGTTAGGAATCCACTGCGGCATGTCGTACAATTTCTCTCGGCAAGCGATCAGCGTTAGCTTAGGCACGGTGTTTTTCTTATTCTTGGGCGTTGTCACCAGCATGGTGATGATGGTCTCTTTTACCGGCAGCGTCGAAGCCCAATTTGGCCCGTTCTTGGCATGTTTGGTTGGTGGTGCGATTGGTCTTTACGTCGCGTTGGGATGGAACAGTCCTTCGTCGGCGTTGGCGTTGGCTTCGGCAGCGCTCCCCTTGGCGATGTTTTATTCGATCACCAGTTTGCTGATGGGAAACTACCTATCGGCGTTCATTGTCATGACGGGCGTTTACAGTTACGCCACGGTTGCGATCATGCTGCCGAGGCTGACCGAGTTCCTCGTTTCAACGCGTCGTTTAAAAACGGCTGAAGATGGTTGAAGATGATTGAACTGCTTCCGCTTATGCCGTGGCTGATTGCGATGGTCGTCCTGATGGCCTGTTCGGGATTCTTTTCCGCCAGTGAAGCGGCGTTGTTTTATCTCAGACCGCGTGACCGTAACGCAATGCAATCGGGCTCGGTCGCCGAAAAAGCGGCCGCTCAATTGCTGGAAGATCCTGACCGACTGTTGTCCTCGATTCTGTTTTGGAATCTGGTGATCAACATTATCTATTTTGCGATCAGTTCGAGTTGTTCGTTGCGGATAGAGAGAATCGAGTCCTGGGGGCAGTCGGGCGCCGTCCTGTTCGCACTGGCCTCACTTTTGGCAATCATCTTTTTCAGTGAAATGATGCCCAAGAGCCTCGCCGTGCTCAAACCAAAGACACTCGCCACCGCGCTCAGCCTTCCGCTGTCGGTGGCGGTCCGCACGACCGACCCGATCATGCCGCTGCTCCAGTGGATCTGTTTGGTGTCGCGGCGACTAATTTGGCCGGGCTTCAAGCCGGAACCCTATTTAGAGATCCAAGACGTCCAACAAGCCATCCAACATTCGGGCAACGATCCGGAGTTGATCGAACAGGAACAAGCCGTTCTCCAAAACATCGTCGATCTTGGGAACATCCGCATCGACGAATGGATGCGACCGCGGACACAATTTGTGATGTATCGCCCTCCGGTCAGTTTAGCCGATCTCAAAAAGCTTCCGCCAAGCGGCTACTTATTGATCTCAGAAACCGACAGCGCTGAAATCGAACGGGCGATCCGATTAGACAATCAGTTCGAATTACCGGAAACGAATATCGAGCGGTTTGGCGAACCTGTTTTGTATCAACCGTGGTGTGCGACCGTTGCCGATGCTTTCGAAAAGATGTCTCATCGCAGCAAGGAAGTCACGGTCGTGGTCAATGAATTTGGTGACACGATCGGAATTTTGACGATCGAAGATATCCTAGAGGCCGTCTTCAGTTACTCGCCCAGTCGCAGTCGCCGTTTGTTGGACACCAACCCAATCACAGAGGTTCGAGAAAACGAATGGGATGTTTCAGGTATGACGTCCATCCGCCGACTGGCAAAACATTTGCAGATCGAACTTCCCGAAACGGACTGTGTCACCCTTGGCGGCGTTGTCCAAGACGAAATGCAACGATTGGTAAAAGAAGGCGACCACGTCCGCTGGGGGCCGTTGCAACTTGAGGTCACCGATGCGCCGCAGCGTTCGAACATGCTGTTGCGTGTCACGTTGGATGCAAATAAGGAGGATGGCCCGTGATCTTCTTTGCCGTATTACTGCTGGTGCTGGGGGTTTTCTTGAGCGCATTTTTTAGCGGTTCGGAAACAGGTTTTTACCGCGCCAGTCGCGTCCGATTAGTTATTCGCAACCTCGAAGGCGATTCTATTTCGCGCTATTTATTGATGCTGGTGAATAATCCCGGGCTGTTTGTCGCCACCACCTTGATCGGAAATAACGTCGCCAATTACCTCACGTCGCTGGCGATCGTTTTGATTTCGACGTTGATCTGGAATTCGACGATGGCTGAAATGCTGGCTCCGGTGCTGATCGCTCCGATGCTGTTTGTGTATGGCGAACTGATGCCCAAAAGCCTATTTTTCCAAGCGCCCAATGCACTGATTCGATTGGCGGCCCCCCTGTTCCTCATTTTCACAATCATCTTCATCCCAGCGTCGGCGATCTTGTGGGCGATGAGCAAAGTATTGGAGAAATTTTTGGGTCAGGCACCCGAACGCGTTCGACTGACGTTGGCCCGCAGGGAACTCAATGACGTCATCGAAGAAGGAATCGAAGTTGGGATCATCTCCAAAACGCAACGCACCCTCAGTCAGAATTTTTCACTGGTGGCATCTGCCCCCGTCGGCGAATTTTGTACGCCGATCGCCAAAGCCCACATGCTGCCGGCAACCACAAATGCGGCTGCCGTGAGAAGACTGGCGGCCAAACGTGAGATTCCCGACGTCGCTATTTATCGTGGCGGAAAGTCAAACGTTTTAGGTTACGTGAGCGTCGTGGAGATGTTGCTGGGCGAGGAAGATGGCCGGCCCAAGATTCAGCCCATCCCGGCAATCTCAGAAAAAGAAGTCTTCGGTGAAGTATTGCTGCAGATGCAGACCAAGCACCAAACGCTGGTACGCATCGTGGGGCAATACGACAAAACGGTTGGGTTGCTGTCAATTGATCAGCTGACCGATCCGTTGCTAAAAGGGACGCTAACCTCACTTCGCCGATAGGTACTGCTGCTGAGTACTTTGTAAGGGATCCTTTTAAAGATCCTGATCCACCAACGACCGCTGCTTCCAAAGGAGAAACAGATGCAATCAGGGGGTTTAACGACACTTCACTACTTCGAGTAGCCCAGTGATTTCACGATGGCCAACAGTTCCTCGTAAGAAACGTAACGGCGGCGGTTTTCCAATTTGTACTGATCCACGGCCCGGCCAAGTTCAGCCGCGTCGGCCGAGAGATTGTCATGGTTGTCCGAAAACTGGCGACGTTCTAGCCCAGGAGTGTCGCGGCGAACGAGCGCGTTGCGGCGGTCTTGGAATTGCGCGGCCCGAGGTGAATCTGTTTTTGTGGCGTCGTTAGAAGGGAATTGCATGTTCGTTCCATCAATCAGGTTGTAAGGTTCACACGGAAACCAAAGCGGACCTTCCGCGGTGATTTCCGTCGTTGAATTGGAGGGCGAAAACTCATCTCCGACCTAAGAAACTCTACGTCTTGGGTTAAAAATGGTTGGCCGCATCGATAAGAATACGTCAATTCGAAGCTCATCGTTTTACTGGGTTTCAGATTTTCGAGGTTGTACCGATCGTAGGGATCGACGACGCAGCGGATCCGCTTTAGCAACGGTCCCGAAATAACCTCCTGCTTGCTTGCCAGAAAAATCACGCCCCGAACGCGTTGGCTGCAATCGGATGCGGGGTGATTGGATTACTTAATCTCTCCAGATTTCACCGAAGCCACCCGATGCGGCGCAGCGAACTCCGAATTCGGCCGCTCAACCACCGCCTCCGCCAATTGCGTAAACAATTGCTCATCTGGGAAACGCTGTTTGCCTTGGGCTAACGTCAATCGAGCCTGCCCATGCTGGCCTGCTTTCAATTGGGCTTTGCCCAATTGAAAAAACATCTCTTTGGAGCAATCGGCGCGGTTGCTGGCGATCTGCAGAATGTCGATGGCCGCTGGAAGTTGTTGCATTGCCATCAGTGCTTCACTCTTGGCGATGATGGCCGTTTCGGGCTGACGGTTGGGCGGATGCCGATTCAGAAGCGTCTCCGTTGCAGACAGCGCTCGCATCGGTTGGTCCAATTTCATGTACGTTTGAGCGATCAGCATTTGAATATCATCGGACTCCCTTTCGTACGCCAACGATCGCTGAAATAGTTGCAGCGCCCGGCGGTGTTCCCCTTTGGCGGCCGCCAGTTTCCCTTTTAGATTCCATGCGTCGGAGAGCTGGCGGTCTTTTTCGATTGCTTTTTCGGCGTGCTCATTAGCGGCGATCCAGCGACCGGACCTGAGATACATCTCGCCCAATTCGCACCGCATCACGGGGCAATTGGAATCCCCAACCGCCTGCTCCATTACCGAAATCGAACGCTCGATGTTGCCCTGCTTGAATTCCGATCGTGCCAGGTTCGCCATGATCCGAGGATCATCCGGCATGTCCTTGGCCGCTTTGGAGAAAAACGTCTTGGCCTGTTGGAAACGGCCTTCGTGCATTGCTTCAAAACCTGATCGCGCCCAATTGCGAGCCGAAACAACCTTGGTCTTGGAGGAGTCCTTAAACGTCTGCATGGTCTGACAACCACAACAGATCGAACAGACCGTTGCCAGCAAAATGATTGCCGTGGGGGACTTAACTCGTCCAATCAAGATGTGAAAGAAACGTTGAATCAACCGCGTAAGCTTCCTTGTGGAGTGGGGTGTCAATCGCGGACACAGATTTGAACAGATTGAATAATTTTTGCGGCGCGACTAAAGTGTGAACGCCGCGAACCTTTCATCCATCTCGCGCCGACGGTAGCAAAATACCGATCCCTCGACTATATCGGTCGATTTAGATTTGCACTCACGGTTCACGTTTTACTTCCACCTTTACAAGCAACGCTAGCACGAATTCACTGAATCCACCCAGTTCACCCAATTCACCGTTAGCCAATATTACCAATACACGCCACTATGCCAGCTCAATACGATCGCAGCGGTTTGAAATTCATGTACCCCGAAAACTGGGTGTTGTCCGACCAAGGTGACGTGGATTTGCCCAGAGTCATTTCGTTGGAGACACCCGATGGTGCGATTTGGTCGGTCCATCTGTTTGCCCCCGAAACGGATCCTGATTTCGTGATTAAGGACACCGTAACCGCGCTCGAGGAAACCTATCCCGATTTAGAAGTTTCGACATCTCAACATCCCTTTGCACAACATCCCGGCACGGCGGTTGATACGATCTTCTTTTGTTTGGATTTTCTTGTGCGCATCAAACTGATGACCTTGCAAACCAGCGACTATCAAATACTGGCCTGGTATCAGGCCGAGGACCGAGATTTCGACAAACAAGAACAAGTCTTTCACGCGGTCACGACCAGCATGATGCAATCACTGGCCGGTTGAGGTAGTGGGTCTGCGAAAAAGATCGTTTTCCCCAGCACCCCAGCAAGATCTTTTTT
>CAYOZV010000034.1:10289-30828 GCA_964408465.1 uncultured Pirellulaceae bacterium
CGACAAGCATGATGCAGTCGTTAGCCGGTTGAGGTAGTTGGGTCTACGCCATGAAAAAGAGACTCGTCTGAAGAATCAAACGAGCCTCGTTATCAGTCCCTTAGATTCCCTGCGAAAAACTGGCGTGCTGAGTATTCAATCAGCCCAATGCCACGTCTTGGTGGCGTGCCTTAGATTCGCAGTTTCCCATCATGTTCAAAACGTGAGTTATGGCCTCGGTGGACGGCCCCTTTCCATCTGAATCGTACTAACTGCACAAGCCATGCCAAACCGATCGAAATCACCTGATTCACGAAATTCCGACGTGAAACGGCGCATGTTAAGCAAAACGACAGCACACTATCGGTAGCGTTTGAAAGATCACCATGTAATTTTTACCGACGCGATTTGCAAAGCCCCGTTTTGATCTGTCAGGTTTTACGCCCTTTACGTTTTTATTTCCCCCAGGCGTATCATGCCCCCGCAGGTGTATCATGCCCCCGCAGGCGTATCATGGGAATCACGACGCGAGCCCATTAAGAGGTCGTGGCCACCAGCACCGAATCGTGAATCCCATTGAGCACCTCGATGTCGGTCACAATCACAAAGGGCGTCCCCGAAGGAAAATCGGTATATTTTTTGGTCCACGCGTCAACGTAATTTCTGATCTTTACCTTCCTAATTGATTCGGCGCTCAGGGTTGGGATGATTCCCCAGAACAGGCACATTTCGCGATAGCTTTTAGGGTCGTCCGTCATGCACAGCACCGGAATGTAATCGCGCTGTTTTGACTTCATTAGCGCCGCGGTCGTGGACGTGTTGACCACGACGACCATTTCGGCATTCACGCGTTTTGCAATTAGCGCCGATCCGTAGACGACCGCGTCGTAAACGGCCCACCCTTTATTGCTTTCATGTGCGGTCACTTGGGACGATGCACCACGGAAGGACTCCTCCGTCTCCAGCGCGATGCGATTCATCATGGTGACGGCATTGACCGGATATTGTCCAATCGCCGTTTCACCGGACAGCATACAGGCGTCGGCTCCGTCTAGGATCGCGTTAGCAACATCCGTCACCTCAGCGCGTGTGGGTGTTTTAGAGGTGTGCATGCTCTCCAGCATCTGAGTCGCGACGATGACGGGCTTTCGATGTTTCAAACAGCATTTAATAATTCGTTTTTGAGCCCCTGGCGTTTTCTCGATCGCGATTTCGACACCCAAATCACCGCGCGCAACCATAATTCCGTTGGACGCCTTCACGATCGCCTCGAGGTTCTCAAGCGCCTCGGCCTTCTCAATCTTCGCGATCGCTAAAGCGTGGCTGCTGTTGCTGGCTAATAAGCTCTTGAGTTGGTTAATGTCGTCAGCGGTCGAAACAAAACTCAAGCTGACAAAGTCGACGTTTTGCCCAGCCGCCCAGACCGCTTTTTTGATGTCGACTTCCCCCAAGGCCGGCACGCTCAGCGACGTCGCCGGCAAATTAACTCCCTGCCGCGAACGAACGGCGCCTCCGTCAACAACCGTGCAAATCAGTTCGTCCGCCGTTTTTGCAGTCACCGTCAACCGAGCGATCCCATCGGCCAACACGATCGCATCGCCAACTTTCACTTCGTCGATCATCGGTGCATACAGGCACGTCAGTTCATCGGGTGCCTTGGACTCTGTGCCACGCACAAACCGCACCACTTGATCGTTGACCAGATGGAGGGGTTCGTTGAGCAGTTTTCCCAGCCGAATTTTTGGTCCGGCTAAATCGACTAAAATCCCCACAGGCACCTGGAGTTCATCCGCAACTTTGCGAATATTTACGATGGCCAGTTCATGATCTTCTTTGCTTCCATGGGCCATGTTGAGCCGGAAGACGTCGACGCCGGCAATGATCAGTTCGTTTAACACTTCAGGAGTGCGACTGGCGGGGCCGACGGTGGCAACGATCTTTGTGCGAGCGAAATTGCTGATGGTTTTGTACTTTGTCAAATTACTATCCGTGAAATGTGACGGGAGATTTTGACCGCTATTGTACCTTTGTTTGCTCGCGTTCGAATAGCAATACGAAGCTGGCAACATCAAGTTTTGAAACCGCAAGTGGCAATGGGCAGACAGCGCCCCTTATGGATCGTTGAGGGTAAAGTACGTTTTTCCCACTCCGTTGAAGCAAGGCGCAACGTGAAATTTTTCGTTTAAAATTTAACCCGCAGACGTCGGCGTTTGCCGCGCACCGTCTCCCGAGGACTAATGCCTCAACAATCATTACCGCCCTTCATTCAACCCACAGCCAGGCATCGGAAAGCATCGAAAAGGGGGCTTGGCCGCTTAATTCTTGCTGCGGTTTCTAGCACGTTTAAAGGCACGATACCCGGGCGCGATCTCTTGCGGCGGTCGATTGACCGCGCTGTCGGTGTTGAACCCCTCCTGTTGGTCGCTGACCCCACGCACCTTTTCTTGAGATGAGTCCGATGAGAGGCCCAAACTTTTTAGCGCTTTGTCGTACCGCTGCCGCGCGACGGGATCACCGGTTTCGGCAGCCGCTTTCATTTTCTGCCAACGATCAAGGAACTGATTCAGGTCTTCCTTGCTCCAGTTGAGCTCCTTAAGTATGTCCGGATCGGGTTCGAAGCGTTCTTCCTCTAATCGCTTCAGCACCATGTCCGTTGTTTTCTTGGAGTGCGCCGCGTTCTCCTTTTCAGCGATCGTTTCGCCACCAGGCCCGTTTCCAGAGCTACCACCGGCGCTACCGGGGGTGTCAGAGGGTTGAGATTCCGATGAGGATGGCGCTCCGCTGGATTGCCCTTGTCCGGCAGCGCTTTCACCGCTGGCAGCGCCACCCTGCTCACCACCACCCTGCTCACCACTACCTTGTTCGCCCCCGCCCTGCTTGCCACCTTCATCACCGCCAGATTTTTGCGCTCCGGTGCTACCTTCACCTGCTTCTTGAGATGGCTTTGCCCCTTCTTGGGATGACTGGCCCGAACTACCGCTTTCTCCGCTGCCAGATGCTCCGGCTTCTTGCTGATTTTCACCTGAAGAATCCGCGTCCGCGTTACCCGGATCGTTGCCGCCGGTCTCATCACTTTGCCCCGTATTTGAATCTTCGGAACTGGCGCCCTCTTGAGATTGGTCTCCCGTTTCACTACCGGAGGATCCCTTCGCGGTGCCGTTCTGCTGCCCCTGTGAACTGCTGCTTTGCCCTTCGCCGCGCTGAGCATTATTGTCGCCGCCTTGGGCGTCTGGGGGTTGCTGAGCGTCATTTTGCTGCATGGCCCCCGTGCCTTCGGATTGGCGAGGATTCTTTTGCTTGGGGTCGGTGCCACTGCCAGTGTTCTGCTCCGCCGGCGACTGGTCCTGCCCGTTGGTTTTCTCTCCCGCAGCATTTCCCTGCTTCGATTTCCCCTCCTTCGACTTCTCTTCCTGCATGATCTCTTCCATGCGTGACATTACATCACCATCGGCCGCATCGTCGCCCAGTGGCTTCCGCGCTCCTTCGGAACCTTGGTTCCCGCCTTCTTGGTCACTTCGGCTCTCGCTGCCCTGATCGCGATCCTGAGCGCGATCTTCAGATCCCGCACTCCCACTTGGGTCACCCGCTTCTTGAGCGTCACCGTTGGAAGCTTCGCTTTGAGATTCGCTTCCCTGCGTGTTGTCACCCCGCGCCCCACTTCCCTCGGGACCACCGTCGGAGGGTTCGTTTTGATTTGCACCTTCGCCAGCGCGATCTTGTTGTCCGCTCGATTCACTACCGCCTTCCGATCCGGCGCTATTAGCACCGGCGTTCTCGGCCCCGGTGCCCGCGTTCTCCGCGTTGTCCGCGTTGTCCGAGCTTTCGCCCTGACTATCTCCGGTTTCCTGGCCACCATTTTTCGGATCTGAATCCCCCGGCGTTTCACCATCACCACCTTCGGATGCATCACTTTGGTCACCGCTGGGTTGGCCTTGGGAATTCGAATCGCCAGCTTCACCGCCGGACTCCCCAGATTCACTCGCACCACTCGATTCACCTTCTTCGCCAGATTCGCTTTGCTCGCCCGCATCACCATCGCCGGCGGAAGAACCTGCCTCGCCTGAGTCACCAGAATCTCCGCGCTCCGATTCGCCTTGCTCACCCTGCTCCGACGGATCATTCTTCGGCGGATTTTCTCGTGAGTCGTTCGGGTCGGATGGGGAGGGACGCTTGGGGTTGTTCACCGCGTCAAGAATTTCAATCTTATACTCCCGCGTGATCGTCTGATTGGGATCCAATGCCCCACTAAGGTAACTGGTGCGATTATCGCTGGCCGTCGCGGTGAAGACCACGGTCTCGCCCGCCCTTACAAAGTGTTTCCCCGGCGTGAATTGGAACTGCCCACGCACGCGCTTTTTACCTTTCTCGGATTGCAGAGGCAGCTTCTTCTTGCGAAACAGATTGGTGCCATTGCTTTGCATCTCAAGTTCGATCGAACTGATGCCGTAATCGGTGTCCGTTGCCCGCACGTCAATCAACAACGTTTCGTTGATGGGCATTTTAATAGTATTCTGAATCGGGTTGAGCACCTCAATCTGCGGAACAAGATCCGCCACAATCCGCAGCGGGTGAACGTTGGCGTTTTGATTCGCGTCGCCCTCGGTACTACGGAACTTCAACCGAAAGTGCGTCGCGCGTTGCTTCTGAGCTTGGTAGTTGTAAATAGCGTGGAATTCACCATGGGCCTCCGTTTCATTGACGGCCATCGAAACCGTCTCAACGACAACAAACTCATTTTTATCTTGGGGATGCTTCACCAGCAATTCAATGTAAGCCAACTTGATCGGCAGGTTCGCGACGGCGTTCAACTTAAGCAAACTACCTTCGACCACCTCGATCGCCCCCTGCCCTGAAACTATTTCCGGCCGCAGCAACGTATAGGCCGGCGGCGTGACTTCGGCGGAGGCCAGTGTGATCGACGGATTGGGCCGTACCACAATTTCGTAGTCCGGCGAAACCCCGTCCCGCGCGATCACTTTATAAACCATCCCGCGCACAACGCCGCCCTGCGGCGTCGTCAACGTCGCTTCGTAACGATTGCTGGATGTGGTCTGAGGTTGCATCGTTAAAACCTGATCAACCACCTGACCATCCAGCGTCGAATAAACGAGCCTCACATCTTCGGGACTGAATTGCCCTTTGATCGTCGCCGACACAACAACAGGATCGCCAAAGAAAACTTCGTGATCTCCCGGGCTAACATCAGTCACTTGAACGATCGACGGAGCCGATTTCTTCGACGACGGCAGGAGAATTCTTGAGAACGATTGCAGCGGATCCTTCGGGGAAAGCATCCAATAAAAAGCAACAAACGCAATCAGCCCTAATAGATAAAAACCAATCCGAACAATCGACGACCGATCCACCGTCGCGTCTTCGGGAACGGTCTGCAAATCAATCGCCGCTTGCTTGGTGACCGCGTCCATCACCGCCGCGTGGGTTGCCTTGGGTTGCTTTCGCAGCGACACATAATTCAACAAACTATTTTTAAACGTCGGTTGAACCTCCTCGATCATTTTCGCCGCGTAGTCCGGATGAATCTTCCTCAGCAGCAACGGACAGACCGTCAGCAATAAATAGCCAACCGCCGCCACCACCAAAAAGATAAAGCTCAACCACCGCGCAACCGAGTTGAACGACCAAACCCAAGCGTCCACCAACGCCATCAGTTGCAAAAACCCAATGACAAAAATCGTGACCACCAACAGATGCGCGATCAATTCGGTCGATTTAACCTGCCGGCGAGTCTTGTCCAGCTGACGATTGACGTAATGATGCACTCTAGCCGACTGCGAGCGTTGAGCGTTACGGGATGCGCGAGTCGACATCGGAGGTCCTGGGTTACTTGAAATCGTTGCGGAATTCTTGGCCGGCGGCAATGGAGGCCGCCTACGGTATCATTATCGGCAGCGTCTCTGATCTATCTTAATCTAGCATAATCGCGGAAGCTTCTAAGCGTATTTTGCCGTGATTTCATCTGCCAAAAACGGCTTCCTTTTACAAATTGCCGCGATTTTCATGTGGCCTTTGTCATCTACTTCAGCTTCAGACGCTTCTTCCGATACAGCTCTTTCAACTCCGCCTTCCAATCGCTGGGCGACAAATTATCCAATTCGTCGCGTCGCGTTTTCGCCATGCCTTCGTAGAACTCCCGCAAACGCGCCGGGTCGATGTTGAATTTCGCTTGATTGGCCGCATCCATCCAAGAGATGATCAGCGACCTCTGCAGCTCTTGCGATTCATGACCATCCAAAATCTCATTGGCGTCTAACGACAGTTCCTTGCGTAAGTGATCGACATCGTTTTCGCCAATTAAACCCTCCATCACCTCCGGCCCCCACTGCAATATAAACCCAATTTTTTCGCTCAGTGATGACCTCTGAAACCGCCGCACGCGCCCCGCCGGCGGATCCTGTCCACCGGATTGTTTGCGGTTCACATCTACAAATAAAGCAGTCACCTCATTCTGAATCCTTGGCTTCTTCGCCTTCAGAAATCGCTCGTACCATTTAAAGAACGGCTCCGCATCATAGGCGGGCAGCATCGGTGCACCGGCCTTACCAAACTTCGTAAGATTCTGTTGCCCAATCTTTTCAGCAATCATTTCGATACGCTTATCAACATCGAACTCGTCCAGCACCTCGGTGCGTTCGGTTGGCCCGAGTGACTTCAGCCAATCGTAGTAGGCGACCATCGTCCGCGCTAACTGGTTCTTGTTTTCTTGATCTAGCAACTGCTGATGAAAATCCGCGGTCGCTTGCTTACGGTCGGCCGGCAGCTGTTCGAATTTTTCTTGACTGCGCTTAAGCGCCTCGATCTGCTCTGGCCGCATATCCTCCAGCCTCAACCGACGGTCATTGATCGTTTCGGTCGAAAGGCTGTCTTCGCTTTTTTCATCCAAATCTGGCATCAGCACCGAAGGGTCCATCGGAAACGACAGCGCCCCCTCCTGAGTGAACAATGCGGCTTCGTCTAACTGCTTCAAAAAGTCGATCTCAAAATTCATTTTTGAATATCGATCATGGTTTTCGATCAGCGGCAACTCGCGAATCAATTGTCGATACGGCGCGGTGATTTGCTGGTTGGTTACCGCGTAGCCCGACGCAAACACGGCTCCCGGCAACAGCAAAAACATCGCCAACTTCGTCAGCAATCCTTTGCCCAGCCACGACTTCTTTTTGAAATCGCGATCGGAATCCACCGCCGCCATCTCCATTGTCGTTTTCACAAATTCATCGTAGCCCTGCGTCCGCGGCAACACGTCCAACAGGTCCCAACTCTGTTGCAGCTTCTGCATCTGAACCAGATAACTCGGGTCCTCTTTCAAACGCTGTTCAACCGCAGCCAGTTCTTCCCCAGAGAGCTCGCCATCGAGGTAAGCCGTGAGTTCTTCGTTGATCAGGATTTGTGTTTCTTCGTCAGACATCAGATGAGTGTTTTTTCATTATTTAAATTGAACTGGTGAACTTTCGCCAACGCCCCGTCCACGCGACGCCACGTGAGTCTCGGTGCGACTTGGCGGTGTCACGTACCGGCATCATCTTCGGCCGCAGCGATCGCACCGGGCACCACGCCATCTTCAACATAGGGTTCCAAAATTGTCTTCAGCCGCAACCGCGCACGCGACAGCAACGATTTTACCGCCTGTGTACTTAACTCCATCGTGTCCGCAATCTCTTGGTAGCTCATCCCCTCAAACTTCGACAGCAACATCGCCATCCGCTGCCGGTCACCCAACTGCTCGATGGCGCCGCGCATCATCTCCGCCATCTCATCACGAGCAACCTGCCGCGCCGGCATCAGTGCGCTCTTTTCTTTTGCCATCGTATCCAGCGGCCGAACCGGCATTGTTCCCGACGGCGAATTGGTCAAATTGACTTCCTTTCGGCGCGAACGTTTGGACAGCGCCGTACTGGCCACGTTGTGCGTAATCGTGAACAGCCACGTTGAAAATTTAGCCAACGGAACGTACCGTTTGCGGGCTCGGTAAACCCTCAGAAAAACATCCTGGGCCAAATCTTCGGCTTGGTCCTTGTCTGAAACCAGATGCCGCAGGATTCCGACCAAACGACTTTGATATTTTTGGACAAGTTCCTCAAAAGCCGCCGCATCGTCATCCCGCACCCTCAGCATCAGCCGCACGTCGGGGTCGAGCAGTTCGTACTTTTTGGCCAGTCGTTCTTTTTTTTCTTCATCGGTCGGCATGGACATAGCTTAAGCCGACCCTCGTGCGATGCCAACGCGGCTATCTGACACATTTCTTCTTAGGACGTCTATAATTGAGAAACTCGACTTTTAGATTGCTGTTTAAACCAAACACTTCACGTCAAACACTTCAACTCATACACTTCTACTCAAACACTTCACCGCCCCGTGGGTCCGCACCGATGGATTTAGACGAAAACATTTGCCTTTGCTTCCACGTCTCTTTAAGGAAGGTCAAAAAGTTTATTCGGCTTGAGAAACCCGTTCGCGCCAGCCAGATCAGCCAGTGTTACGGTGCGGGAACCGGCTGCGGATGGTGCCGCCCCTACCTCGAAAAATTACTGGCCGAATCAAAGTCAACTTCCCAACAGGAATCAGCCTCCGGCGTAGCGGAGCTTTCTCCCCAGGCCTATGCAGACCTGCGAAAAAATTACGTTGAAAAAGGTCACGGAAATCCGCCCCAGTAACCACAGAGACGCCCGCGCTGACCGCCGTCATCTTTGTTACCGGCGGCAATTTCTTCACGCCGCTACAAATCCAGCTTCTTATCATCTGCACCAGGAGCAAAATTACTCCGGAATAATTTTGTTCCCTCCGCTTTCTTGCCCCAGTCCACTTCCACGCGGTTGTCACCCAAAACGATGTTGGTCAATTTTTCCCTCATCGCCATTGCGATCCGTTCATACTCTTTATTGAACGCCAAATTGTTTTTCTCGCTAGGATCACTGGCCATGTGATACAGAGCTGGATCTATCTCTTGGTAATCAGCCTCCTGAGCCCATTGCACGTTCTTTCCCTTTTTCCCTTGCGGCCGCGTTTGCATCGAGAACACAAAATCTTTTGTACGGATGTAAGCACGAGGCCCCGTCACGGCATGGCTTTCGCCAATCACGTAATCGCGCTGCGGTGCTTCACCAGAAACTACTTTCGCCAGATCGACGCCGTCCAAATACCCCATTGATTCACTTTTGATGTCGGCCCCGCCGGCGGAGAGAATCGTCGGCGCGACGTCCACAAACTCCGTGAAGTCACGTACCACTTTGCCTGCAGGAAATGCGTGCTTGTCCGATGAAACGACGATGATCGGATTGTGGCTGTCGACATCCCATGGCGTGAACTTTGACACCGAACCATGGTCGTTCAACTTCCACCCATGATCACCGACGACGTACATGACCACCCAAGGTTGTTTCTGCTGTTGGCTGTACTCAATGAGCGCATCCACTGATTGACCAATCAGATCATCTCCATAAGCACAGAACGCATAGTAGTCTTGAATCATGGCCTGCTTTTCGGCGTCAGTGAAATGATCCGAAAAACCGTGCTTGACCATCTTCTTCAGCTGCTTGGGCATGGTCTCAAATTCTTTTTCGTCCAACAGAGCGCAGGATCTCGAACTCTTTATCGGTCGCGGCTCGCTGGGCCAGATCTTCTGCTGTGAGTTCAGCGTCTTTGCGACTAAGGAAGTATTTCCGCGGTTTCCCATCAGGGTAAAACACAATCTCTGTGCCACCGACTCCGCCTTTGCCAAAGGACTGGAGGGTAGCGACATCGCCTATACCGTTCTTCTGCAGCCCGTGTTTGTTGTGGATCCGTAAATCGTAGAACCCAGCATCATGAAAGCCCTGCCCCGGCCCCCAGCGGTAAATATAGGGATCGTCTTTGCCGAATGCTGACGTGGCATAACCCTCAGCACGCAGTAACTGGGGCACCGCCGGACGTACGAAATCAGGCGCTTGGTGAGTCTGCTCAAAAGCGTAGTGCCCATTGCGAAAAGGATAGCGCCCGGAAAACATCGAACCGCGCGAGGGGCCGCAGGCTGGCGAATTGCACATCGCGCGAGTGAACATGACACCCTCGGCGGCCAAAGCATCAATGTTAGGAGATTCAACATAACCCAACGGGCTTTGGTCGGTCCCGCGAACCAACCGATTGTAAGCGGCGACCGAATCAGGACGCTGATCATCGGTGACGATCCACAAGATGTTCGGCTGTCGCTCAGCAACCAAAGCGTTCGCCGCCAAGGGATCGAGCAAAACACCCATCGCGAAAACGAGCAAAAACAAAAGCGTTTTAGATGGCATCGACGATCCTGAAGCAAAAGGAGGGACGGTGGGCTCCGGCCGAGCGGGGCAATGGTGACGTGCTGTGGGCCGCGGCCAAAAATCTGCAAAACAGACACGCCTGAATTGTTAACATATTCAAATTCCCTCAGAATTCAATACTGACAATCCTCATCACAAGGCCAAGCCAAAGTTCAAGCTGCTCAGGATCTTTCACAAGATCCACTACAACTTTCGAACCTGCCGTTTACGTAGTGGAGCGTTGTTAAACCTCCTCGTTGCATCTCCATTTCCCGTTTAGGCCCGGGGTAATGGCAGCGCAGGATCTTTAACAAGATCCACTACAACTTTCGAACCTGCCGTTTATGTAGTGGAGCGTTGTTAAACCTCCTCGTTGCATCTCCATTTCCCGTTTAGGCCCAGGGTAATGGCAGCGCAGGATCTTTAACAAGATCCACTACGCCTCTCGATACGCCCCTTATTTTGCGGGCTTCATCCGATACAAAAACTTATCACTGCGAAGCAGCACAGCACCATCCTCCAACGGAACGGGCGACGCGGAGAAGATCGAATCGTCGCCATCGAGCTTAGAATGCGACAGCAATTTGAACTCGGGTGTTGCCGCGACAACAAAGATGCCTTTCTCGCGGCTGATGTAATACAAACGTCCGCCCGCCAGCAGCGGTGTGGCATAGATTGATTTCGCTCCCGGCTTCAACCGCTGCTGATAAACGGGTGCCCCCGTTTGGGCGTTGACGCAATACACAACGCCGCCCTTATCCTTGGCCCAATAAAGATGCCCGTCGTGATACACGGGTGACGAAACGTTCGAACCTTTGCCGGACTGCCATCGTTTATGGGTCTCGGTCACGTCCCCCGTGCCACCCGAACCAACGGCAATCGCGACACCTTTTTTTCCGCCGATGGAATACAAGACACCGTCCTCCGCGATCAAACTTGGGCAAACATATTCGTCGATGCCAGTGCACGTCCAACGTAGCTTTCCCGTTTGCGGGTCGACGGCGCGGATTTCGTTGATTGCCGACACCGCCAATTCGTCTTCGCCGTTTGCGGACTTATAAACGATCGGCGTGTTCCAAGCCTCTATGATACCTTCCTGTCGCCAAACCTCAGAGCCATCGGATTTCTTCAGCGCGATCAAGGCGCCACTTTGGTAGCTGGCATTTACGACCACAAGATCTTTGTAAAGAATCGGCGAAGTCCCTCCGGGGTAATCATGAACGTCGTCTCCGCAGAACGTCCGCCACAATTCCTCTCCATCATGATCAAACGCAACAACGCCCGTTGCTCCAAAGAGGATATAAACACCAGACGCATCCGTCGCGGCAGATCCCGAAGCGTACCCGGCCTTCGCCGTCCCCCACGTCGCGAACTTATCTTTGGGTGAATCATCGGCGATGGATTTCTGCCATAGCAACTGGCCACTGTTGACGTCCAAACAAAGAAGATGCCGGACCAACTGCTTCGGATCGCCCGGTTCCTTTTTGTCGATCGCGTATCCGGTATAGGCTGTTAGATAGATGTGATCGCCGAAGACGACAGGACTCGATGCCCCTCGACCGGGCAACGCCGTTTTCCAATCTACCCCATCTGTGTTCCACGTCTGAGCGATTTTGGCTTGGGACGCGCGGCCAAAATCAGGTCCGCGAAACTGAGCCCAATCTTCGCCTTGAACCAACGATGAAAGGCCGATGATCACAAAACAAATATAAGAAATGAAGCGGTGGCGCATGAGTTGACTCGAATTTTTTGTATTTATCATCAGCCTGAATTTAGCGTAGTGGATCTTCTGAAAATATCCTGAAGGCCCCCTTTCCTCTCAGGGTCTTTTCAAATGACCCGCAGCATACTGCTGCCAAACCAAGTCGCAACGAATTTCGGGGAATCCCTAAAACTTAAGGGGACCCATAAATATATAACGACTTGATTTTCAAAATCGTGATTGCCGGAGCCATTTTCCGTACTGACCTGATTTCAGTATGATTTTATCGCGATAGTGTGTGCTTCCGCCTTTCGCCTGACCAACTCTCTACCGAATCACTACCCGCCCCGCAAAAACGGCCGATCACCTGAAATACTCCCCCAATTTGTGGGCTATCGGCGAAACAACCCGCTATTCAACGTCCAGTGGCATAGTTATATTATTGCCCTTGAAAATCAACATTGGCCCCATTTCGACTGACACGGATCACCATGGCTAAAAAAGCTGCCACGAAGAAAGCTGCGACTAAAAAAGCGGCGCCGAAGAAAAAAGCCGCACCAACAAAGGCCGCCAAGAAAAAAGCCGCTAAAAAGGCCACCAAGAAAAAGGGCGAAGAAGACGAAGAAGCCCCGGTAAAGAAGAAAAAGAAGAAGGCCAAACGCAAAACCAAAAAGCAGGCCCTCGAAGACATCCGATTGCGGGCCTATTGGGGCGTGTTCAATCACGCCATGAAGCGTGTCGCGCTTTACGAATTCAACCAACGCAAAGCTGCCGAAAAACGCGCACAGGAACTCAGCCCCGAAGGCAAACCGCCTCACTTTGTGATGAAAGTGAAAGAGGAAATCGAAGAGGTTGAAGTAGAAGATCCCGATGCAGAGGTAACAGCGCCTAAGAAAGCGACCAAGAAAAAGGCCGCCAAGAAAAAGAAAAAAGCATAGCACCAATCGACTGTCACGCTCCGGTAGTGGATCTTCTTAAAAGATCCCGCCGAAGCGATAGATCGTGCTAACACCAGAGAGCCTACCAACGCCACAGATCCTTCTCACCAAAAAGATCTTAGCGGATGACAGGCAACTTTCTTTCTCCCACGCTGCGCTTCAGGACAAAAAGGGTTTTTTGCAAAATCCACTACGCGAAATGAACTCGTCGCATGATTCTTAATTCGACCGGCGTACCGCGGTACCTGACCAACTTCGCGCCCAAAAATGTCTCCCATCGCTTCGCCGACGTTTTAATCATCGGCGGAGGCTTGGCGGGGCTACGAGCGGCCCTTGAGATCGACTCGTCCCTGACCGTGATCGTCATCACCAAAGATGCCATCCGCCAATCCAACAGCACCTACGCACAGGGCGGAATCGCGGGCGTCATCAGCCCCGAAGACAAAATCGAATTCCACATCCGCGACACGATGGACGCCGGCGGCAATCTCTGTGACCTCGACACCGTCCGCTCGGTCATCAGCCAAGGCCCCGATCGCATCCACGAACTGATCGAGATGGGAACCAAGTTCGACCATGACAAAACCGACCAAAGCGAACTAACGCTCGGCCGTGAAGGCGGCCACAGCCACAACCGTATCATCCACGCCAACGGCGACGCCACTGGCGCAGAAATCATGCGGGCGGTGATCGCCAAAGTGCGATCGGCGGAGAACATCCATGTCATCGAAAATGCCTTCACCTTGGATCTGCTGAAATTCGAACAGCGTTGCCGCGGTGCCGTGGTGGCGATGGACAACCAACAAAAAACGCTGTTCTGGTCCGACCAAACGATCCTCTGCACCGGCGGCGCGGGACAGATCTTCCGCGAAACGACCAACCCTTCGGTCGCCACCGGTGACGGCCACGCGATGGCTTATCGCGCCGGCGTTCAGTTGCGCGATATGGAATTCATGCAGTTCCACCCGACGGTGTTATACATCGCCGGCAGCAGCCGCAGCCTCATCACCGAAGCCGTCCGGGGCGAAGGGGCTTATTTGATCGACAGCAACGACCACCGCTTCATGGCGGACTACGACGTGCGGTTGGAACTCGCGCCGCGCGACGTCGTGTCGCAAGCCATCGTGACGCAAATGGCCAAAACCAACGCGTCTAACGTGTTTTTATCTTTGCAGCACCTGGATCCGGATCACGTCCGCGGTCGATTCCCTGGCATCGCCAAAGCCGTCGCCGAATTCGGGTTGGACATCACCAGCGACCCCATCCCCGTCCGTCCGGGCGCCCACTACATGATCGGCGGCATCATCGTCGACGACCAAGGCCAAACCACCCTGCCGGGGCTGTGGGCGGCCGGCGAAGCAACCAGTTCCGGCCTCCACGGGGCCAACCGATTGGCGTCCAATAGTCTCCTAGAAGGATTGGTCTACGGCGTCAGCGCCGCGCGGCGGGCCTCCGAAGCTGCGCTAGAATCAAGCGATAAAAATCTCGAAGTCTATCCCATCATCAGCGACCAACTCCGCCACAGCCAAGCCTCCATCGACATCTCTGACATCCGCAATTCGTTGCGCAGCCTTTTGTGGCGCGCCGCAGGTGTCCGCCGAGAAGCGGCGTCGCTCGAAACGGCGATCGAAACGATCCTCATGTGGCAAACCTACGTTTTGGCTCAGGAGTTTCCCGACGCCGAAGGCTGGGAGTTGCAAAACATGCTGACCGTCGGCAAACTTTTATGCAAATCGGCGCTGGCCCGAGAAGAGTCGCGCGGCGTACATTTACGCACAGACTTCCCCGACACCGACGACGAAAATTGGCGACAACACATTAGCATTGGGCAGAACGAATGAGCCGCAAGGCGCTCGCCGTGGGTGCCCAACGCAGGTAGAAAACATTGTGAAAACTCAGGCGAACAAACCAGCGGCCAGCGCCCTGCCGCTCAAATTTCGAATACCCAGCAGCACAACTAATTCAAAATGAAAACACCAAGCGCAGAACCATCGCCCGCTACGCCCCAGCCGATGATCCAAGCGGAGAACCTTTCCAAGTTTTACGGAATCTTCGCCGCCACGCGCGACGTATCGTTCACCGTCAACAAAGGCGAAGTCGTCGCCTTCCTCGGCCCCAACGGTGCCGGCAAAAGCACGACAATGAAAATGCTGACGGGCTACCTTTCGCCGTCCCAAGGCCGCGCCAGAATCGCAGGATTCGACATGAGCAGCGATCGCTTGGAAGGATCGAAACGCTTGGGCTACCTCCCCGAAACGGGCCCGCTGTATCCCGAAATGACGCCTTACAGTCTCCTGGATTTCTTCGCCGAAGCGCGCGGAATGAACAAACGCACCAAAAGAGCTCAAATCGAAAAAGCCGTCGAACTATGTTCCTTAGGCAGTGTCATCTACAAACCGATCAGCAAACTCTCCAAGGGCTTCCGCCAACGGGTGGGGATGGCGCAAGCACTGATCCACGAACCCGAAGTCCTGATCCTAGATGAACCGACATCGGGTTTGGATCCCAACCAAATTCGTGGCGTCCGACAAACCATGACGCGTCTGGGGAAAGAAAAAACAATCCTCTTATCAACGCACATCCTTCAAGAAGTCGAAGCCATGGCCAGCCGCGTGATCATGATCAACGAAGGCCGCAAAGTCTACGACGGTCCGCTGGATCAGATCGACACCAAAGGCGTAGGGCTGGATCATGTTTTCGCTGATTTGACCGGACACGATCCGGAGACAGGCGTAAAATTGCAAACGGTCATCGACGATTGAACCTCGAAATTTTGTCACAAAACCGGAGGGCTTGCGCCCGTTCCGCTAGGATTGTTACCGAAATCGGTGGGCTTGAGCCCGTTCCGCTAGGATTGTTACCGAAATCGGTGGGCTTGAGCCCGTCCCGCTAGGATTGTTAGCGGCATGGGCGCAAGCCCTCCGGTTCCCCGAGAAAACCAAAACACTCACCGACACCTCAACATCAAAACGACGCCATGGGTTTACTGTTAATCGAATTCGCATTCATGCTGGTGATGGACCTGCTGTTTCTAGTGGCGCTGGTGATCTTAATGCTGCCGTTGGGGATCTGGCGGCAAGCGGCCTTTGCAGTCATGAAGCGCAATTTCATCGGCTACTTCTCCAACCCAACCGGCTACGTTTTTCTGTGTCTGTTTGTATCGCTGACATCATTCGCCGCGTTCTGGCCGCACGAGTTCTTCACCTCCAACCTGGCCAACTTCGATCAGCTCAACCGCTACCTCCCCTACATCATGCTGATCTTTATCCCCGCGATCACGATGAGCATCTGGGCCGAAGAAAAACGCCAGGGCACCGACGAATTGTTGCTGACTCTACCGGCCAAAGACTTTGACATCGTCATTGGCAAATATTTCGCGGCGGTGCTGGTCTTCACCGTCTCCCTACTTTTTTCGCAACTATCGAACTTCGCGGTGCTGTTGTCGATGACCGGCGGGCAGCTGGATAACCTGCTGCTATTTTCGACGTACATCGGCTATTGGTTTGTCGGCATCGCGATGATCAGCCTAGGGACGGTCGCGTCATTTTTAACCAGCAACCTCACCGTCGGTTTCATTTTCGGAGCAATCTTCAACGCACCGCTGGCGTTCTTCTCCAACGCGGACGTGATCTTCAGCGATCAAAAATGGATCAGCCGCCTTTTCGAGTGGTCGATTCTTGAACGATTTGAACCCTTCGGACGTGGATTAATCACCGCATCGTCGATCTGCTACTTCGTTGGCATCGTCGTCATCGGAATTTACCTTTCCATGATCCTCATCGGACGCAGGCATTGGCTTGGTGGGCGCGACGGCACGTCGATGCTCTGGCATTATTTGCTGCGCGCCGCATTTCTGTTCATCACGGCAGTATCGGCGGTGCTGGTCGTTCAATACAGCGTCCTCAATCAAGCCCGCATCGACATCTCCGATCGCAAGGTCAGCACACTTTCGCCTTCGACGCTGAAATTGCTGAACGACTTATCCGCCCAAGATGAATCTCAGCCGCCGATCAAAATCACCGCTTATATCGGCAGCGACATCCCCAGCGAATTTGTGCGAACAAAATACGACCTGGTCAATCTCCTCCGCGAATTTGACGCGCTCGGTGGTAATCGTGTGAAGGTCGACCTTTATCAGGGCATCGAACCCTTCAGCGCACAGGCGATCTTGGCGTCCAAACGTTACGGCATCCGCCCGCAGCAGTTCACAACCCAATCGCGCGGCGCCACGCGGCAAGCAGAAGTCATCATGGGCATGGCCGTTTCCAGCGGCGTCGAACGGGTCGTGGTTCCCTTCCTCCCCTACGGAACACCGGTCGAATACGAACTGATGCGGTCGATCAACACCGTCGCCCAACCCAAACGAAAAACGATCGGCGTGGTCATCACCGACGCACTCATTCAGGGCGCCGTCGTTCCGCGCGGTGATGGGCAAGCCGTCCGCATCCCGACCTTGGGGATTCTTGGGGAGTTAAGCAAACAATATGAACTAGAGGTCGTCGGTGCGACTTCCGAAATTGACCTCTGGCTGCAGGACGACGAGAACAAGCAACCGCAGCGCCGCTTCGACATGATGTTGTTGGCTCAGCCTTCGAAAATGTCCCAGCAAGAACTGGACAATGTAATCGTGGCGATTCAGTCGGGGCAACCGATGGCGATCTTCGAAGACCCCTTTCCCAACTCGTTCAGCTTTAAGCGTCACGTCCCCGGCACGTTCTTTGGTCGCGCCATCAATCGCGGGGGAGAAACGGCCGACATTCAGAAACTGTGGCAAGCGCTGGATATCGACACCGACCGACAGAATGCCGGCGGCAATCGCTTTTTGCCTTGGGTCGTTTGGCAACCCATTTCCGCCAACCCCTACCCCAAAGATTCGCGGTTGAACCAACAAGAATTGGTCATCGTCAAAGAAGAGGGTGGGACAGAGCCCAATTTTAACCCCGATCATCCCGCCAGCAGCGGCATCGACGAAGTCTTTTTTCAGTACACCGGTTACGTGAAACCGACCGAAACGACGGAGTTAGATTTTGTTCCGCTGGTGACCACCGGAAACGCCGGTCGTATTCGCGGAGATTGGGTGATGCCGCAGGTACCCCTGAGCGACCGAGATCAAAATCGTGGCTCAGTCGGAAATCGTTTTATCACCGCCTGCCATATTCGTGGCAAAGACTTCGAAGTAAACGACCCCAATGCGGCGGCCAACAAGAACCGATCCAACGTCATTTACGTCGCGGATCTGGATATATTATCAGACTATTTTGTCCAAGTTCGAAACCAACCGATCCAGGCCGGCATTGAGTACCAATTTCAAAACATGAGTTTTGTGCTGAACATCGTCGATGCGCTGGCGCAAGAAACGAGCTTCCTTGGCCTACGAAACCGACGCCTGCGGCACGTCACGCTGGGGCAGATCGAGGCTCAGAAAGAAGTCGAACTTCAAACGGTCTTTGAGGTCAACAACCAGTTTGAGATGGACCATAAACTGGCGCTCGAAACAGCGACCGTCGAAGCGAAAAGGAAGCTCCGGCCTTTGGAGAATGAAATCAAAGACATTCTTGCTTTACGCGATCAGAAGAAATCTTATGACGCTGCGGCGCTCACCGCCAAGCAAGGCATCATGAAGCAGCAACAGCAGGAACAACAGCAAAAACTGGCCGTCAAACAGCAAGAATTACAGAACGAACTCAACGAAAACAAACGCCAAGCCGAACTCAATGCTCAGCAGAAGATTCAAGAGATTCAGCGGAAGTATAAACTGGCGGCGGTCATCATCCCCGTCATCCCTCCGTTTCTCTTGGGGGTTTTTGTTTACACACGACGCCGGTTGAGAGAACGCGAAGGCATTTCCAAAGCACGAAGACTTAAATGACCAAAGCAACGAACCCCAAGGGCTCGCCCCCCACCGCAAACAATGTTGGCGGTATCGGCGCAAGCCGTCCGGTTCGTCGCCCGCTGCTCGCTGGAGGGCTCCCGCCTGCCCCCCGTGGCAACCACTAAAACACACAACACCCAATCAAGACCATGAAATCAGCTTACTTCACCACGATCATCATGGGCATCGTAGCGGCGGTAACTGCCGCATTTGCGGCCGCCAGTTACCCGTGGCCCGAGGCCGTGACGCAGAACGCGCAAGTCAGCAAGCCATTGTTT
The DNA here is from genome assembly GCA_964408465.1 of uncultured Pirellulaceae bacterium. GTDB lineage: Bacteria > Planctomycetota > Planctomycetia > Pirellulales > Pirellulaceae > Mariniblastus. Next base: position 29,348 of record CAYOZV010000034.1, read on the forward strand.
GACAACTACGAAACGTCGGCCGTGCGCGGCATCGAAGTCATCGCTTACGATCCCCAGCGATCCGACATCCAGCGTCTCCGGCTCAAACGTAGCGGCCAGAACTGGATCATTCCTCAAAAGAACGGCTTCGACGTCACCGGGGATCAGCGCGTCCTCGAGGTCACTCGAGCGCTCAACGATCGCACCGTGCTGGAGGTCAACTCCGACAGCCAAACCGACCACGTCAACTTCGGCGTCGTCGATCCCTCCGACGTCGGCGTTTCGGCGGCGCGATCACGGCTGGGCACAAAATTGATTTTGAGTGATCGCGACAAAAAAACAATCGCTCACATCATCGTTGGCGACCAAGTCAAAAAGAGCCCAGGAAAACACTACGTGCGGGTGCCGGGCCAACCGACGATTTATACGATTGAGTTTAAAAAAGATATGCTCAGCACCGATTTCGCACAGTGGGTGGATCCCAATTTATTAAAATTACCGCTGGACGCGTCCAGCGGGCTGGCCGTTTCGGGGTTCGAGGTTGATCGCCACCGGATTGACAAAAAAACAAAAAAGGATCAACCACTCTATAAAGCCACCTTCGAGATCGTAGACAATCAACAACTAGAAGTAACCGGACTTACCGTCCAAGGCAAAGCTGCCGGCCAGGACAACCTCGCCGATACTTTACCCGAGGGCTTCACGGCCGCGATCGCGCGTTCTTTGTTCGCGCTCAAACCGACCGACGTTGAGAAACAAAGTAAGGCCGTCATGGAATTTCTGGAGCAATCCCAAAAAGGCACCGACCAGAAAATCATCGCCCAGCTTGCCGAACGAGGGTTCGTCTATCAAGGCTACCAGAACGATGGGCATGAATTCACCGGCACTAATGGGGAGGTTCTGGTGCGGCGTTCGGACGGAGTTAAGTTTCGATTGGTGGTCGGGGAATTGGCCAACCGAATCGGTGGAGAGAGTTTAAGCTTGCTGTATCAGGCGATCGTGACCGCCGAGGTTGATCCCGATGCGTTTGCGGAGATCGAGGAAATTGATTCCGACGACGAAGCGGATCAAAAAGTGTATCTACGTCAGGTTAAACAACGCAAGGAACAGATCGCAGCCGCTCAAAGCCAAGTGAAGCAGCTCAACCGCACGCACGGCGAGTGGATTTACGTGCTGGATGAATCCGTCGTCAGGGGACTGTTTCCCGCGATTGATTCTCCGTAGCTCCGCAGTAAAGCGTAGTGGAGCCTTGTTAAAGCTCCTTCGTGCTTTCGGATTCAGAGTTCGCCTCTTGCTCCGCAGCGGCGAACCTTCGGTAGAAATTCGTGTTAATGCTCGGCGGGATTTTTAACAAAATCCACTACGGTAAACTTAGCCGCAGTAGTTTTGCATTTGGCACGGGCCGTTTGCAACGGAGGCGTCAGGGGACTGTTTCCCGTGATTGAGTCTCCGCAGTAAAGCGTAGTGGAGCCTTGTTAAAGCTCCTTCGTGCTTTCGGATTC
>CAYOZV010000035.1:0-1155 GCA_964408465.1 uncultured Pirellulaceae bacterium
ACTCATACTCTCTAGGTGCCTCCGCACACCATATCTCCTTCACGATGGCGATCTCACGAATGCTGTCGAAATGCCATCCGAGTTTTTTTCCGTCGCGGAAAAAGTCAGTGTGCCGTGCCGTTCGAGCCCGTAAGCCTCCGCCGCCGTGGGCTGAGCCAACGTAGGCGTACCATCCTCGGGAGAAGGTGCATATCCTTTTACCACGACCAACCTCGATCGTTTTTTTGACAGGTATGTAAAAGATGATGATGTAGACGCCGCCTTCTGTGCGAGAACTGATTTCTGATTTGTCCATGATTGACCTTGGGAATGATAATGTTGATTGGTTGTTGGCTGATCGCTCTCTGCATCCGCTAACTTCGAACTACTCTCGCAGTTCAGATTTTTCTTCGGCGTCTGTTGATTGGGATTCGACTGGCCCGATTAAGGCGTCGAGTTTCCGCTTGGCCACGTCTTGTCTAAGACGCGATGGCGGCGCTCGCTTCCGCTGACCGCAGAAAGCCTCTAGCTGCGATTTGAGTACGAAACGCCTGCCGCCAATCAGAACACTCCCCAGCTTTTTCCCCTTGGTGCCGGTCAAATGCCAGCGCCAAACCGTCGACAAGCTGACCTTCGTCTTCTTGGCTACTTGCTTGAATGTGAACCGCTCTTCCTCCAGTGACATTTTTGAATATCCTCCAGTACGTTTTGACAACTCGTGAGATTGCCCAAAGTAGGTTGGAGGTTTCACTTCACTTTCACTTCAGCAGGATTTCCTTACGAAAAAGCCACGGGGGTTAACCGTGGCTTGAAAGGGTTGGTGGAAATGAGAGTTTGCTTAGCCGATCTTGCCGGCGATTTGCCGGGCCGCTGCCAAGTTCTTCTCCGCATACAAATCGACCAGATCGGTGGATTTGTGGCCTAAGCCGATCTGAACGGCCTCTGCCCCCAGCTGTTCACGAACAATCGTCGCGAATTGGTGGCGGAGTTGGTGCGGATGCCAGTGCGGGATCAACTTTCGCTCCTTCTTGGGGAGAGAGTTTTGATGCTTGTTGAGCTTCTTAATGGCGTAAGAGATGGCACGGCGGTAGCTGGCCGTATCGTAGCGATCACGTTTCTTCCGTTTAGGCTTCGACTTTGACTTGCGTTTCGCATGGCTGGGAGTCATCGGGCTTT
>CAYOZV010000035.1:1165-30510 GCA_964408465.1 uncultured Pirellulaceae bacterium
CTCCGCCATGCCTCTGCTTCAGCCGGCGAAAACATAAATTGTTCGGCTTTTCGGTTCAAGAAAGGCTTCACTTGAGCCTGTGACTTGGGGCCAAGAGGAACCAATCGACTGTGACCGCGATACTTGTTTTTGTGAGTATAAGGTTCGAATACCCAGATCTTCCCCGACATTTTAATGTCACAGGGACGCATGATGACGACTTCCCCAGGACGCATGCCGGTATAACGCTGCAGCCAAACCATCGCCGCGATCTGAGGGCTTACGATATCCGTGACGGACTTGATCGCCGAATCAAGCACAGGCTTCACAGGATCGGTTTCTTTTGCGTTGCTGCGGCCAAATCGGAGGCCGTCGAGTGTCCTGATGGCTTGATATACGGACGGAGGGATAAGCTCTCGCGAAACCGCCCACTTGAAAGCTCGTTTAATGCGGTTGATACGATTGTTGATGACTGTACGAGCGAGCCGCTGGACGATCATGGTTTCGCGAACGATGGTCAATTTGTTAGGGCCAAAGTCTTTGGCCTCCGAATTACCGTAGAGCGGTCGAAGGTGTCGAACCGCTTCCTCCATGCAGGTGTACTCCTTGGTTGGCTTGCCATCGAAGCAGTAGTAGGTTCGAGCGTGATCCAAGTAGTGGAGAATCAGCTCGTCGATCGTCAACAGTGGAAATTTACCCGGAGGCGACTCAGGTAGCTTGGATTCCTCGTGGAAACGTTTCCCAATTAGTGCCGCATACTTGGTTCGGCTTTCGGATGAACCGAATTTGCCGAGGTAATGATGCTTACCGCCGATGATGACACGTGCTTGGCCGGATGGCTTATGCAGTGAGTACTTGGGAATGTGATTAGATCTAGACATAGAGCAACTTCCTTTCAAAGTGGTAGAACTACCACTCGTGGAATTTGGCTGCTCTGTCGATCTTTGATCGCTCAGGACTGCGATTTCTCGCATTCAGCGGGATAAAGTAAAAGCACACCCGGGAGGATTCGAACCTCCAACCCTCGGTTCCGAAGACCGATGCTCTATCCAATTGAGCCACGGGTGCTTTTGTCTGTGAGAAGTGGTGGCGTTGGACCGGATTGGCTTTTGAACGACCACTGAGAAACCAAAATATATAGGCTGGAGAGATTAGTTTCAATGAGCAACCTCCAAAAATGGGGCGGCAATCCGAGCCTCTGGACAGATTTTACGCCGGTAGGCTAACGGTTATCCTCGATGTAATTCGGTATCCCCGTGAGATTTTCGATCAAATATCGGAAAAACGTGTTTGTTTGATTTACCAAATCACGTCCGCTGTTAATAATAGTAACCGTTCACCCGCGATGGTGTGATCCAGCCCGCTGAGTGTTAGAATCTTTTCCACGCCAGTTGGCATGGCTTATCTTATCTTTAAACGTCCCCATTTTCGTTGACTCGACGAAGGTCACCTTCATGAGTTCTATCACCCTAAGAATACTCGATGGTGCAAACCGGGGGCAGGTCTTCGGTGAAATAGAAGCGCCCGTTACCATCGGCCGTGAGGAAGGGAACACGATCCAGCTGAATGATGAAAGAGTCAGTCGATATCACCTGAAGATCCAAAGGGATCACGATGATCTCGTTTTAACCGATCTTGAATCGACCAACGGCTCGCGCGTCAACAACGAAGAGGTGCAGTTGAGAATACTGCGCAAGGGTGATCTGATTTCCATCGGTCGAAGCGTCATCTTATTCGGCGACCGAGAAGATGTAGATCTGAATAATGTGGAGCTGTCCGAAACCCCAGGAAGCCCCAACGTTAAAAACTTCGATCGGACCGACGACGGTCTGTCTTATGGATTGGCGGGGGTTGAGCCTCCCAAACTGCCCGAGCGGCTTTCGCCCGGCCAGGCGGCACAGCTGTCGGAAGTGATCGAGTATTTGCATCTACACCTGCGGCACGTGATCAATGATGCCGAAATAACCCAACGCGGCCAGGCCGTACAGCTGCCCCATGCAAAGTGGCAGCAAATTCTCGAACTTCAGTCGCGCTTGGCCGAGTACATCGACCGGGTCGGAAAACCGACGATTTAAACGGGCGTGTTGGGGCTCAGTCGCATCTTTCCCCTTTCGAATTCTCTGCTGCGTGATTAAATTATTGGGCTTTTGCCACAGTTCTTTTTCACACTCACGAGCCCGATATGTTCGAAGCTGTACCTGTCAATCCACCCGACGCGATCTTCGGGCTGAACGAGCAATTTAAAAATGACGCCAGCGACTGTAAAGTCAATCTGACCGTTGGCGTCTACAAAGATGCCAATGGCCAGACGCCAATTATGGCCGCAGTAAAACAGGCCGAAGAAATTCTGCTCAAGAACAGTGTTACCAAAAGTTATCTTCCCATCGACGGCAGCCCTGACTATCGAGGCCAAATCGCGGATTTGATTTTGGGCGCGGCGCTGACAAAGCAAGTCTTCCCCGCCACGGCTCAGACCCCCGGTGGTACCGTTGCACTGCGCGTTGCCGGTGAACTGGTCAGACGGACGTTGGATGTGAGCACGATTTGGATGAGCAATCCGACGTGGGCCAACCACGGAAAAATTTTCACCCAAGCCGGCTTGGAGATCAAGCACTACGATTACTTGGACGACAGCGGCACGCGGCTGGATTTCGATAAAGTGACTTCCACCGTTGATCAGGCAAAATCGGGCGATGCCATTTTGTTGCACACCGTTTGCCACAATCCGACCGGGGTTGATCTCAGCAAAGACCAATGGCAGACGATCAGCGATCAAATAAAAGCCAAATCGCTGGTGCCGATTTTCGATTTCGCCTACCAAGGTTTCGGCGAAAGCTTGGAGGCCGATGCGTTTCCCATTCGAAACTTCGTCCAATCCGGTGGCGAAGCGATCATCTGCAATTCGTTTTCAAAGAATTTTGGGCTCTACGGTGAGCGCGTCGGTGGCATCACCGCCGTGGCTCAGTCGGCTGATGTTTGCGCGGCGATGCAGAGCCAGATCAAATCAACGATTCGGACGATGTATTCCAATCCGCCTATCCACGGTGGCGCGATCGTGCAAACGGTGTTGGCCGATGCTCAGCTGCGGAAAGTTTGGGAAGCCGAACTGACCGAGATTCGCGAGCGTATCGTTGCGTTGCGAGCCAGTTTTGTGTCGAAGATGGAAGCGCTGGTGCCAGATAGAGATTTTAGCTACGTCAATCAGCAGCGCGGTATGTTCAGTTATTCCGGTTTGAGCAAATCCCAAGCGGACAAGTTACGTGAAGAGCATTCGATTTATATTCTTGGCAGTGGCCGGATGAATATAGCGGGCATGAACGATGGTAATATGGACCAGATCTGTGACGCGATCGCGAAAGTTCTTTAGAGGCGGCGGTGGGCGGGATTGTGTTTCCCGCGCCCAGTGCAAACGTAGTGGAGTGTTGTTAAACCTCCTTGTTGTGGCTGTTTGTCGGCTTACGTCTGTTTTTTCGTATCGGCTTTTTGCTGATGCTTTGGTTAATGGCAGCGCGGGATCTTTAACAAGATCCACTACGGCTACCTTACTGGGAACGCGGTGATCACTCGGTTGCCGTCGAGGATCATGCGGACTGAATTGAGGGCTCGGTTGTTGCTGCGTTGGCCTTTTTTGCCGCCTTCGAAACCGACCTTGCGTTGCATGTCGACGTCGTATTTGTCGTTGCCTTGGGACGATTCATATTTGGCGCGCGGCGATTTTGATGTCACCAATTCGTAAGCGTCGTCGATGATCTTGAGCACGGCGTCTTGGTCGCCGTTGCCCATGAAGACACCGTGGGCGGGGCGATTGGGTTGATCCTGAGCATGTCGCATGACGTGTTCGATGCGATGTTCGCCGCGCGGACCCATCGTGTACAGCAGGCCAGCAGGAGATTGGTAGCGATCGCGGCCGACCTCTTTTAATTTGAAGTCGCCGTTTAATTCGAAGCCGCCGGATTTCCCCGTTGCCGATGGTAACGTTGCCTTGTACTGGTTGTCGCTGTTTGAATGCGAGCTGGCATGGTCGTTGCCGCGGCCTCCTCCTCGACGGTTGATCGCCGGAAGTTCGATGTTGAACCAGCCTTCAAGGGTGGGCCGGCTGTATTGGTATCCGAAGGCGATCGCCGCAATCGCAATCATGATGACGCGCCGGGAGGGTAATCTTCTGCGGCTGTTTCTGGGTTTCGCGGATACGTTCATGGGTGTTGGGGGCAGTGGCCTGCGGGTGTAAATTACTTGATTTCAATTTCGTCGATCTTGGCCGCAAGAATGAAGTCATTCTCACTTAGCCCGCCGATCGCGTGCGTCCAAATTTCAATGCGGACGTTGCGGTAGCCTTGGAGGTGCAGATCGGGATGGTGGGCTTCGGATTCAGCGACTTCGCCGACCTGGTTAAAAAAGTTGAGGGCTTGAACAAAGTTTTTCATCGTCCACGTTTTAAAGATCCGTTGTTTGTCTTCGGTCAGTTTCCACTGGTCGAGGTTTTTCAGTTGTTCTTGGCTGAATTCGATTGGGCAGGCTTCAACACCGCCTTCGCAAGGTTCGCACTTTTTTGCCGTGAGTTGTTGAGGAGTTTGGATTTGCATTTGGAAACGGTTGGGAGATGTGAATTTCAGATTTCAGATTTTGGATTTCAGATTTTGGATTTCGAAATTATAAATTCCAAATTCTAAATAGGTTGTCGCAAATAATCGGCTGATCTATTTCGCCGAATCAGTGTCTTCATCGGTTTGTTCGTCTTCTTTGTTGTCTTTGCCGTTTTCGATTTCATCTTCGTCAGACTTTTCGGCGTCCTCCCCTTTTGACTCGTCGGTCTCGGGCTCTTCGTCGTTATCTTGCTCAGCCGAATCTTCTTCGGCGTCGCCATCGTCAGAATTAGGCTGCTCTTTCATATCTTCGGAGGGGGCATCATCTTGTGCGTCGTCATCAACAGCCGCGTCATTGTCTACCGCGTCTTGGTCGTCCGTGTCGTCCGAATCATCACCGTCGTCCTTGGCTAGGTCCTTGTCTTGCTCCTCTTCTTGGTCGTCTTCCTCATCGGTTGTTTGGAGTTCGCGCCAGGGTTTTCCGTCTTCGTAGCTGGCCAATTCCTTCTTTAAACTTTCCAATTGCTCGGCGCTGGCTTTGAGCGTTTCTTCCTTCACCTTTTCGTCCATCTCTTGATCGTCTTCGATCTCTTCCATTTCCTCTTGATTGCGTTTGACGGCCTTCTCACTCCACTGGATCGCCCGTTCGAAATCACCGACCTCCGCGTAGGCAGACGCCAACGTGCTGAGAATGTACGCCTCTTTGTAATCGGTGAGGTCGGCTGCTTTTTCGGCCAGCACAATAGCGCGATCGCCGTCGCGCAATTCATCCACGGTCGATGTTGCCAGTGCCCATGCTAGGTTGTTCAAGATTCCAGGATCGCCTTCGTAGTCGTCCATTTTTATTCGCATGCGAGGCGCGATCTGTTGCTGCAAATCAAAAATGATGTCCGTCATGTCGACGGCCAATTCGTAATCCTCAATTGATTTTTTGTGCTCGCCCGCGTTCAGGTAAGCGCCCGCTCGCAACCGCAGTGTATCCAACCGGCGCATGGCTTCTTGGAATCCCACGAGGTCCCGTTTGTCTTCCCAAACGCCATCTTCGTAATCCTTGAGAATCTCGGTGGCAACCTTCGCCGCAGAACGCGGACGTTCGGCTCGCAAATACAGCCGCGCCAAGGTGATTTGAAATTCGTATTTGTTCTCGCTCAGATTCTTATCCAGAACCATTTTGCAGTCGGCGATCGCGGAATCGATGTCCTTATTCAGTTCATGCAGCCGAATGCGATTGAGGTAAATCGACAATTCGTCGGGTTCAATTTCAGAGGCTTTGGTTAGGTCGGCAATCGCCGCGTCGAGGTTTTCTTCTTCTGCGTTTAGGCCGGCGCGTAGAAGGAATGCTTTGACGTTGTCCGGTTGGTCCTTGAGGTGTCCATCGATTGCTGCCAGCGCTTCTTCTGGTTTCTTCATTACCTGGTAAACGATGGCTTTGGTCAGCAGCAGTTTAGGTTCGGGCTTCAACTCCATCGCTTTGTCCAAGTAACGCAGCGCCGCGGCTTGCATTTCTGGCGAATCGGGGAACTGTTTGTTCGCGATCAGCCGGTTGGCCTCCAGTTTATAAGCGTCCGCATTTTTCGTATTGGCCAGCGCGGCGTCGAGGTCGGCCAGCGATTCGGCGATTTTGCCATCCCTTGCCAGTAATTTACTACGGAGAAATCGAGCCTGTTCGTTGTTGGGATCAAGTTCGATCGCGCGGTCGATGTCTTCCATAATCTCATCGACGACATTGTCTGGTTTTTTGACATCGGCCAACGTTAAGGCGACCTTGGCCATGAGGGCTTGGGCCATCAGTTCGTCGTCGTCTTCGATGAGTTTGATCGCCTTTTGAGCGGCGGCCATACCTTCGTCGGTATCGCCGCGCGGAAGGCTGTTCAGCCGCGCCATCAGCACGTAGGCTGACGCCATGTCGGGATCTAATTTGACCGTTTTTTCCAGCCGCCGCAAAGCCTCGCGTCGCATGCGTTGCCAACGCGGATCGGTGGCACTGGTCATGGTGAAGATGCGATTGGCCAGTTGGTCGGCGTGTTCGTAGTACGCGGTCTTGGCCAACATTTTCGCTTGTTCTGCCGCATCGCCGGTTAAGCCTTTTTTGATGGCTTGTTCGCACAACCGCGCCACTTCATCGAGGTCGCGTGTGGAGGTCGAATTGATTTTCTTGTCGAAAGCTTTGTCCAATTCTTTCATGCCAGGAACTTCCGCGTCCTGGCCAATCGCGGAACCACAAAGCAGCACCGCCGACAGCAAAGTCAACGTCGTGGTGGCAATCAGTGTGCGAGCAATATTACGAAGACTCAAATCCATCTGTATTAGTCCGTCTTAAACTTTTTGAAACATCTTTTAAAAACTGGCTCAAATCTGCCGCGTGGAGACCAGGCCGCGATCGGAGACTCCCGAAGGAAACTTCATTCTATTGCATATGTGCGATAGGGTCATCGCCGGATTGCGTTATCGGGTAATGCCTTGGGCCTATTTCGATTTCGCGCAAGCATCCCTTGGTCAAATAAAGGATTTGAGATCGAGATTACGACACGGGTCAAAGCTGGACAGCTTTGTTCGTGTTGGATTGTTGATTTTGCTGAACGCTGGAGCATGAGAAAACTGACGCCCCAACGAGGGGCGTTCGGGACAGAATTCGAGCGATTGTGAACGCTGCGAGAAATCTTGTTTTTTCACGACACTGGGCTGTTAGTCGGCAGCCTTTTTGGTTTTAATACGGGTTTATGTCCCCGTAAAACGCTCTAAGGGCAGGCTGTTTTGCCTGTTGACATTGTGCTCCACGAACTTCCGCTGCTGAGACGACGATGTTTGTCGCTCTTTTGTCTTGTTTTTGTCGCCAGTTTGTCGTTTTCGATAGAAACTGGCTTCGCGCAGGATACCGCTGGGGCGGTCGATCCGTCCCCCTCCGCCAATCTGGCTGCTGCTGAACAGTCGGCAGGCTCAGGAGCGGCGGTCGATCTGAAAGAAGATATGGACAAAGGTGCCGGTTGGGGCAACGAAGAAGTGCTTGCCATCGAGTACGTTTTTTGGGCGGTCTTGTTGGCGTCTTCGATTTTGGCTTTGGTTTTCGCGTACAAATTCTTCAAAGAGGTCATCGCGGCCGATCCGGGGAACGACCGGATGGTTCAGATCGCCAATTACGTGACGCTCGGCGCGAAGGCGTATCTTAAACAGCAATACATCATTGTGTCGATTTACTTTGTCGTGGTGTTCTGTTTGTTGCTGGCGGCGCGTTGGGCCGGCATTCAACAGTATTGGGTGCCGATCGCATTTTTGACGGGTGGTTTTTGGTCGGCGCTGGCGGGCTATATCGGGATGACGACCGCGACCGCCGCCAGCAGCCGCACCGCCGCCGGCGCGATGAAGTCGCTCAACGATGGACTGCAGGTTGCCTTTCGCAGTGGTGCGGTGATGGGTTTGGTCGTGGTCGGTTTGGGAACGTTGGACATGTCGTTGTGGTACGCGATTTTGCGTTTTGTCTGCCATTTGGATTTGAACACGATCACGGTCACGATGTTATGTTCGCTGATGGGCGCTTCCAGCCAGGCGTTGTTCGCGCGTGTCGGCGGCGGTATCTTCACCAAGGCCGCGGACGTGGGGGCGGATTTGGTTGGCAAAGTTGAACAGGGCATCCCCGAAGACGATCCCCGCAACCCTGCCACCATCGCGGACAATGTCGGCGACAACGTGGGCGACGTTGCGGGCATGGGAGCCGACCTTTATGAATCCTATTGTGGTTCGATTTTGGCAACGGCGTCCTTGGGCGTCGCGGCGATGGCGATTGCTGCGGCCGGAACAGCGGGGTCGGCCGAATCCGGCGGATCCCTTTTGGACATGCAAGTGCGAGCCTTATTTTTACCACTGATTGTGGCTGCGATCGGAATCGTTATGTCGATCGTGTGTATTCATTTGGTCAAGGCCACCGATGACGCCAGCCAAAAAGCGCTGTTGAAGGTGCTTGGTAAGGGCATTAATTCGGCGATGTTGGGGACGTGGGTTTTATCCGCGATTGCGACTTGGGTGATTCTTGGATCCGATTACATCGGCATCGCCGGCAGCATCACCGTGGGTTTGCTGGCCGGTTGGGTGATTGGTCAGTGGACTGAATACGTCACCAGTGACGAATATGGACCGACACAGAGATTGGCCGCGCAGGCCGAAACGGGGTCGGCAACGGTCATCATTGGAGGCGTGGCCGACGGCATGAAAAGTGTATGGGTGCCGGTGATCGTGATTTGCGTTGGCATGATGCTGGCGTTTGGTTTTGCAACCGGATTTGATTTCAATCAGCCCTCCATGTTCACCCTTGGTTTGTACGGCGTCGGGATTGCGGCGGTGGGCATGTTATCGCCGCTGGGGATTACGTTGGCGACCGATGCGTACGGGCCGATCGCGGATAACGCTGGCGGCAACGCGCAGATGGCGGAACTGGATGACATCGTCCGCACACGCACCGACGCGCTGGATAGCTTGGGCAATACGACCGCGGCGACAGGCAAAGGGTTTGCGATTGGATCGGCCGCGCTGACGGCGTTGGCTTTATTGGCGGCTTATGTGGAACAGGTCAAAACGGGTTTTGATAATTGGGCTCAATCGGCCGCATCCTCGGGCGTGGTCCAAGTCGACGACACGTTTTACAAAGTAAACAACAGTTTCATCGTGCGAAAAAGCGGCGACGATGTGCGTGGTTTCTTGGTGATGCCTGAGTACGCTCGGAAGTCAAAGATTGCTGAAACATGGAATTCGGTGTCGGAGCTGCCGGCGGAACTTCCGGCGGATCTTTTCGCTCAAGAGCCATCGGGTGAATGGACCTTTGCGGCGACGTCGGACCCGATCGTGAATGTGAAAACGGCGTCGATGCTCAACGTTGTGAAGCTGTACGATGCGACGGTGCTCAATCCGCGCGTGTTGATCGGTGTGTTTTTGGGTTGCATGGCGACGTTCGTGTTTTGTGCGATGACGATGAAGGCCGTCGGGCGCGCCGCGTTTGGGATGGTTGAAGAAGTGCGTCGGCAGTTCCGTGAAAATCCCGGGATCATGGACGGGTCGACGACGCCGGACTACGCGCGGCCGGTCGAAATCAGCACCAAGGCGGCTCAGCAGGAAATGGTGTTGCCGTCTTTGATGGGAATCGTGACGCCAATTGTGGTGGGGATGATTCTTGGGGTCGCTGGCGTGTTGGGATTATTGGTGGGGACGTTGTGTTGCGGATTCTGTTTGGCAATTTTCATGTCCAACGCCGGTGGGGCCTGGGACAACGCCAAAAAGTACATCGAAGCCAATCATCACGGTGGTAAGGGTTCTGAGGCCCATAAAGCGGCGGTTGTGGGCGATACCGTCGGCGACCCATTTAAAGATACCAGCGGTCCAAGCCTAAATATCCTTATCAAACTGATGAGCATCGTGAGTGTTGTCGCGGCGGGGCTAATCGTCCGATACTCGCTGGTAGCGATCGGTCTGCTTTAAAGCGGTCATCGGGGCAATTGAATTCGCGATTTTTTCGTTGTTTTTGTTGCCAGATGTCGCCTGTGAAGAGAATATCGTTGGAACTATCGACGTTTGCAACTATCTTTAGGTTGCCGAGCGGCTGCCATTATTGGAGCTGAAGGCATCATTTGTTCCGGCGCAGGCAAGGAGCACCGGATTATCAACAGGAGTTCTTTCCATGAGAACCAAACCCATGAGTTACTTTTCGATGAGTCACTTTTTTAAGCTGACGTTAGCCATTGCGGGCGTATGCTCGTTTGCGATGGCGTCCTACGCCGACACTGATGCGGCACCATCGGACACGACAGCGGTGTCAACAGCAGCGGTTTCGGCTGAAGCTGAAACCGAGCAGACGCCGCAGCAAAGTCGCGCCGAAAAAAGACGGCTGGCAACGATTTCGAAAACGTCATCGCCTGCTGAAGGTTTTGAAGCGGTCGAAATGTTTGCAGCAATGGAAAGCGGCGATGTCGAAGTCACGATTAAGGCGCGCAGCGCGATCGATTCAAACATCCTTGTCAAGAACAACACGGATCGTCCTCTATCGGTACAGATGCCTAAGACATTCTCTGCAGTTCCCGTGATGCGTCAATTTGGTGGCGGTGGCGGTGGCGGTGGTGGCGGCGGTGGAGGAGGCGGCGGACTGGTCGTCGGTGGCGGAGGATTGGTCGGCGGCCAAGGTGGTCAAGGCGTTGGTGGCGGCATCGGCGGTGGCGCGGGTGGCGGCGGATTCGGCGGCGGTGGACTCGGCGGTGGTCGAGGCGGCGGCGGTGGTGCATTTAATATCCCACCAGGAAAAGTCGGCAAGGTTGGCGTGAAAACAGTTTGTTTGGAGCACGGCAAAAAAGATCCAAAATCTTACATCGACTACAAAATTCAGCCGCTGAGTAAATTGAACAACGATCCTAAGATCGCAGAGATGATGACCATGTTGGCCAACGATGAGGTGGCTCAACCGGTTGCCCAAGCTGCCGCATGGAACGTGACTGATGACAAGTCGTGGCAAGAGTTGTCTATGATGAATCGTGTGGAGAGCATGAACGGATACTTCGAACGGTTCTTCACTCGCAACCAGCTGTTGTTCGCTCAACAGGTTGTGACTGTCGCGGAGCAACGTGCAATCGAAACGACGCAAGAGAATGCCCAGTCAGAGGAATCTGGCGGCTATAATAACGAGTAGTCGACAAAAGCTGGGATGGCTTTGGTCGAAAATTGAAAATGATAAATGCCAACGGGACGCTGTAATGATCAGCCCCGTTGGCATTTTTTTTGAAGTGGAGCCGTGCTGAAGATTCTCGTGGGAATTGTTTGGGACGCTGAGTTTTTAACGAGATGCCACGCGGGATTTTTAACAAAATCCACTACGGCGGGGACGGTGCTGCGGAGGCGTTTTAAAACCAAAACGGCAGCGGTAACAGGAATACGTGATTCTCAAATAGGCTCAGCGTGCCGTTCCAGCTGGTGTAGCGCGTCAGAAAAAAGATGAACGCGAAAGTCAATGCGATCGCCGCGGTGAAGATACCAACTGGCCACCTGATTTTGCGGGCAGCGCGATCCTGGCGTGGTTGAGCATAACGGTAGGCCCAGCCCCAAGCGAATCTTGCCGGCCAGCCCAGCACAACGAAAATCACTGACAACAGCCAAAATAACTCCGGCGGAATTTTCTCGATCTTTAGTAGGAACAGAGGCAACGCCAACACCAGCATCAGCAACAACGCCAACAGACATGCCAGAGGTGCCCGGCGCATTTGCGTCCAAGCACTTCGCACGTCCCATAAACTGGCCAACCTTCCATCGACGGCAAACTGAATTTGCAACATCGGGAGGATCATAAATACGGGCACGGCGATCAGCACGCCTAAGAAGATCGAAAGGCCTGCAAACCCTGTACGCGGGTGATTGGCATTGGCCAGCAAAACCGTCGGCAGCAGCAACCAGAGCGCCGAACCGGCAAACCCCTTGAGCCCCAACCAAGCGAAATGGGGTAGCTGCAATCGTCTGAGGAAGTCCAATGTGTCGTCGCGCGATTGTGTGTAAAGCGTGCCTTGGCGAAGTTTCCGCCAGATGATTCCAGGCACAAACCAGTCTTTGGGCGGCGAGAGAGTGTTGGCAGATCGCGAGGCGTTTTTCGGTTTTCCTATAATAAATTTGCAAATCCCAATGAAGCGTTTGCACATTCGCGTCAGTATCGAAAACGGAACGACCAGCGGCCAGAAGAAGTGCCGGATGTGACCACCGCAGCATAGCGCTGAGAGAACGTGAAGGGTGGTCGCAATCGTCAGCACATAATACAGACCGTTCAGGACGGTCGTCTGTTGGCTGGCCGCGTCAATGATCTGTGCGTCGGTCCATCGCCCTCCGACGACCCTTAGCGGAATTAAAACTAACCACGTGCATAAAACCAAGCGTCCGATTTTCGCCGCCGTTTTCAGTCCAATGAATCCTTTGGAGAGCCGGCCGCCTCGGGCAATTCTGGCACTGGAGTCCAAAAGATAGCCAAGCACTGCGATTTGCAGGATGGGGACGTTCACCAAGAACGCCAATAGGCAAATCAGGCTGGTCAAACCAAACAGCGCCGCGGTCCAGGAACTGGCGAGCGAGAAAAAATTTCGCCTGCGCGAACGAGGCGGCGGCTGAACAGCGCAGGGTTCTTTGGTCTGCTCTGGAAATTTTAAAACTTCACCCATAACAAATTGTACTATCATTGAGAGGGTAGGTTTCAGCTTCTTTTATTGTGACGCCAACATGGAGAATAACTTAGCCAAAAACGCAATGTTTTGTGCCACGGTTTTCGCCGGTGTCGCTTTTGTTTACTGGTGGATTAATCCAAACATTTCCGCGACCGCGTTGTCGTTGTCGACTGCCGCATCCAGTAGAGGACCAGAGAATTTCTCGGCTTCACCAGAAGGTGAAACGCTCGCGGCGGTGCCGTTTATCGGGGACGATCGAGTACTCAATGAGCTTAATCAGGCTTTTGAAAAGGATTGGCAGCAAGCGGGGCTTTCGTCGGCCGCTGCCGCCGCGCCGCTGAAGGTTGCTCGGCGATTGTCGTTGGGGCTGAGTGGGAGTATTCCGGCTCTGCAAGAGATCCGCGTGCTACAACATCAGCCTGATGACCAACAGGTTTCGTTTTGGGTTTCGCATCTGCTTCGGCAAAAGCGAACCAGCGACTTTTTAGCGGAACGACTGGCCCGCGCTTTTGTGGGAATCGAAGATGGACCGTTCCTACTTTATCGCCGCCGCCGTTTTGTGGATTGGCTGTCTAATCAAATCTTCACCGCACGTCCTTACGACGAAATCGTGGCTGACCTGCTCAGCGCCGACGGGCTTTGGACGGACGCACCTGCGGTCAACTTTTACACCCGCAATATCATTCCCGATGTCGACAGAGACAACATTCCCGATCCGGTTTTGTTGGCCGGCAGAACGACTCGCGCCTTCATGGCGATACGTTTGGATTGTTTGCAGTGTCATGATGATTTCATGGACGAGATTTTTTTGGGGGACGCCGCTGCACCGCGCGCCGGTGTTCAAGCTGACTTCCACCAGTTGGCGGCGTTTTTCTCTCAAACACGAAACACATTCTTTGGCATCGCCGACGTAAAGGATGAAAATGTTGGGTACCGCTACCGATTGCTTGGCGATGACGAGCAATCGACGTTGCAACCGGTGGTGCCGTATGCTTCGGAATTACTGGCATCAGAAGGTTCGTTGCGCGAGCAGTTAACAGGTTGGTTGACGCATCGCGAAAATCGCCCTTTTGCCCGTTCATTGGTCAACCGGATGTGGGCGATCATGACGGGGAATCCGCTGGTTGATCCGGTGGACAATATTCCATTGAACGGTCCTTTTCCCACTGCTCTGGAGGTTTTGACGACGGATTTTATCGCGCATGATTTCAGCGTCCATCGGCTCATCCATTTGATCGCACGATGCGATGCATTTCAAAAAGATAGTCAGGCTCAATTCGACATCACAGAGGCCCATACGCAAAAGGGAGCCGTATTTCCGATGACCCGTCTGCGTCCGGACCAGATGGCGGGCGCGGTAATTCAAGCAACATCGTTGAAGTTGATCGATGAGAATTCTCACGTGCTCAATCGTTTGAAAGCGTTTGATCAACTGAGGGAGTTCATTCGCCGCTTTGGAGATCCGGGTGAGAATGAATTCGACGCTCGTGGTGAAACGGTGACGCAAAAACTGTTGATGTTTAATGGCAAAATGGTCTCAGATCGCCTCAAAGAAAATTCATCCGTGACGGAGTTGCACTGGCTTTCTCCCGACGACGAAACGACCGTAGCGACGATTTTCTTGGCAACGTTGTCTCGCGGTCCGACGGATTTGGAACAGCAGTATTTTCTTGAACGATTGAAAGATCGTAGCGTTAGTAAGAAACGGCAGGTTGCCGATATATATTGGAGCCTTATTAATAGCCTTGAGTTCAGCTGGAATCATTGAAACTGAGCCGCGCGGTGACGTCGCCAAACCCGAGGGCTTGTGCCCTTCGGTTTACGATTAGGTACACTTCCGTTCAATAAACTGATTTATTTGGCTCAAAGCCGTGTATCAGTTTATCGATTAGCCCTCAGGCGTCGGTGTTTAGGCAGGGCCAAACGCGGTCGCCTGCCGGATTGTCGTTAAACGAAGATGGCCTTCATTGAACGGTATTGCGATTAGCCAAATGATTCACATTTAAAACCAGCGGCCCATCGCCGCACCGCTCAGCAATCTAGGTCGAAGATCATGAACAGCAATCCAAACGAACATTCTAACTGCGGTGGGCGCGATCACTTCGGCCGCCGGAATTTGCTGAAACTGGCGGGGCTGAGTGGGCTGTCTTGGTTGACGCCTTTGGCGACGGCGTTGGCGCGAGAGGCGGAACACAAATCATCAAAACCGGCGAAATCTCTGATTGTTTTGTGGCTGGAGGGTGCGCCAAGTCAACTGGAGACGTTCGACCCGCATCCAGGTACTGAAATTGCGGCCGGCAGCGTCGCAATCAAAACAAACGTCGACGGAATTATGCTCGGCGAAGGACTCCAGCAAACAGCGCAGCAGATGGATTCAATCTCCTTGGTCCGTGCGATCACGTCACAGGAAGGCGATCACAATCGCGCCATTTACAATGCGAAAACAGGATTCCGTCCCGACCCCACGATCAAACATCCGTCCATCGGAAGCATCATCTGCCATCAGTTGAACACCGAAGCTGACTCGGCATTGGATATCCCTCGCCACATTTCGATCCTGCCTTCCCAGAACGCGGGCCGAGGCGGGTATTTGGGGGATCAGTTTGACGCATTTAAAGTCAACGACCCCGTAAATCCGGTGCCTGACATTCGTGCGCGTGTGTCAAAGAAACGTGCTTCGCGCCGGTTGGAGAGTCTTGATTTTTTAGACCGGCAATTTTTGCAGACTCGCGCGAACAACAAAACGGTTGCCACGTCTTTAGGTAACCATAATCTCGACGCGGCGTTGAAGATGATGTCTTCACGGCAATTGGACGCGTTCGATGTCAGCAAAGTGCCTGTCGCTGAAAGGTTGGCGTTTGGTGATACACCGTTTGGCCGTAGTTGTTTAGCGGCGCTGCGTCTAATCGAAACAGGCGTCCGGTGTGTGGAAGTGACCCTTGGGGGGTGGGATACGCACGCCAACAATCATGAACTTCAAGCCGGTCGCATCGAGATTCTTGACCCCGCGTTTGCGACGTTGATCAATGAACTTAAACGGCGTGGTTTGCTGGAAACGACGATGGTTGTTTGCGGCGGTGAGTTTGGCCGGACGCCGTTTCTCAACCCGCTGGGCGGTCGCGATCATTGGCCCCACGGTTTCAGCATCGCGATGGCAGGCGGAGGAATTGCAGGCGGACGCGTAATTGGCCAGACCAACCCGAACCCGCAAAAGGGGGAAAAGCAACCGAAGAAACTGTTAAACAACAGTCGGCCCATCGAGGATATCCACGCAACAATTCTGTCCCAGTTAGGCGTTGACTATCAGCAGGAACTGGACACGCCGATTGGCCGACCGTTGAAAGTCTGCGAAGGAACGCCGATCAATTCTCTGCTGTAATGGCGTTTTGATAAGGCTTTTCGTGGGGGATGTCTTCCGTCGCCCTTCCTTAAGCGAGATGCGGCGCGGCTTCGGTGTTGATGTTTAGAACTTCGGTCGATGCGGCGTGGCAGATTTTGCTGGCGTTGGGCGCGGGCACCGGAGCGGTGTTTATGTTGCGATGGTTCTGGTGGCGGATTAATGCGTGGAGCGAGATCGTTTCGATGTTCGGTTCATTGGCGTTCTTCTTATCAGTGGATCCTATCGCGGCGTCGATGGGATTCGATCCACCGCGCCCCGAAGAGAAAATGTTCTTCGTTGCTGTCGCGACGATTATTCTGTGGTTGGTAGTGACTTATATTACGCCTCCCGAAACCGATGCAACGTTGGATGCTTTCTACCGGAAGATTCGTCCTGGCGGCAACGGTTGGAAACCCGTCGCCCAGCGGAATCCAGATGTTAAAGTCGACACGGATTTGAAGCTGTCGATTGCGGGCGCTTTAGCCGCAACAGGAATCGTTTATTCAGCTTTGCCTGGAATGGGAAATCTGATTTTTGGCCACTACACCTCGGCGTTGATCTGCGGAGTCGTAGCTCTGGTTTTCACAGTCATCGTCGCGGCGATTGTCAGCCGGCTGTGTCGAGAATCGACGGCACGAGCTAATGACGATTCGTGAGTCTTAGATTGGGAAGCGTTTTAAACGGCCAATTGAACTGATGCAAGCTACACCGGGGGATTCGCAGGAGAACTGCAAAGTCGATTTTCGCGTGGCTTGGGAGGTTGAGGCTCCGTCTGAAACCTACGAAATCCATTAGGTCTCGGTCGGAGCCTCGACCTCCCGAATTGCA
Source organism: uncultured Pirellulaceae bacterium (assembly GCA_964408465.1). Taxonomy (GTDB): domain Bacteria; phylum Planctomycetota; class Planctomycetia; order Pirellulales; family Pirellulaceae; genus Mariniblastus. The sequence continues at coordinate 18,106 of CAYOZV010000035.1, forward strand.
CATCGCACGAAAACATTGACTTTGCAATTCTCCTGGGGGGATTCGGGTAGTTATAATAACCCTTACGTCGGTCACGTTAGGTTTTTTAAAATACTTTATCCGGCGTAGTCCGACATCAGATTTGGAAGAATATATTTCCGCCTCTGACTGGGGTAGTTCATGCCCCGGAGGGGATCTGAGCACAGAAGGTCTACATCCTTGTTTTCTAGAAATCAAAATGAATTTGCTCGTTAACCAAAAGTTGCTGCTCGCAGCTCTATTTTTAATTTTTAGCGTTGCAGGTACCTTCGGAGTGCAAGACGCCGTTGCTCAGCTTGACGGGGCTGATGGAGTAGATGGTGTTGCTGGAGAAGTCGCTACCGATGGTGGGGCTGGTGCTGATGGCGGCGATGCTACATCAAGCGGAACTGGTTCAATTGCAATTCAAGGTGGCGAAGGCGGTCGAGGAGGCCGAGGCGGCGACGGTGTTGACAGCAATGGTGATGGGAACGCATTGGCAGGCAACGGTGGCGATGGTGGTGTCGGAGGTGATTCTATTGCCGTGCTCAATACCGTTGGTAGCACAACTGACCTTTCGCTGACCATTGATTCCACTGCTGGCGCCGGAGGCCAGGGCGGCTCGCGCGGATTCCTTTTTAGCTCTACGGCTGTCGATGGAGACGGAGGATTAGGTGGCGGCGCCTCGGCGATGGTTGATGCTGAAGGTCAAGGCGACATCTTAATTACGGCGGACGTACAGGGTGGCAATGGCGGTGACGATGGTGGGTTATTTGGAGGCAGTGTCGGCACCTCAGCCGGCGATGGTGGATCAGCAACCATTGATGGAGTGCGTGCGGTTTCCAACTCGGCCACCGGGGAAGTTGAAGTGAGGCTGACGGCAGCTGGCGGTAATGGAGGCGATGGCGTTAACACCGGTAATGGTGGTGCGGCGATCATTGATAATGTGACTACTGCGGTTTCCAACTCACCCACCGGAGAAGTTACGGTTAGGTTGACCGCAACTGGTGGAAATGGAGGCGATGCCACTAGTTTTTCGTCCAACGGTGGAAACGGAGCCAACGCCATAATTAATAATGTCATTGACGCTACCGCATCGTCGGACATCTTGATTGTGCAGATTGCCAACGGCGGTCGAGCTGGTGCCGGAGCTGTGGATGGAGTCGCAGGAAATGCGTTCAGCGGAGCTACTACGACTGAGTCGACTGATAATTTGACAGTGATAGCCGATGCAAATGGCGGTTTTGCGCCGGACCGGGATAATGGTGTTGGTGGAACCGGAGAAGGCGATGTCAACATTACAAACCTTGTCGGCAACGCTTCGGCAACCGTTGATGTACAAGGGGGCCTCGGAGGCCAAGGCGGCACAGGTATTGGGCGAGCCGTAGCAACTGGCGGCGGTTCAGGCACAACAGCATCAGCGCGGGCTGAAGTCGATGGAGGGGGTGGCGGCAATGGTGGTGTCGGCGGCGACGCGATGGGATTTGCCGAGGGGGTCAATAGTGGCAGCGGCCAAGCAAATTCAGTTGTGTTTGCCAATGCCGATTCCTTACTGTTTGGACAAGGGGGGGCTGCCGATGGGCAAGCCCGAGCCACAGTTGTGGGCACAGGTAGAGCAACAGCAACAGTGAATGTGCAGGGCGGCAGTGGGAGTGACAACAATGGCATCGGCGGCTCCGCAACCGGCGATGCCTATGCAGAATCGACACTAGGTGATGCGAATGCTTCAGTCGCGTTGATGCAAGGTGGTGGATCCGATGTACGCAATTTTGATCTTAGCGCGGTCAATGCGGGGGATGGGAGATCCTTTAATGGCGGAGTAACCGCGGCGGGATCCGCTGGTGGGCTGCTTTCGCTGAATTTCAACACGAGCTCTGGTCGCGGTGGTGATGTTGATACTCTCGGTAACGGAAATGGTGGTAACGGCGGAAGTGCGACCAGCCAATTTCAGTCAAGCGATCTAAACAGTGGCGGCGACAATGTTCGCCTCACAGGCCGTATTAGTTCTGGCGGTGGCGGCACTGGTCGAGGTACAGGCGACGGAGGTGCATCTGGTGATGCATCTGTCGGCTACGACATAGCGGACACCGGCGATGTTTCATCGGATCTCACGGTGATCGCTGGGAGTGGTGGAACCGCTTTTGGGCTTGGCGATGGCGGTAATTCTGGAAATGCCAATTTTAATTTGCGAGCAACATCTACCACCAACGGCTTAGTTAATATTAGCTCGAACGTTCAAAGTGGGGTCGCTGGTTCGGCAGAGACCGGGGCCGCGGGTGATGCGGGCGACGCGACCAGCGATCTTTTCGGGACCTCCCATGGTGGAGATGTTTCGGTTGACAGCTTCGCATGGGCAAGCGACGGTGGCCGAAACTTCGGAACTGGACTTGCCGGTGACGGCGGAGATGCGCGGGCTAACGCGGTCGCGCTCACCAGCCAAGGTGCCGCCACCGCCGAGGCAAGTGCCATCGGGGGAACTGGAGGTTCGGGAAATGTTCAAGGGATCGGCGGTGACGGATTATCGTCCGCGTTTGCCGATAATCGTTTCATTGGTCTAGGCAATGGTGGTTCTGCGCGAGCCGAAGCCGATGCAAGAGGTGTGACCGGCCGCGCTGAAGCGACGGCTGTTACCGGTAACAGTGAGTTCGGTCTTGTTCAAATCAATTCTGTTGCCGAGGGAGTCGTTGTCGACGCCTTAAGCCTTACAAGAGTTGGCGGCGGTGTGTTTAACGGTGACGACGGGTTTATTGCCGACGATTTACCGAGATTCAATGCTGGTGGCCAGATAGTTGTCGCACCGGACAATATTCCAATTTCTTCTTGCAGTAGTTGTGGCGTGTCAAACGACTTGCTTACGTTACTTGGTCTCAATGACAATACAGACACCGACAGCGTTCTTGCCGTTGGAAGTTTTGCGGGCACTTCGATTGATGGTGCCGCTACGCTTGCGACTTCTGAAGCGCGTTTCCGTATCGGCATCGACCCAAGTGCCGCCGATGATCTTTTGCTTGGTTTTTTTGGTGGATCAGCCAATGGGGTTGCCCTTGGGCAAATCGATCTAACTGTTGATATTGAGGGTTTTGACACATTCGAAGTTTCATTTACTGATGAGATTAACGCGAACAATTTTTTCACTGATACTGTGATAAACCTCGGCGATTTTGCGAACATCAACCTGCTCGCTGGTGTTGGTGTTCTCGAAGGGACTGTGACCTTTGATTACTTCGCTGGTGCAAATGAGGGCAGCTATTTTTTCAACTACGCAATCGCTGGGACTCAAACAGCCGAACTTGCCGCGATTCCTGAACCCTCGACACTGCCGTTGATTTGCACCGCAGTGGCCATGCTTGTGGGCCGGCGTCGCCGAACCCGATGACGATTGGCGAGTTTTCGAATAAGCTGCTTTGATGGCTGAAGACTTCCGACCAACCGCTTCTGTTGAAATGCTGAGGCGGCGGTCTGAATTGACCATGGCGATTCATTCGTTCTTTCAAGGCCAAGACTTTGTTCACGTGGAGACGCCGTTGGTTTCCCGAGATACGGTGGTCGACCGGCACATCGAACCGGTGCCGCTGCTCCGGTCGAGCTTCACCGGATCGGGGCTGGATGACCAGCCGATGTGGTTGCAGACGTCTCCAGAGTTTTTGATGAAGCGACTGTTGGCGTCGGGGATGGATTCGATCTACCAAATCTGTAAAGCCTTCCGACAAGGCGAACAGGGAGCGCGGCACAATCCGGAATTCACAATGCTCGAATGGTATCGTTGTGGCGATGGTTTGCAGGAAGGTATGCAGCTATTGTCCGATTTTGCGGCTGCAATTTTGGATCGCTCGGCCAGTAAAATGGTCTCCTACCGAGAGGCATTTGTTGAACACGCTCAGGTTGATCCCTTTACCGAATCCGATAAGGAATTGGCCCGACTATGCCGCGCGAAGATAGAAATTGCAGAACGTTTTTCAGATGACCAGCCTCGAGACTTTTGGCTGGATTTGATTTTGGTGTATTTGATTGAGCCACGGCTGGGTGTCGATGCTCCGACGATTATCTATGACTGGCCCGCATCACAGTCGGCTTTGGCGATCGTGCGCGCAGATGAGCATCCCGTCGCTGAGCGTTTTGAGCTGTACGTCGATGGCGTCGAACTGGCCAACGGTTATCATGAGTTGCTTGACGCGGATGAATTGTTGAAGAGGAACGAGCTGGTCAACCAGCAACGGTTGGCTGATGGCAACGCGGCGTTGCCCGAAGAGAGCCGATTATTAAATGCGATGCGGTCGGGAATGCCAGCCTGTGCGGGCGTTGCCGTAGGGGTAGATCGGTTGCTGATGGTGCTGTCCGGTAGCCAGTCGATCGCGGATGTGGTGGCGTTTGGTTTTGATGAAAGTTGAATTGGATGGCTGATTTGAAAACACTTATCGTGATTCCGGCGCGTTTGCATTCGACGCGACTGCCGCGGAAACTTTTGCTTGATGAAACAGGCAAAACGGTTCTGGAGCATACGTATCTTGCTGCCAAAGCCAGCGTCAAGGCAGACGAAGTGATTGTGGCGGCCGACGATGCGGAGATCGTGGATGCGGTGGAGGCTTTTGGCGGGCGTGTTGAGATGACTGACGCGGGCCATCGCAGCGGTACCGATCGCGTCGCCGAAGTGGCCGGTCGTCATCCTGAATTTGACATCGTGGTCAACGTGCAGGGGGACGAACCTGAACTCCCGGGGGAAGCGATTGATTTGGCAATCACGATGCTGGCGGAGGATGAATTGGCTCAGGTTTCCACCTTGGCGACGCCGATCAACGAAGTCACTCAATTGAACGATCCAGCCTGCGTGAAGGTAGTTTTTGATCACGATCAACGGGCGATGTACTTCAGTCGGTCGCCAATTCCCTCCGCCAAAGTGTGGAACGATGAGTTGCTGAAGGTTTCGCCGCCTCTGTTTTGGCAGCACATTGGCTTATACGCCTACCGTCGGAAATTTCTGGCGGAGTATCCTGCCCTAACGGCGTCGCCGTTGGAGCAAACGGAGTCGTTAGAGCAGTTGCGGGTGCTGCAGGCGGGGCTGACTATTTCGGTCGGGCAAATTGATCATGCTATCGCGGGCATCGATACGGACGAGGATTATCGGCTGTTTGTCAGTCGACAGAAGTAATGCTAAACTAGCAAGCTTGGAAAGCAGCGGCGTGATGCGGCGGCACGCGATGCGATGGCTTTCACTTGACCCGCAAGTTTGATTGAAGCAAAGATTCACATGACCAAGCATATTTTCGTGACCGGTGGCGTTGTCAGCTCATTAGGCAAAGGGCTCACTAGCGCCTCGATCGGGATGCTGCTGGAGCGGCGTGGGCTAACGGTCCGGATGCAAAAGCTGGACCCTTACATCAATGTCGATCCGGGCACGATGAGCCCCTACCAGCACGGCGAAGTTTACGTGTTGGACGACGGCAGCGAAACGGATCTTGATTTAGGGCACTACGAACGGTTTACCAACGGTCCGTTGACGCGCGAATCGAACTATACGACCGGCCAGATTTATTTAAGCGTGATAGAAAAGGAACGGCGGGGCGAATTCTTGGGGAAGACGGTCCAGGTCATTCCCCACATCACCAACGAGATTAAATCCTGTATCAAAGGGATCGGCGGAGACGGTGTTGACGTTGTGATCACGGAGATCGGCGGCACGGTGGGCGACATTGAAAGCCAGCCTTTCTTAGAAGCCATTCGTCAGTTCGGTCACGAATTTGGCAAAGAGAATTGCTTGTTCATTCATTTGACTCTGGTGCCTTGGTTGAAGGTTGCCGGTGAACTGAAAACAAAGCCGACGCAGCATTCTGTCGGACAACTTCGCCAGATCGGAATCCAACCTGACATTTTGATTTGCCGCACCGATCGTGAACTTCCCAACGAAGAACGTGAAAAGATTTCCTTGTTTTGCAATCTGCCCAAGGAAGCCGTGATTGAAGAACGCGATAAGGATTTTTCAATTTACGAAGTCCCCATCAGCCTGGTCGAAGACGGCTTGGATGAACTGTGTGCGCGGCGATTGGGGTTACCTACCGCAACGCCGAAGATTGATGATTGGCGAGATCTATTGCATCGCTTGAGAAATCCCGAAGCGGAAATTAGCATCGCGGTTGTGGGAAAGTATGCCGAGCATAAAGACGCGTACAAATCAATCTACGAAGCTATCGACCATGCGGGGATGGCCAATCACACTCAGATTCGTATCGGTCGCATTCAGGCCGAAGATGTTCAGCGCGAAGGCCCCGAACGACTGTTGGCCGGTTATGACGGGATCTTAGTTCCTGGCGGATTTGGCGAACGTGGCATCGAGGGAAAAGTGGAGGCGATCCGTTGGGCACGCGAACGCAAGATCCCGTTCTTGGGTATTTGTTTAGGAATGCAGTGTGCGGTGATCGAATTTGCGCGAAACGTGGTTGGCCTAGAGGGCGCCCATTCGACGGAGTTCGATAAAAATTCTGCGCATCCGGTGATCGCATTGATGGACGAACAGCAGAACGTCGTCGACAAAGGTGGCACGATGAGGCTGGGAGCTCAAATTGCGGAAATAAAGCCTGGCACCAAGGCGATGGAGTGCTACGGAGAGTCTGAAATCAGCGAACGCCATCGCCATCGCTGGGAATTCAATAACGATTACCGGCAGCAGTTGCAGGCCAACGGTTTGGTGATTGCGGCGACCAGCAAAAATGATTCGCTGGTGGAAATTGTGGAAGTGGCCGACCATCCTTGGTTTGTTGCTGTCCAGTACCACCCCGAGTTCAAATCAAAACCAACCCGCGCCCAAAAGTTATTTTCGGGGTTTGTTCGCGCGGCGACAAAACGTGTCAACCGAGACCAATTTTCGCCCAGCGTTTGAATCCGTGGCGACTACAATTTATAATCGAATAAGTATCAAAAAGCGAGAGAACTATTATGAGTGATGAAGAATCAAAGATCGTCGTCGACGAAGATTTTAAGGCGCAGGTTGAGCGCGAACGAGAAGTCCAACGTGCAGCCGAAGAAGAAGCCAAGGCTGCCGGTGGCGAGGAGGGCGCGGGGCCTGGAGGTCAGGAGATTCCCGAGGCCTCTATGCAGTTTCTGATCTCCATGCTTAGTTCTCAAGTCATGATGGCGATGGGTTTCCTGCCGACGCCGGACGGTCAACAACCTCCAGTGGATCTTCCCTTAGCAAAACACTTCATTGATTTGTTGGCGGTGTTGGATGAGAAAACCAAGGGTAATTTGACCGAAGAAGAGCAGTCAATGATGACTGAGAGTTTGCATCAGTTCCGCATGGCGTACGTTCAATACACCCAAGGCGGCCCCGAGGCAGGCGATGATCAGCAACCCGAAGCGCCTGCGTCGACGATTGAGCTTCCGTAGTATTTTTGATCGCGTTGGTCTGTTGTCGTGCCGAAGCTGCGATTTGACTTGGCCCAAGGGCGTTGGGCCTGTTTGCTTAGAAGAAGCAGCGGCGGTCGCCAGCGGATGCTAATTATAGGAACCCGAGCAAACTTTCCTCGTTGTGCATCGCCACCGTTTGTAAGGGCGCGAGCAAACGATTTTTAATTTGAAATTCGAGCAATCGGCACCATTATGAGTTCTAAGAATCGCAGCAAAAGCCGATCTCGATCTCGGGAAAAGTCAGAGACGTCCAAAGCTTATGGTCCAGCTGAGGATGAGGTAAAAAAGGGCGGCTTTTTTCCGATGATGATCGGAATGACGGCTTCTTTGATGGTGGTTTTTTGGATCGCCAGCTTCTTCAACCCAAGTGCAGCGGGCAAGAAAGAGAAAGCGATCCGCAAAAGCGTGAAAGCTTCCGCAATCTTGATGAAGTCTTCTAACTTCGATCAGTTTCTGCGGGAAGCGAACACGGACCAAATTGTCGCGCGACTGAATGAGCTGAAGAATTCAAAATCCCCCAAACTCTCTCCGGCGAAGGTTACCGAAAGTAATCAGCGCATCCTCCTTTGCAAGCAATTGCTGAGGAAAAGGCCATCCGAAAAATTGAAGCAGTTTGCCAAGCTTGAGTGGTTGCAAAGTGAGAAGTCGAAGTACGGAATCGACTTCCTTGGCAAAATGAACTCGCCCAATGTTTCCGAAGAGTTCGAAGAATGTTTCTCGCGGTTTCTCAATGACACCGATCAAGAAGTGTACCGCGAGGCGCATCTTGCGCGCGTAAGTCACGTCTTGTTTGAGTGTATCAAAGGTAATCGTTCTGCCGAGGATGTGTCTAATTATCTCAGCGATACACTGAAGAAATTTCCTGGTAATGATCGCGTGTTGTCGATCATTCGGTTGCAGTTTAAAGCAGCGGTTGAATCTGATGTCAAATTTGCGAGGCAACTGGCCGAGGATATTTTACGAAAAGATAATCTCAAAGATAAAGAGACGGCAGGCTTCATGCAGTTTGTGCTTGATCACTATCAGCTGATTGAGGTTAACTACGAAGAACTTTTTATTAATCGCTTCGTCAATGGTGACGTGGGATTGCGAGAGCTTAAAAAGATATCGCTGCAATTGCTGACCAATCCCGAATCGGGCCCGCTGGTGGTTGAAAAGGTAAGTGAGGTTGCAGGTTGGTTTGAAAGGCGGCGCGAATTTGGCGACGCGCGCGAAATCTACCAAGCGATGACCGACGCAAGTCTGCAAGATCGAAGCGTTAGCGAAGCGCAGGTTTTGTTGGACAAAATCGGCAACGCGGGGGTGAAACGAATGAATTCTATTGGGCAAAACATTCCAATCTCAGGCATGACATTGGCCGGCAAGCAGATTGATGATGGTGATTTTTTAGGGCGTGTCGTGTTAGCGATGTTTTTCGATCCTAATCAGGAGGAATCGTCCATAATGCTGAAGCAGTTAGAACGATCTGCCAGGCGATATGCTGAATTTGGGTCTCCCGTCCGCGTGATTGCAGTGCCTGCCACGGGCGTGACGTTGGAAGAGATTTTGCCAGAGAAGTTGGACCAATCACGCGTGTTCTATTTTGGCTGGCGCGAGGGGCGTCCACCTGAACTGATCAATGACTATCCTGTGACCGAGTTTCCGCACCTAATGGCGATAGACCATAAAGGAAACTTGGTGCGCTCGAATCTTGCCCCCGACCGGTATGAGCGCGACATCGAAATTTTGGTCGATCTAAGATGAAAATTCCAAAGCGGCATTGGGAGTTCGATGCTCCCCCTGCCGCTTTGGAGTATTTCTGATTGCTGTATCCTAAGGCAGTAACAGTACACGCCTAAATACAGTGGCTTTAAGCTGTCGGCGCGTTGGGACCTGGCGCGAGCCTTGACCGATGATGCCCGTTCATTTCTACCACTTGTTCAGGTTGGTCAGTGCGACTGAACATTTGGTGGCGCGGCGAGAAATCGCCTCGGCATAGTTCTTGAACGGCGGCGATGAATTTGCCCAGCAGCTTACTTTGGTACCGGTAAGGATTGTAGCAAATGGCAATCGTCCTATGTGGGCGATCCTCATCCATGCTGCGGTAGGCAATTTTGCCGTTGAGATCAATCGCCGAGGCCATTTTGGGGATGAAGGAAACCCCATGGTCCAACGAGATCAACAATTGAATCGTTGTTAATTGTTCGATTCTCGAAGCCGTCAACGGTTGGAAGTTTTTGCTGTTGCAAAAGGATGCGATCGAATTCACCAAGCAATGCGTGTCTCGCAAGAGAACAAAGGGTTGGTCCTGAAGATCCGAAGAAACCAGCTGGGGTTTTCTATTGAGCGGATTCTCGGATGACATTGCCAGCAATAGTTCCTCTTCGAATAGTGGTTCGATGGTCAAGTACTTGGCTGCCGCTGGCAGCGCCACAATACCGACATCCACATCGCCATTTGAGCACCGTTTGAGCAGATCGTCTGTGGTGTCTTCACTGATGACGAAATCCGCTTTGGGGAACAATGATCCAACACTTTTGAGAATGATGGGCAGCAAATACGGTGCGACGGTAGGTATTGCAGATAGACAGATCTGCCCTGTTTCTCCGTCGTCAGTAATCTGCTTTTTCGCATCGTCAGCCAGCTGCAAAATTTTGTCGGCTTGAAGCAGAAGCATTTGCCCGGCCGGAGTCAAGCGAATCGAACGTCCTTGACGTTCGAATAACGGTTGCCGAAGTTCTTTTTCCAGCTTGCTAATTTGCTGGCTGAGCGCGGGTTGAGAAACTGAACAATCTTGAGCAGCTTTAGTGAAGCTGCGATGTTCAACGATTTTCGTAAAATAACGAAGTTGCCCCAGGTCCATATTGTTCTCCTAGATAAGACACCCAGCGAACGAAGAATATCAAAAGTAAAACTGCCAGTGCGCAACGAGGACGTTGTTGGTAGGCTGGTTTTTACCCGAAGGTGATCTGTGCGGAGTTCAAAGTCAGACCAGTATCAGTGCGCGGCAGAATTTCATGTAGTGCGCCGTAGGTAACGCAAGGAAAAGAGTCTTTAACAAGACTTACTACCTGGAATTTAAGTTGCCGCCGAATAAAGGTTTGATTTGGGGACGCAAGTTTTTTGAGGAGCTGTGTTCGTGACGCGGGGAGTGCCACTAGGTGGGAGTCCGCATTATGTCCAATTATCTCAAACATGCAAATGCCCCATCACCAAGCGGCGGTGAAGGAGATAGCCCTTATATGCAAGATCGGCAGAAAACCGTCTGCCAGTTAGCTGATAATTTGGGTAGTTTGTTTTCCCACGCTTTTGCGTGAATTCCCCTGATTCTTGCTTCGTTAGATGCAAGCTTTTGTCGGATTTGGGTAGGTCGTTTTGACCTTTTTGCCCGTTTTACGGCCTTTTCTGGCTTTTTCAGGCTTTTTGGCCCGCACGCATCCCGTGCGAGTATGGTCGCTGTCATAGGTTTAAAGCGACGTGAAGTTGTCGAAGTTAAAGGCGACACCCTGTTGTGGGAAGATCGCGTAGAGGGTCGAAATCAGGTAAAGATTTACCTTCTCTGAAAGCCTTTGGATGGGTTGTTTGGGAATTAAGATGATGTCCGAATCCCGCAGCCAAATCTCATCAGAGGGATGGGGACGCCGTCCAAAGAGAGCGCCTTGAAGATCCAATTTAGTTGCAATGAGTTTGTAGTTTTGATCGCGACGGAACACGATGATTTGACGAAGGTTTCCGCCGGCATTGAAACCGCCGGCCAACGCGATAGCCTGCATGGAGGTCGTCGGGCCGGTAAGTTCGAACTGTCCGGGTTGATCGACTTCGCCGACGACGTAGATGAATCTTGGTGCACGTTCGGTTAGAACAGGCGTAACTTCGACGCCGCGGACACGTGTGCGGTAACGTGCGTTAACCTCGCGGGCAATCTCCTTGAGCGTCAATCCGATCGCCGGCACGCTACCAATCAAAGGAAGCTGAACCGTGCCGTCTGGTGATACTACGGCGGCGCGTGACTGGCCACCCTGTCCAAATCGAGCATCCACCGAATCTAACAGGTCGCGTAGTGGCGTGTCGCCCTGAAGGACCTGCACGACGACCGATGGATTCTGGAAGTACTTCGCGTAACGGTCGTTCAGTTCACGTTGCAGGTCGCGAATAGTTTTGCCGGCGACGCGCACTTGGCCGATCAGAGATAGAGAGATCGAGCCGTCACCGAGTATCGCGATTTCGTCTTGATTGATGCTGTCGTCGATAGCTGAGGTGATCGAGATGGTGTCGCCGACGTAGAAGCGATAGGGTTCAGTCGATCGTTCACGCGTGAGGATGTAAACAAATTCTAATTGGTCATTGACGCGCAATCTGTATTCGGCAACGTGAGGATTGCGATGCGGACCGATGTACTCGCCATACGCGAATGCTTCCCAAGGAACCATGTTGGCATCTTTCCAGCGTGGTTCCCCAGAGTTACCGCGGGGCGTGTTTTCGTCCACGCCGGCGTAGTATTTCACAGGCGACGTTTTGTAGGGCTGGCGGTTGCTGGCAAATCCAGTTGCCGTCGGTGCCGAAACGTATCCTGCTTGGGTTACCTGGCCCGAACATCCACCACCGCTATCGGTGCCACATGTGTTACAAGGCGCGATGCCTTGGCACAATCGGACTTGGTTATCTCGGATGACATCGCCTTCGTTTTGAAAATCGCCACCGTCGGTGAAGATTGCTTGGTGAACAAGCGGCGTAGGCGCGTGTGACGGATCGTCCAGGTTTTTGCTGGCGTCGGTCGTCACGATGGGGGCTTGGTTGCCGGCCTTTACCACGCCGCTGTTTTGCGGATAGCTAAGGGGGGACGCTGTAGCCGAGGTCAGGTGATCGTGGGATTGGCTGGAACCGCCGGTCGCGAAATAGCTTAAGCCACACGTGATCGAGGCAATGCAGCCTACTAACAGCCAGTTATTACGATTAATGTTCATGTTTTGGACTACTTCAAAATTCAGAATTTAAATCTGTCGGGAAAAAGCGTGTTAATCAATTAGCGGA
>CAYOZV010000036.1:0-11819 GCA_964408465.1 uncultured Pirellulaceae bacterium
GATCCACTACGTATGTGCCGTCAGGTTACTGCACCGGCGTCTGGCGAGATGAAATACACCTACGCGGCTTTCTTTGTAGCTTTGGTGGTTTTGCTGCTCGTTTTTTGGGTTCGTTTCATTGTTAGCGCTTCGGCGGAGACAAGATTGACGACCATCATCCCCAAGCGATCAATCTCCATCACGTGTTTGTCCGCACGGCTGCTGAAAAACAAATAGGCGATCAGCGCTGGAATCGCAACGGTCATACCGGCCGCCGTCGTCAGCAGCGCTTGGCTGATTCCGGTTGCGATGACCGCTTTGGGATCGCCCATGGTGGCGTCCAATGTGGCGATCGCGTCGAAAGCATGAATCATTCCCAACACCGTGCCCAACATTCCCAACAACGGACAGACCGTTGCCACGCCATTGATCAATCGCAGGTAACTGCGCAGTCGCGTGGAGGTTCGTTCGCCCTCATCAAGCACCGCTTGTTCGACCTCGACAGAAGGCCGGCCCCATTTCTGCACTCCTGCCGCGAAAACATGCGCGATCGGACTGTTATTTTTTTCGCACAGCGCGCTGGCCGAAGACCGGTCGAGGTCACCATTGGCCAACTGATCCAAAAAACGTGTCGAAAACGGCCCTGGAATAATCCGCGCCTTCCTCAGGCTGATCATTCGTTCGAAGATGAACACCACCAAGATGAACGAACAGAGCGCGATCGGAATCATCAACACACCGCCACTCCGCAACACGTCGAACAAGCGTTTCGACGCCGACGCGGCGCCCCCAACCGCGGCAACGCCTGCCGATTGGGCGGCTCGTTCACCGTCGTCAGCGTCGTCGCTTACAAACTGATCCGATAGCGCATCGTTGGCCGTGGAAGCGGTTCGGTCGGGAAGTTCGAATCCCGTTACGGGCTCTGAGGGCGGGGCGTTGGAAAAACTCTGCGCCCCACACTCCGTCAGCATCACGCAAGTTGAAAATACGATGACCGCGCACACAGCAATTCTTGACACGGCAGCGCGAATTGCCTTTGGTGGCAGTGGGTTGTTCATCTGATCCGTCCTTAAAGTCTCGAAAATTCTTCTAAAATGTGCGCTTCGGACACCGTCAGCGGTATGGCGGCGGTTTCTCAAAAGCTTGGGTAGCGTTGGATTCTGCAATCGAACCGGCACAGAAACCTAACGCCGTTTCTCCTGAGCGGGTTTCTCTGCAAGTCGCGTCACCAATTGCAAACGCTCCTGGGCACTCTCGGCCAGTTTTGAATCGGGATACTTATCTAAAATCTGCGAGTACAACTTGACGGCATGTTTCCAATTGCCCAAATGCTCTTGGCACTTGCCCGCCTGCAAAATCGCTGCACTACGCCACTTCGCATGGTCGTACAACGAATCGACGCGATAGTACGCTTCGATCGCGTCCTCGTATTGCTCTTTGTGAAATAACATTTCGCCGATTCGCCACTGGGCAATCGCGGCGGTCTCAGAATCCTTGCCGTTGGCTGATTCGATGACCTCGGTGTACAACTTCTCCGCGTCGTCAAACAGCCCGCGTGCCTCTTTGCTTCTGGCGGACACGAAAGTGAATTCATAATCGTTTGCGAAATCGCCAAATTGGTGCAGCGCGTCATTGGCGACCACGCCGGCGTCATCCCAGCGTTCCAGTTTGCCCAGACACTGAGCCATTCTCAGACGCACCCAAGGTTGCAGCTTCCGTTCGATCGCACTTAAGTCCGTGATCGCCGCAAAACGTTGGCTCGCTTCGTTGAACATCTGCTGTTGGTAAAACGATTCGGCCAACCAGTATTTCGCGCGAGGCCTCAACTCCCGATCGTCGGACTCGATCACTTGCTGCATCAACGAGGACACTTGCTTCCAATCTTTTTTAGCCACGGCCTGCTGAGCCTTTTGATAGCGGGCTCGTGCGATCACTTTTTGGGGCACATTCGACTGGGCATCCGACTGAGCGATGATCTTATCAATCAGTGCTTCCGCCTCGGCCGGTTTGCCCTCGCGAAGGTGTTGCTGAGCGATTCGGAAGGCGGCGTCGGACCAGTATTTACTGGTGGGGTGCTGATCGACCAACCGTTGGAATCGCACGATGCCCTGCTTCGTTTTGCCTTGATCGTGCATCACCCACCCAAGCATATACAGGGCTTCGTCGGCCGCACGTTTTTCGCTGCTACTTTGCAAATAGTCCTTCAACAGCGTCTGAGCCGTGGCAAGTTCCTGTTTCCCGCGCGTCTGATGCAGCGCGTGGGCGAACCGCAAACGCGCCTCATTCGCGATCGGTCGCGCTGCAAAACGGTCGATGACCATGGCGTAAATTTGATTGGCACCGGCGGTGTCATTTTTGTCTTCGAGGAATCTAGCGCGGGCCATGGTGGCCTTGGCGGAAAAACGGCGGTCGGGATATTCGGCAATTAATCGCTCATATACCTGCGTCGCGGCGGCATCATCGGATTCCATGTTCACCCAAGCCAGCCCCGAGAGACCGCGCGAAACGATGGGTTGTTCGTTGCCTGGTTGAGCCATGAACTCATAAAATTCACCAGCCAATTCCTTTTGCTGGGCGTCATAGGCCTGTTCGGCCAAGTATTGCGTCGTCTGCATCACCAATTTGTCGTCGGCCCGTGTCTTCATGATCTCAAACGCCTGACGCGCGTCCTCCCATTGCTGAAGCTCAGTGAAGCAAATTGTCATCTCACACGCGGCCCGCACGAATTCGGGCGAATCGGATGAGTTGTCTTGCTCGCTCTGGTGATGCGTCAGAAAATTGTGATACCGCGGCACGGCTTGAGAGTACTGTTGGCTACCGAAGTAGGCGGTCGCAAAGGCCAGGTCGATCAGCGTGGCAAGCTCACTATCTTCATTGTAGGCTTCGGCCAGTTTCAGCTCCTTCATCGCTTCGTCGTACTGCTTCATGCCAAGGTAGCCCAAGCTCTGAAGGTACAGCCATTGCGAACGCTGCGCACGCACCGCCGCGGTCATCGTTTCTGCTTGAACATCGACGGTGCTTTGTTGAAGCAGCGTTTGATAGGTCAATACGGTGTTATCAAAATCGCTGATCGCGTAGAACGAACGACCGGCCATTTCAGCCACCTGAGCCGCATGGGGGCTGTCGGCACATTGAGTTTGGAATTGCTCAGCCAACTTGATCACGCCCTGATCGTCGCCGGCCTTTTGAGTCAGTTTCAGCTGCAACAAAAACGCTTCGTCCACCAAGTGGTTTTCGGGATACTTTTGGCGCAACTGCGTCAGCCAAAGACGTGCCGTTTGGACGTCGTCGATCTTTGTCGCCGCCACCGCGCCGTCGAACAAGATCATGCCGCCAACGGTCGCCGGCAGTTCGTCCGCAGCCAGCGTTTGGATCAGTTCAACTGCGGCCAGATAGTTCTCGGTCGCCATCTCCGTCCGCGCCAACCAGTATCCCGATTCCGCTTTTGCGTTGCCCAGGCTGTCGGCGACCGCGGTGCGGAGGTGAGTACGAGCACCGTCGAAGTCGCCTTGTTTGAATTTAATGATGCCCAACTGACGGTTGGCCTCCGCGGTGTACTGGGAATCAGGTCCCGACACGACGAAGGAAAACAGCCTCAGCGCTTCCTCCATTGCGCCCTGAGATTGCAGTGACCTTGCCAGACCAAGTCGACTTTGATTCGAAAGCGAACTGCGGGGGTAATATTTCAGCGCCGTTTCGAACGCCGATTGCGCAAGCTGCGGTTCGTTACGGGTCAAACGTAGCTCGCCCAAATACGGCAACGCAAATTCGGTCAACTCGTGCTTGGGATGGTCGGCGATGAAAGCTTCCAACGATCGTAACGCGACCTTTGTGTTGCCCGTTCGATAGGCACACTCCCCCAAACGAAACGAGGCCCGCGCCGTGAATTCCTGGTTGGGATTTTCGTTGAGGTACCGCTGGTAGGCGGGGTAGGCGGATTCAAAATCGCCTTGCTGAACATAGGCTTCGCCCAAGAAAAATGATGCCGCCGATGCCTGCGGAGCCGTCGGATGATCGGCGATGAAGGTCTTGAACGCTTCGGCGCTTTGAACCCACTGCGTGCGAGCGTAAAAACCGGCCGCCAGCGCGTATTCAGTTTCCGGCGTTTGCCCGTGGGATGCGGGCAGCATCGCAAAACTGCCGCCGATGGCTAAACAGGTCGCACAGAACACGCGACTTTTTAAAAATGTTTGGGTGGGTC
Source organism: uncultured Pirellulaceae bacterium (assembly GCA_964408465.1). GTDB lineage: Bacteria > Planctomycetota > Planctomycetia > Pirellulales > Pirellulaceae > Mariniblastus. The sequence continues at coordinate 4,181 of CAYOZV010000036.1, forward strand.
GAGCCTGAGCCATCGGAGAGATCCGTTAACTAACCTTGAATAAAATTTTGCGTCTAATCACGATAAAACCACGCCATTTCTGCCGCCGATGCCATCACAAGACGCATAGTCGTTATCTTTTATCGTCGCCCCGATCGGCAAACTCGATCTCAAACCAACGCGGCCAAGGAATCGAATGCTCCGGATCAGTAAGCCATTCCTGTTGAGTCATCTAGGCAGTATGCAAAGTTTAGGAAGACCCCGTTTGCCACCGGTTCGCCGATATGCGACGGGGTTTAATGGTGTTAGAATCGACTTTGACCAGCAAATCGGACTCCAATCTCATGTCGTGGACTCAGGTAGTGGGGTAGTGGATCTGCCTCAAAGATCCTGAAGCTCCTTCGACCGGTCGGTCCCTTGCATAGGTTTTACTACGTCCTGCGAAACAGCTAAGCACTCCATGCCCTCACGCAATCTCATCACGATCATCATCATGCTATTTGCCTCTTACGCCTGTTACAGCGTGGCGGTGAAGAATCGCGACGCGGCGAATCTGGCCGAAGCGATCGACATCGTTGAACGCGAGGCGCTTTATCAGCGGACGCGTCCCGAACTGTTCCAAGACGCCATGAAGGGGATGCTGTCGGGCTTAGACGCCCATTCGACGTACCTCTCGGGCGACGTGTTCCGCCATTTTGACGAAGAGATTGACGGGCAGTTCGGCGGCGTCGGTGTCTATTTTGAAAACGTCCCCGAAGATGGCATGTACGTGTTGGCCGTGATGCCCGGACATCCGGCGGCGGAGGCCGGGCTTCAGGCGGGTGACCTGATCAAAAAAGTGGATGGAGAATCCGCATTGCAGCGCGAACGATCGGACATCGCGAATCTCATGCGTGGCAGAGTCGGCGATAGCTTGACCGTGGAATTCGAACGCGCTGGAGAACTTAAAACGGCCAGCATCAAGCGCGCGATCATCCCGCTGTCGAGTGTCCATGGCTACGTTCGCAATTCGGACGGGTCTTGGGATTATTCACTGCCCTCGTATCCTGAAATCGCCTACATCCGTATCAAACAATTTGCTGACCCTACCACAGAAGAACTCAAAGCCGCGTTTAAAGAACTGGACACCGCCGTAGAAGCGATCATCTTTGATCTGCGGAACAATCCCGGCGGTTTGCTCAACTGCGCCACCGACATCTGCGACATGTTGCTCGATGAAGACCTTGCGATCGTGTCGACACGCGGACGCGCGAAAAAAGTGATCAGCGAAATTTGGTCTTCGGACCCACCCACGATAAATCCCGACGTAACAATCGTGGTGCTGATCAATCGAAATTCGGCCAGCGCTTCGGAGATCATGGCCGGATGTTTGCAAGACCACGACCGCGCCACCATCATCGGCGAACAGAGCTGGGGCAAGGGGACGGTTCAAAAGGTGATTCAAATGAAACAAGGCAGCGCGGCGTTGAAATTGACGACCTCCAGCTACTGGCGCCCCAGCGGGAAGAACATTGATCGCTACGATCCTGAGTCATTAAAAACCAAAAAATGGGGCGTGCGGCCCCAGGCAGAATTTGTCGTCCCGATGACCGAGGCGGACGTCATTGGCCATTTAAAACAGATGCAAAACCGAGAGATCCGTGGGCTGATCCCCATCGAAAAACAAGAACCACTGATGGAGTTGTCCACCGCGCGGTTCAAACAAGCGATGGAAAAGAACATCGACGAACTTGCCAACGCGGATAAAGCGGACGATAAATCAACGCCGCCGATGGGAATCACCAAACCTATCGACGTCGAAGAAATCGAGTCTCTTGATTTGGAGCACGATGAAGTCTTGGACGAGGCGATCGAGTTCTTAACCAAGCCCGCCGTGGTCGGCAAAATTGCCGCGTAATGGATTTTGTGAAAGATCCTTCGTTCGGCTGACACTCGACAAAATACACCCCCAGAGGTTTAACAACCTCCACTACTACTTCTCCCATTTCCAGACCATCCATCATGCAAGATCGACAAATTGACTTCCTCAAAAACCTGGTCGCCACTCCCGGCGTCTCTGGCTACGAACAACAGGTTCAACAGGTCGTCCGCGACTACGCGCAATCGTTCTGTGACACGATGACGACTGACTTGCATGGCAATCTAATCCTCTGCAAGAACCCTGATGCCGATGTGCGACTGATGTTGGCCGGGCACGCCGATCAAATCGGGCTGATCGTCTCCTACATCGACGACGCCGGATTTATTTACACCCAAACCGTCGGCGGCTGGGATCCGCAGCAATTGATCGGGCAGCGCATGACCGTCTGGGGAAGCGACGGCCCGATCCCTGGCGTCATCGCCCGCAAAGCCATTCATTTACTCGATGACGCGGAGCGCAAAAAGGTCGTCAAGGCCAAGGAGCTTTGGGTGGACATCGGCGCAAGCTCGCGCGAGCAAGCGGAGCAGCTGGTTCAGATCGGAGACCAGATCACGCTGGAACTTGGTTTACAATTGATGTTGAACAACCGCGCCAACAGCCCAGCGATGGATAATCGCACCGGCGTCTGGGTCGTTGTCGAAGCACTCAGACGATCGGCGGAACTGAATCCGACGTGTGGGTTCTACGCCGTGGCGACGGTGCAAGAAGAGATCGGACTACGCGGGGCGCGGACGGCTGCTCATTCGATCGACCCGCATATCGGCATCGCCGTCGATGTCACTCACGCCACCGATTGCCCCACCGTGGCTAAAAACCAAAACGGCGACATTGCCCTAGGCGGCGGACCGGTGATTGTGCGCGGTCCCAACGTCAATCCCGAAGTCAACGCGCGATTGAAGCGGTTGGCGAACGAACACGAAGTCCCGTTCCAACAAAAAGCGCTCGGCCGAGCCGCCCCCAACGATTCCAATCCCCTGCAGGTGACACGCGGCGGTGTGGCGGCCGGTCTGGTGGCGATCCCCAACCGATACATGCACAGCGCGGTGGAGACGATTTGCTTAGACGATCTGGAAAACGCCGCGGATCTGCTGGCTCAGTTTGCGGCGTCAGTGGAATCCGCTGACGATTTTATTCCGCGCATTTAGACAGTTGCCTTGAGGTCATTTCTGTGACGCTGTTTCTGCGCGGCCCTATCCCTGGAACCCGTTTGGATTTTGGCTTTGCCACCGCCAGCCATCGACGCACATTTCCTCGATGCCACGTTTGGCGGTCCATCCCAGTTCCTTGGTCGCCAAAGAAGGGTCCGCAAAACAGGCGGCAATATCGCCCGGTCGACGATCGACGACCTTGTAGGGAATTTCCTTTTCTGAGGCGTCGGAAAAGGCCTTAACAATTTCAAGCACGCTGTAACCATTGCCCGTACCCAAGTTATAGGTCACGACCCCTGGGCTGGTTTCAAGTTTCTTCAACGCCGCCACGTGCCCGATCGCCAAATCCACCACGTGGATATAATCTCGCACGCCAGTTCCGTCTTTGGTTTCGTAATCGTCACCGAACACAGACAGTTTCTCCAATTTCCCGACGGCGACTTGGGATACGTACGGCAACAAGTTACAAGGGATACCGTTGGGGTCTTCGCCAATTTGTCCTGACTCATGGGCTCCTACCGGATTGAAATACCGCAGCAGCGCGACATTGTTGGCCGGATCGGACGTCTGCCAATCGCGCAAGATGTACTCCATGATCAACTTCGACCGCCCGTACGGATTGGTGACCTCGTGAATCGGCGTGTCGGATTGTTCGGTCAGTGGCAGCGATTTGGGAATCCCATAAACGGTCGCGCTGGAACTGAACACAAAATTCTTTACACCATGTTCCCGCATCGCAAAACAGATGTTCAAGGTTCCGGTAAGATTATTTTCGTAGTACTCCAACGGCTTCGACACGCTCTCCCCAACCGCCTTGAGCGCGGCGAAGTGAATGACGGCGTCGAACTTGTCGGAGCCAACAATCTCTACCATCGCCGCTTTGTCTCGGAGATCCGCTTCATGGAACTTGATCTTCTTCTCGGTCAACGCTTCGACGCGTGCCAGCGATTCTTTGGAGCTGTTGACCAGCGAATCAATGACGGTGACTTGGTGCCCTGCGTTGAGCAGCTCCAAACAGGTATGACTACCGATGAAGCCCGCGCCGCCAGTAACTAAAACGTTCATGTTTTGGTCTCGAGAAAAAGTGAAAGAGTTAGGAATGATGTCTCAAACCTACCACTCCAAACGTAGGTTTTTATGACAAAGATGCAAGCGATAAGAATGGGAAAGGATTAGAAACAACCGAAGCCACCCACCGCCGCCATCGTGGATTTTGCCCCACGAGGGACACGTTTTTTCGACTTTGTGGACCGTGTGGTTCGTGGGAAAGCTCACCGGAGGAAAACGGATCCCCACTGCGAGTTCCCGTTGCCTGATCCACGATTGCCGTGGCCGGAATCAGTCGGCGTCTGAAACGACGCAACCGAGAACCCGCGCTCCGTTAAGCATTAGTTCTTCGGCGGCAGATTTGGCTAAGGTTTCGTTCGAATTCTTCAGGCTGACGACAAGGTAGCTACCATCGCAGACGTCGCACCACAGTTTGGCGTGCTTGGCATGGGCATCACCGGCGGAGACACAGATGAATTGGTATTCGCGTTTCATCTCCGCGGTCACGTTCCGTAGAAGCTCGTCCGAATTCCAACGGTCCGAGGGGCATTTGCCCACCGGTAAGAAAGAAAATGAATTGGAGCCCTCTGAGACAACCAGCGGCCGCCAGTCGGCGCTGCGATTGATGGCCTCACTCAATCCCGGTTGGTGGACCATGCCGCCAGCGATTGTCAGTTGCCGATCGGCAACGTCTCCGTCGACAAGCAACACTTTTCCGACATGGCAGGCAGCCAACGCCGAAGCCACTTGGGCACAGGTTTCGTCCACATTAGGATTGGGTTCGCCCGCCACAAACAACAAGACCGTTGGCGACGCCAACGGAAAACGGTCGATGATTTTTTCGACCAAAATCCCAACTTCCCCACCCACTAACTTTGGCGTTCTATTGATGGCGTCGGCCTCTGGTTGATCCGCCCCGACATGGGTGGCCTGGTCTCCAAGATGGGCCGTTTCACGAGAAACCTCCTGTCCATCGGTGGCGGTCGCAAATGCCGCGGCAACCGATGCGATCGCAGGCGTTGCGTTTAATGAGCTTGCCAAATAGCTTGCCGATCCCGAGGCAGAATCTATCGCTGGAGCTTGGTCGGAGGACGGGCCGGCGTGGTTGGTCAAATTCTCTCGCACTGCGGCGTCCTCGCCGAGCTTGGGGATGCTGACGAAAACGATTTCGTGATTAGCGGAACTGGATTCAGGATTTTTCATGACAGGTATCTCGAGCTCAGACAAGGTCGACACGGCGGGTTTTCCGATCCCCTGAAGCTGATGGTGGAGAGATTGAGTATGGAATAATTCGCGGGATGGTATCGTAACTTCGATGACTTCGGCAACAGGGATCTGAGGCAACTGTTCGATGGCGGCATCAGCATTCAATTCCCCCTCGAGCGCCTCAAATGATGTGGAGGCTGGCGTTAGGTTCGTCAGCCACTGCCGCCCCTTTGAACTGGTTACCGACTGGTTCATGCTTGGATCCCTGAAATTCATTACGTTGGCGTTGTCGTTGCGTTTACGACCTCGCCCCATCGCGGACATTAAATGACAACGCAAAATAGATAGTTTGGCTTACTCTTTGGGCATGTTTCGCAAACGTTCGAACAGCGCGCCATAATCCATCCGCTTGGCTTCGCCGGTTGACGGTTCAGCATCGGCATACGGTGTCGGTTGTTCAGGTTCTTGCTCAGATGTTTGAGCATAATGCGATTCGCTCACCCGCAAAATATCTCGATCGTCATCAGTTGACCCCGACGGTGCTTGATAGTTGTTGTAGTCGGTGATTGGATACTCAACCGAAACCGAATCAACATCACCTGTGTTTGGCTGAGGCTGGTTCAGTTGTGGCTGATTTAGCTGTGGCTGGTTTAGCTGAGCGTCGTCTACGATCTGCTGCTGAGCGAGAATCTCGCGGAGCACCTGCTGCGATTCATCCAGCGGCGGTTGCTGAGGATATCGGTAGGATTCAACCTCTCCCGCTGGTTCAGATTCAGAAGCTTCCGGAGCAGAATCATGGTAGCCATCTTCGGAGCCATTTTGAGAAAGATCTTGAGAACGATCCTGAGGCACAAAACCAACGCCCATCTCTACCGCACCGGCGGTTTGCTGAGTGTACGGTTGTTCAGCCGAGGCTTCGGGACCTGAGTCGATCACGTTGCGAATGTCATCCACCATTTGGGCCGTTTGCCCGTGAAGACCGTCTTCCACTTGCAACCGGTCATCGGGCTCCGTTGCGGCACCAAAATCGTGGGCCGGTGTGGTCGATGACACCTCTTCGTCGAACGAAAAATCGCTGGTTAAGGCCGCCAAATCTGGGTCAATTTCTTCTTCGACAGAATCTTGGCCTTGGAATGTTGGAGACGGTTCGGGAAACCGAAGCTCGGTGGAAACTGACTGAACAGGAATGTAAGACGTGGGCGAAGCGACCGGTGGCAGTTGAAAACCCGGCGGCAGTTCCGATGACGGCGTCTCATTTTCGGTCGGTGCAGCATCATTCTGATCAGCCACAACATCAACCTCACCACCAACTTCAACCTCACCACCAACTTCATCGTTGGGATGGAGGTGGGAAAGGTGTTCAGACGTCACCGACAGCGATGATTTGTTTTGTTCGGCGACAAATGGCGAATACGCATCCTGGAGGGCAACTTCTTCTTCGAAATCCTCGTCAAAAGGATCGACAGAGGATGCAACCGGCGGCAAATTCTGTGGAGACGCGGTTTCTGAAGATCGCGCCTGATCAATCAGTTCCAGGCCATCAAACGCCGCTTGGACATCACCCTGAGGATGAAACTCATCAGCAGGCTCGGCATACGTATCTGCCGAACCCACATCCATTTTCCCCCAATCGGAAACCTGATCCTGAACCGAATCAGCCACCGCATCGACGCTCTGGAAACCATCAACAGGCTGTTGGTGAGCATCCTGTTCTTGCTGCTGGTGCGAAGGTTCTGACGAAAAGCTTGGCTGCGAAACATCATTCTCTACCGAATCAGCGTTTTTCAGGCCCGAAACCGACTCCGGCGCTGAATCAAAATGCTCGGCGTGTGTTTCTTGCGACGCAAACGACTCCGACGCAGGCTCGCTACCGGGTCCGGCGTCGACACCACTTTCTGGTTCGTACTGGTAAGGTTGACTTGCTGGCAGGTCGGCTTGCGGCGCAAAAGGATCGCCTCCACTGGCATAGTCGCCCGCCGTGAACCCAGATGCTCCGGCGACGAATGTACGATAGTCCACCCCTCCCAAATTGGCAGGGAGTTGCCCGCTCCACGATGATGCCACGTCGCTGTCTGCCTCATCGCCATTATCGTTTTCACTACCGCTTTGAATTCCGCTCTCCCCTTCATCTCCCTCTCCACTAACGCTTTGCCCGACAGCGGGGATCGTTTGAGACTCCAGTTGAGATTCAGCCGCGGTATCGCAGGATCCGAATTGGGCTTCGCTCTCGCTCTCGGTTTCGGTTTCGCTTTCGGTATCGCCCAGGCTTTGCGTTTTGGTTTCGCCCTGAACTCCAGTTGCGCTTTGCAATTCGCTTTGCAATTCGCCTTGGAATTCG
>CAYOZV010000036.1:11919-29975 GCA_964408465.1 uncultured Pirellulaceae bacterium
GATGCGGACGAATCCTCTTGTCCGTCCAAGCCGTCATTCTGATCCTGGCTGCCGGAGCCGTAGGCTTCGAAAACTTGGTCATCATCGAGGGAACCAAATTCAACCACACTGTCTGACGAATCATCCTTCAGAATACCCGCGTCCGCTTGCCCACCACAATCATTGCGCTGAGGGATGGGCAAATTCTGAAGTTCAGCCCAAGCGTTTTGCACGATGGTTTGCGTTACCTTAGGCAATTGCTGATCGGCGGCAACGGCAAGTGACCGTTCGCACAATTGATTAATGACCCGCGGACATCCGTCAGAACAACGTGCAACTTCATCAATCGCTTGTTCTTCGAAAATAGTGTTTGAATCTTGACCGGCGCGTTGAATTTGATCGGAGACGTAATCCCCAACTTCGGCGCGTGAGAAATTCTGGAGGTAACTGCGCGAGGCAATTCTTTGACTGAATGAGGTCAAGCGTGGATCGTTTAAAGACTCTTCCAGCCGCTGGGTTCCGGCGAGCACCAATTGGGCCTGAGAAAGCCCGTCCCGTGTAATATTCGTGATCAGCCGAAGCTCATCTAACAGTTCGATCGCCAGACGGTCCGCTTCATCGACCAACAGCAAAATGCCGTTGGGGTTGCCATTTCCATTTTTCAAGTGGTCGATCAACGATAAACGTAGTTCCCCCTCGCCCATATCGCGAAACGGTAGATTCATTCCAAACAGAATGCTCTGCAGAAGCTCGCTCCGCTGCTCCAGACGAGAACATTCGATAGAGACAACATCGAATTGCTCGCCGTAAGATTCCCCAATGACCTGCAGCGTCAGCGATTTCCCTGTGCCAACGGCGCCTACGATCGTAACAGGACCGTTGCGTCTTTCAACGCAGCTGCCGGTCGCCGCGATCGCCTCTTGATGCGATTGTGCAGGGAAGTATTCCTCGGTTTGAGGGCAAACGCTGAACGGGCGTTGCGAAAAATTGAATGCTTGTTCGTACATGAACTAAATCCTCTTAGGCGATCGGTGCCCTAAAAATGGGGCAGGGCAAACTTGGCCAAAAACACAAATTCTAATTTCGGAACATCCAGAAAATTCTGGAGAATCCATGGAACAAATTATCAGTAAACGCTTCGCGAATTTCGGAATTGATAAAACAGAATCCCAACACAATCAAAGTGATCGCAAACAGAAACAGCTCGCAATAACCCACCACCGAATTCGCCCAATGACTTACGGGAATATCTCGTTTGTCCTCGGCCGAAAGTCGACTATTGAGCGTTGCCGCGACCGGTACCCCAATTTTTGAAGCAATGCTGCCGACGCTTTCGAAACCCTTTTGTTCAAAGGGTCGAAAATTAAACGCCACCGCTGCACCGACCAGGCTGGACAACAAACCCAACAGAATCAGATTCGGCCATTTTGGCTCGCAACCAATGGGTTCCATTGATTTTGAACGGACTTGACGGACAGCAAAGATAGCCCCATTGGTGGATGAATTCTGATTATGAGCATGCTCCACCATCGACGTCAGTTCTTCCACCGTTTCACGCAACCTGCCAAGATCCTCGGTCGGATCAGCATCGGCTGTAGAAGGATAACGACTCTGAGAAGACGCGGTCATAAAAGGCGCCCCACTGCCGCTGCGGGATGAATCGTCTGCGAAAGATCCGCGCTCAAGTCCGGCGATGGTTTCGTCCGCGGTCTGCTTCAGCGATTGAGCCGTCGCCAAGAAATCCTGCGTCAACACTTCGCCGCGGCGCTTAGGACCGGTGCCCATGGATGCCAACGGGTTGGACAGGAAATCACGAGCAACATTGGTCGTCAAGATATTTAAAAGGTGATTCTCCGCCGCCGTGCCTTTACCACTGTACTGCAGATCCAACGAATAAATGCCGGTATCCCCGCGCGGAGACATCGTCACCTCCAGCAGCGGTCGGATCGAATCCAACGTTGCAATTTTATCCATCGTTTTGCTGGGCATCTGAGTCCGAACCTGAGCGATCACTCTCTTCAAAGCGTTCTCAGATAGGTTTCGATGAACGACGTCATCTAAAACCGTTCGGAACTGTTCCACCGCCGCAGGATACTTCGCCACGTCGACCTCGATTGCGGCGCGGCTTCGATAGCCACGCGTCGCCAACGGCCAAATCATACTCGTCAGTAAAAACGTGGCCAGCGAAACGACAGCGAATGATTGCCACCGCTTTCGTCGAAGCACTCGTTTCATAACGGGTGTTTCTCTTGTGAATGAGTTGTTATCAGGCATCGTTTTCCAAGAGTTCCAACCAGAAAATTTGTGCGCGGCGAAATCACAGCGCATGTAGTATCACACTCGATATCGACCGACGGCAGCAAACGTCTTTAGGTGACTTTGCCGATTGTGCCAATTCTCGGGATATTTCGCGCTACGATAGGGGATTGCTGGCGGCGAAGCATTACCAATTTGCCACGCATTTTGACGAAGCGCAACGGGAAGAAGCCCCAGCGTTTTACGCTGCGCCCATCGACGATATCACCCGCCAACGAACGTTTAACGACAAGCCGGCAGGCGACCGCGTGCGCACGCAAACCCCAGCACCAGAAGATCTCTCTCACCTTGCATCGCCGAAAACCTATCTCATCGCACTCACCCCACGCCGGCGCGACAAAAAAACAACGCGGCGTCAAAAAAACGCCCAAACCCAACCAGCTCAGTTATCGGAGACGGTGTTCTTAACCGCCCCACCTTTGAACAAATTTGGCTTTGCACCGTTTTCAACAGCATCAATGCGAACCTCAACGGCAGCAACGGGATCGGTTAAGTCCCCGCGTTCGGCTTTCTGGCAGATAGACACCAACGTTTCAAACTGTCCCTGCTGGACCGTTTGCCCCTTTTGATTGATCAGTTTACGCTTCCATCGAATCTGTCCAGCTTTGCGACCGCGGCCCAGTTTTTCTAGGCACTCAGTTTCGACATGGACGGTGTCGCCAAAATAGATCGGGAGAAGAAACTCCCAAGAACGAACCGACGTGAACGCAACCGTCCGCATCAGAGGCGCTGTGCTGCCCAAGCCCGCAACCCAAGAAAGCCCCAACAAACCGTGAGCGATCGGTTTTCGATAGGGTCCTTTAGATGCGAAATCGTGATCGACGTGAAGCGGATTGAAATCACCCGTAGCACTAGCAAATTGGCAAACGTCAGATTCGGTCACCGTGCGACCTTGGCTGGTCCATTGCTGGCCAACTTCTACGTCGTCAAACCACATCGATTCCATTCGATTTCCCAATCCATAAAAAAACGATCGCCTCCACGAAGAAGGCGATCGTTTCATAAGTCGGGGTGAGAGGATTCGAACCTCCGACCCCCTGGTCCCAAACCAGGTGCGCTAGCCAGGCTGCGCTACACCCCGATAAACTGAAAACGGAAAATCGCTCTCACGTGAAGCCACATGTTAGCGAGATTTCCCAGCTGACGCAATCGCTGTTTTTCGCGTGATTATCAATAATTCACGCCGTTGGATTACGGCATTATAATAGTCTTGTTAACGGCAAAATGGTTCGCAAAATCCAAGGAAACATGGAAGTTTCTTTTCCCCGCCAGAAAAACACCAATCGTTGTAACCCCAGACCGCTAACCTCAACCGGCGACACCTAAGTACTCAACAACGCCTTAATTCGTTCGAATTCAGCACTATTTGCGTAGTGAACAACGATCTGCCCTTTTTCACGAGTCCCCTGTTTGATCTGCACCTTGGTCCCCAACGCCATCTTCAGCTCCGTTTCAAGTTGACTGACGTGGCCACTGGAGGTTCGGCGTGTACGCGTTGTTGTTGACAGTGCCGCCGGTTTGAGCGCGTCACCGGATAAATGCTCCGCCACCAGCGCCTCGGTACCGCGAACACTAATGCCTTCGGCAATGATGCGATCGGTAAACGCCAACTGAGCCCGTTCATCACCAAGCGATAACAGCGCCCGAGCATGTCCGGCGGAGATCGTTCCGTCGCTGACCGCTGAGCGGACGCGATCAGGTAGTTCCAACAGACGCATCATGTTTGCGATGGTCGACCGGTCGATCTTCAATCGGTTGGCCAGTTCTTCTTGGGTACAGTGGTGTTCGTCGATGTAGCGGCGGAACGACAGCGCTTTTTCAATCGCGTTGAGATCCTTACGTTGGAGATTCTCAACGATCGCCAATTCCGATACCAAGCGATCGTCCGCGGTCCGGATACGGGCCGGGATGGTTTGCCAGTTCGCCTTGATCGCTGCCCGCAGACGGCGCTCGCCACTGATCAACTGATAACGACCGTCAACAACTCGAACGAGAATCGGCTGCAGAATGTTGTGCTCTTTGAGACTCTCGCTCAACGACGCCAGTTCTGATTCGCGAAACTCACGCCGTGGCTGGAACGGATTGTCCTCGACCTCGTAAACGCTCAAGTCGATCACATCGCCATCGTTGTGCTTGGACGACGCACCAGGACCACCGCCAGATTGCGATGGCGCGTAAGGATCATCCGCAGCCGCCGACACCGAATGCGCGGCGGGAATCGCCGCAACGGTCGCCGTCGCGCCGCCGGTGACCGCAACCTGCGATGACGTTTCACCAACAACCTCTACCGAGTTCAACAGCGACTCCAGCCCTCGGCCCAATCGTTTTTTCCTAGTCACGTTCAAGTACCTCCATGCACAGTTCAGTATAAGCTCGGCTGCCGCGCGATCTCGGTGCGTAATCAAGCACACTCAATCCGTGGCTGGGTGATTCGGTGACTTTGACATCACGCGGGACAACCGTATCGAAAACGATCTCCCCAAAAAATTCTCGGACCTCTCGGTCCACCTCTAATGTAAGTTCCAAATTTTGATCGTACATCGTCAACAGAATGCCGCCGAAGGTCAGCTGCCCCGGACGATCTAACATGACCTTCTTGATGACCGAGATCATCTTCGCCAATCCTTCCATCGCGAAGTACTCGCATTGGATTGGCATTAAGACTTCGTTGGACACCGATAACGCCGCGCGAGTTAACTGACCCAGTGACGGTGGGCAATCGATCAGAACGTAATCGTACGCTTGACTGCCAGCAGCCAGATGTTTCACGACCAAGTCGGTGTTGCCGCCGCTCTTGCCTGCTAGCAGATCCGCATCCAGAAACGATCGGCTACCGGGCAGGACATCGAAAGTGGATAGCAATGAGTGGCTGGTTTGAGATTCCCGAACGCTGTTTTTAATCGGAAGGTCTGCGATCAGCGGATGCTGAGTAACGGGTTGATGTCCAACGCCAGAAGTTGCGTTGCATTGCGGATCCATGTCCACCAGTAGCGTTTTTTGACCGCTATTTGCCAAAGCAGCGGCCAGATTGATAGAAGTCGTCGTTTTTCCGACGCCTCCTTTCTGGTTGGCAATGCATATAGTTCGGCTCACGGATCCATCCTTGGATTTAATCGTGACGGGGGAAGATGATTTTGTTCGTTTTGTGTTTGTTCTTTTTCGCTCCAAGACAAACTAACATGGGCGGCCAAAACCTAAAATGCCAAAGTTGAATCTGGGCTGATGGCGTGCGCAGAAGTGAAAGCGAAAAGTGGTTGCACGTGAAACCTCCCGACTGCATTCCGAGAACCTTTGCCTGGCCATTTAAGAGAAGGAGGCCGGTAAGCGAAATTCGACGGTAACCGAAATCGCGACGGTAACCGAAATCAAGTTACCCGGATACGATTGTCGTCCGCCAGGGAAGGCATGGCCATGCAGCGGGCCCAGCAAACTTGACCGCTTGGATCGCAGGCGGCGACTGTTTCACGCGGAACATTGCATGAGGCCCAGCCCGTGGTAGGACAATGGCAGAGTTGATCAGTGGTGCACGCTTTCGATTCGGAGAATCGAGCGACATTGTCGCTCAACTCTCCGAGTTGAAAGCGTTGATGCTGACTGCGGTTCTCAGGTTCAAAGAAAGACATCGCAGTCCATCGTCTGACGGTTAGCGGAGATGTTCTGAGCCCTCGCGGGTTCCACGTGGAACTCAACTAAACGATCTCCGCTTTACTCCTCACCACGCACCGAGGCCCCAAAACCACGGACTGCTAGCATCCCCCGTTCGCCCAGGTGTTTCCCAAACAAACATACGACTGCCCCAAGAAAAGGTTCACTCCCGAATCTGGCCTGACATATTGAGGTAAGCACACATCATGATCAGAATCCCCAGCGGAGCGGTGAAGATCACACCAATTCCAATCGCCAACAGCCCCGCCCACGTCACCAACACGGCCACAATATATACGGCGATGAACTGCAATATGTTCTTAGTCGCGATGGAAAATCCCACGGGAACTGCCCGCAAAATAGAAGTCTTCCCCTCCAAAACCAAAATAGCACTGGGCCACAGGAGCATGGCGATCAGGAGAACGGCAAGATATGTGATCGCGAATATGACCGCTCCGATTCCCATCGCCTCGGGGCCAATCAATTGGCTAAGCAGGCCAATGACAAAGGCCGCCAACAGTAGTGGAACGAAGAAGATACCCATCAGCAAGACGAAATATCCCAGCAACGGAAGCACTCGATCTCCCGCGCTGAAAATATCTTCGATCCCCGCCTGCTCGCCGCGCCCCACTTTCAAGCATAGTTTTACGAAACCGGCAAACACGAAAATGCTGGCAACCATCAACACGATGCTGCCGATGGCTCCGGCAATTTCGCCAACGGCTCCGGCCAACCCAGCCACGAATGCGATCCCAATAACCGACGCGATGTAAACCAGGAACCCGCCAACAACCAATCCAAAATTGTTAGTGTACACCTCGAACGCCCGGCTGATGATGAACCCGATATCACCCGAGGTTGGCACAATCTGATCCGCCACCTGAAGCCGTTTTTCTCCCGTCGCACCGGCCGCATAAGGATTGGCGGAAGTGCTAGCAGCCGCCGTTACCCCTGCGTCCCCCATTTTGCCATTGGCGGGCGTCTGGAACTTCGAAAATGCACCGTTGTCGCCGGTCGCTTCCGCTTCGACGATCCCGGCGTTTTGAACTGGCTGGCTTCGGGGCTCAGCGGCCACTTGCGTCAATTGAGGGAACAGGGCGGTCGCCGGTTTCCATTTTTCGCTGCCCACCTTTTTGATTTGGCAATGGGCGGTAACGCGCCCTTCTTTGACCCATTGCTTCAGCGTCGGAGCATCGGCAGGCCCGAAGACGGCCCCGTTAGCGCTGGAGGTAATTTCGTAAGTTGCCGGAACCTGCGCGGCCACCACCGGCGTTGGATCGGAGCCATCGGGAATCGTATTCAAATGACCGCAGTCACTGCACCGCCCTTGTTTGCCCGCGGCGGTATCGGCAACATGGAAGGGTTTTTGACATTGAGCGCATTTAAAATGAATAGGCATCTAAGTTCTTGTTCCCCGATTTTTCGGTCATTGTTTGTTGCTGACAACCGTTCAGTGAACTGATTTGCTTGGCTCAAAGCCGTGTCATCAGTTTAACGACTAGCCGGTAGGCGTCGGGGTTTAGGCGGGGCCAAACGCGGTCGCCTCCGGTTTGTCGTTAGACGAAAATGGCCTTCATTGAACGTTAGTGCGGTTAAGCAATAACGCCCCCCTTTGGTCAGCCCAGGCTCGACCTGCTGTCTTGAATTGAACTACAATAGTAGAACAGAACCGAAGCCAGTTTTCAAATTTCCAACATCCGTCATCAGGACAGCTGTAAAGTCAAAATTTTCGTGCGATGTGCAATTCGGGAGGTCGAGGCTCCGACCGAGACCTATTTAATTTCGTAGGTTTCAGGCGGAGCCTCAACCTCCCGGTTCAAGCGAAAATCGACATTGCAAATTTCCAACATCCGTCATGTCGATTGAGTTCAAATGCGCTAACATTTCTTACGACCCAAACACGGATAAACGTGCGCGGTGCGGGAAGAAGCTGCGTGCCCCGCTGGACAAAGCCGGGGCAACGGTAACCTGCCCGGCCTGCCAACAACCGCTGACCATCCCTGACGCTCCCAAATCTGACGCCGCCGCCTTCAGAAAAAAAGACGTAATGGACATGGAATTCGACAACGGAGCTGCCGCCACCGGCGCCGCCAATTCCGTCGCCCACGACCGGATCGACCGCTGCCGAAAATGCGGGCGGCCCTTGGACAGTAAAGGCATCTGCCACAAATGCAACTACGCCAAACCCAGCATGAAGCTCTCCAAAAAAGAGCTGGACGACATCAAGGTCAAACCGGCCGGCTGCCAGTTGTGGCTGATTAAGATCCTCTCCGAAGGCATGCCCATCGCCGTACTTACGTCGATGATTCACTTTTTGTTCGCGATTCTAACCGTCGGCGGGGCGGCGTTGATCATCCTTTCGACGGCGGGTCTGTTACGAGTCGCGTTGTTTGCCGCGTTATTGGCGGCCGCGTTCTTTTACGTAGCTTTGGTCGTAAAATGTTACCAATTCCTGCGCAGCCCTCACGCGCGGCTGGCCTGGTTCCAACGTCCCTTTTGGAATCTGATACTGTGGGACTGCCGCCGGAGGCAATGGGCCAGCAATCAAAACCGCATGATCATTGACAAACGGGACGTCGCCGTCAGCGACGATGATTTGGATAAGATCGAGAAACTTAAGGACGTCAACGTGTTAGATTTAGAGGGGACGCAAATCACCGACGATGCGTTTCGGTTTTTCTATCGAATGGATCGCTTGCAGTGCCTCGTTCTCCGCGACACCGACGTCAGCCATGAGAACGTCTTTCGACTGCAACAGACCAAACCGAAGCTTTGGATTTGGTACTAATTATGTTTCAGCCTGACCAATATGAGCTGATTGATTTCGGCGACGGGGAAAAGCTTGAGAGATTCGGCGACCAGATCGTGCGCAGGCAGTCTCCGTCGGTCGCGCAATATTCGTGCGATAAACGGCGTTGGAAATCGGATCTCCAGTTCTCACGTTCCCCCCAACCCAACTGGACGCCGGGTTTCAAATCAGATCAGCCATGGTCAATCCACCATGGGAAAAAACGGTTCCTGCTGAAACCATCGCCTTCTGGCCAAGTCGGTGTGTTTCCCGAACAGGTCGAAAACTGGGACTGGATCGACCGCCAGCGCGACCGCATCGCCGGCATGAAGGCCATCAATCTGTTCGCTTATACTGGCGGCACGACGATGCAGTTGGCCGATTGTGGCGTGGACGTCACTCACGTCGACGCCGCCAAACCCGTCGTTGGCTGGGCACGACAAAACGCGGAGGCTTCGGATCTGACGGCCAATAAGATTCGATGGATCGTCGATGATGCGCTGACGTATCTCAAACGGGAGGCCAAACGGAAAAATCAGTACCAGATCATCGTAGCCGATCCACCATCTTTCGGACGCGGGCCCAAGGGAGCGGTTTGGAAGATTCAACGGGACCTCCCCGAAATGTTGGACCTTCTTCGATCGGTTACCGACGATTTACAGATGCTGATCGTGTCGTGTCACACGCCGCAAATGAAGGCGCGCGATCTGAGGCAGCTGGCGGTCGATCATTTTCCCATCGATCGACGCGGTGGAGAAACACTTGGATTAAAATTAAAAAACCGGCAAAAGAAGACGCTCGACAGCGGCGAGTGCTTTCGGTGGTCGCAAAAGTAGACCGGGTATTGCCCGCCTCATCCACAAACCGCAGAGAAATTGGCGGGCACTGCCCAGCCACCCCTTAGAATAAAATCATGCAGACGATCACCAGCCCCAGCAATCCACGATTCAAGCAAGCGCTGCAACTGCACACCGCGCGCGGCCGCAAGAAGCAAAATCGTATCATCGTCTTCGGACGTCGAGAAATCGACAGAGCCATCGCCGCCGGTGTACGCCCCGACCAGATCTTCGTTGTGTCCGGATCCCCCGCGGATCATTTCGACGCTGCAGTGGTCTATCAGTTGCCCGCGCCCCTGTTTGAAAAACTCAGTTACGGCAACCGATTGGATGACGCGATCATGACCGCCGCCCGCCCCGCAACGGGCCTTCAGGCGTTGGAACTCCAAGGCGACGCCATCGTGACGGTCGCCGAGGCAATTGAGAAACCCGGAAATCTAGGCGGCATCCTGCGGTCGGCAGATGGCAGCGGCGTCGATGGGGTGATCGTCGCGAATCCTTTAACCGATGTCTACCATCCCAACTCCATCCGCAACAGCAGCGGCGCGACCTTCGGTCTCCCGATTGCGGTCGACAGCAACGACAACGTGCTGAAAAAATTGAAGGCGGAGGGATTTCGAATCCTCGTCGCCAGCCCCGATGCGGTCGATGATTTCTACGACGTTGACCTGAGCGGCAAAACGGCGATCGTGGTTGGCAACGAGGCAGCCGGCGTTTCAGAATTTTGGGCCGCAGCAGCCGACGGTGCCTTCAAGATCCCGATGCTCGGCGCGGCCGATAGTCTCAATGTATCGGTCACCGCCGCCATCGTGATGTACGAATCGCTGCGACAGAGAAACCGATCGCAGTAGCGGATTAACTGCCGACCAGATGCGTCGGTTTGGATGCCGGTGGCAGGGTTTCGTCTTTGGGCTTCATGAAGAAGTTCATTGCGATGAACACGATCACCCAAAAACCAACGAACAGGCTCAAGATCCCAATATTCGACGATGTAAAACTGCTCACATCCTCCGACACAACAAAACGTGGTCTCATGCCCTCTCGATAGCTACCGGTGGCGGGCGTTGCATAGCTCAGCTCGATCGAATCGGTGCTCTCGGGCGAAAAACGTTCCATGAAGTTATATCCAAGATCAAACTCCAGAACCGCTTCAGGTTTAAAGGATGAGATCTCGTCTCCTGAGACCAGCAGCGAATCATCCTGGAGGCTGGCTTCATTTAAGATCATGTCATCATCACCGGTGATCTTAAAACTCAAACCATCCAACTGAAACGCCTTGTCTTCTTCGGCATAACAATCAACGTCGACCTGAAGTGAAAGCCGGTCAATTTTCTTGATGCCACGCGATGCGAAGTAGCGATAGAGATCGCCGGTCGTCATCGACGCATTGCCCATCTCCAGTGAATGCGCATCGTAAATGATCGGGCGATTGCAGGGCTTGCAGCGAAAGTCGCCGGCGACGGTTTCAACCGAATTGGCCGTGATCTGAATTTCGTCGGCGTTGGCATCACAGGAGATCAGGGCGAAAACGCAGAACAAGCCCAACGCCGCAAAGGCGGTGAATATGCTTGAGAAGAATTGCTGGTTCGATCTAATCCGGTTGGACGTCATAGCAGTTCGGTGGGAGGTGGAAATGAAGATCTTGGTGAGAAGCTGTCGAAATCATAATCGAAAAGTCTCAAACGCCAAACATTGTCGGTAACGTTCTGCAGTCATATATTGGTTCAATTCGTCGGTTTTTAAGGATATTGAGCCAAAAATCTACCGCATTTTTTTATTTTTGCCGCCGCACACGCCCCTCGTCGCGATTCTAACGGTCGTGCTCGTACAAAAGCTCCAATCCCAATTTTGACCGGAACCTACCCTCGGAAGAGATCAAAGGCAAAAATACGAATCGGATCAGCTCCCACGTTGTAAAACTGTGGAACTTGCGAGACGACGTCACGACGGGGTTTCGAACGATGCTAAATCGCCCGTGAGACTTTACGTGGCGGCTGAAAAATAGTTCTTCGGCAGCAAAATATTCTTCGTCGAAGCCACCAAAGTGTTCGAATAGATCGCGGCGGCAATACATAAAACAGCCGGCCGCCCATCCACCGATCGTCTGCCAAACGATTCTGACCAGGTAGTACAGCATTAGCTTAGACCAGGGGATTTCTTCGATCCGATCGATCACCACATGGGCACCTCCACCGGCGGCTCCGTCGCAAATTGCATCCAGCGACTGTTGAAGCGTTTTGGTGGGCACAAGCGTATCAGCATCAACAAAGAAAAGGCACGTGTACTGGGCCTCTTTGGCACCCGCGTTGCGAACGGCACCGATGTTTCTCAGATCAACTTTGATCGCTCTGGCCCCGTTGTCATTGGCGATCGCAAACGTGTCATCAGTTGACGCGTCGTCAGCGACGATCACCTCATAGTTCAATTTCAACGCCTCAGCCGATTGATGAATCTGTTTCAATGTGGCCGCCAGGTACGCCGATTCGTTGTGGGCAGGAATCACGAAAGACACCGTTGGATAACGCCGCAAGGAAGCTTTGAAATGGTCTTGGTTTTCGGGGATCATGGGAGTCGATTTTGATTTTGTGTTTGCGTTGAGAACATGATACTTGGGGAACATGATGCCCGGGGACCATTACGTCTTTTGGCAGTTAGGGCCGTGGATTTACGTGGGTTCCTCAGAAGGCCCCTACCCAACCACAACCGCACCTTCCCCCTTACCTTCACCCTTACCTTCACCCTTACCTTCACCCTTACCTTCACTCAAAACGAACAAGGTCAACGCCGCCGGAGCGTGGGGTCGAGGCTCAACCATGGCGATCCCGCGTTTTGGTGTTTGGGTTGTGATTTTATTGCGATTGGGTTGCGATTTCCCAAGACAGTTAGTCACCGCGGCATAAGAACGATTGCCTGTTCCAATTAGGCAAACTCTACCAGTTCAGTTTGGCTTCCATTTGAATTATAGCTGCCTTCACAGTCTGACCAACGGAGGGCAAAAACTCTATATTAAATGATATCCGCGTAGGCACCACCGGCGCGTTTAACGCGATCACAAAATCAACGGATCTGAATTGGCAAAAGTTATGCAGAAAAGAATGTCCTTAAACGAGGTGATGGCCGTCGTCCTGGCCGGTGGCAAAGGATCCCGACTGGAACCGCTGACACGCGACCGAGCCAAACCGGCGGTGCCGTTTGGGGGAAGCTACCGCATCGTTGATTTCGCGCTTTCAAACTGCCTTAACAGCGGCCTGCGGAAGATGATTCTGCTGACGCAATACAAAGCAATCAGCCTCGACCGCCACATCAACAACGGCTGGCGAAGATATTTCTGCAGCGAATTGGGCGAATTCATCGACGTGGTGCCGCCCCAACAAAGGATCGACGAAAATTGGTACAAGGGCACCGCCGACGCCGTCTACCAGAATATTTACTCCATCGAAAAAGAACGTCCCCAGGAAGTGCTGATCCTCGCCGGCGACCACATCTACAAAATGGACTACAAAGCGATGATCGATCAACATCGCGCCAACAAAGCCGATCTGACCGTCGCCGCGTTGCAAGTGTCGCGCGAGGAGGCTAAATCCTTCGGCGTGATGACGGTCGATGAATCCAATGCGATCGTTGGCTTCGACGAGAAACCGCAAGACCCCAAATGCGTTCCCGGCGAAGACGATCTTTGCTTGGCCAGCATGGGCGTTTACGTCTTTTCGGCGCGGTTTTTATTTGAGCAACTGCTCAAAGACGCCAACGATCCCACCAGCAGCCACGATTTTGGCAAAGATATTATTCCGTCCATCATCAACGACAGCCGCGTCTTCGCGTATCCGTTCCGCGACGAGAATAACAAGAGTCAATCCTACTGGAGAGATGTCGGAACGATCGATGCCTACTACGAAGCGAGCATGGATCTGATTCACGTCGATCCGCTGCTGAACATGTACGATCAGGATTGGCCGATTCGCAGCTTCCAAGAAAACCAACCGCCTCCAAAATTTATCTTCAATGGATTGGACGGCGAAGCGGAACGAGTCGGTATGGCGACCGACAGCATTGTGTGCTCAGGCAGCATCATTTCCGGCGGCAAAGTCCGGCGTTCGATCATTGGACCCGAAGTGAAGATCAACAGCTATGCCGAGGTCGAAGATTCGATTTTGTTTAGCCGAGTGAATATCGGACGCAATTGCAAAATCCGCCGCGCGATCATCGACAAAGACGTGACCATTCCCGACGGTGCCGAAATTGGCTATAGCTTGGAAACAGATCTGTGCAGAGGCCTGACGATCACCGATTCTGGGCTGGTGGTGATCGGAAAGAATGACATGATTAAAGAGTGACCGCTGCCCCCCTCACGTCTGGGAAACCGTCGCCGGAGATCTTGGCCATTGAGTGCCCGCCAGCGTAGACCCAGGAAGGCGCGGGCGCGGATCTCGTAGCGGATCTCCTTAAAAAATCACGCCGTGACCACGCCGAGCGAAGAAAGTTCAGGATCTGTTAAGAAGATCCACTCCCCAGTGATTTAATCATCGTAGACAGTGTCGTAGCGCCGCCGGCGTCGGCGACGGGTGGTTGTTTCCCCTTCGAGGAACCAGTATCCGCCGAGCACTTTGTAAAAGATCAACAGCACCAACGCGCCACCCGAACCGACCGCAAAACCTTCGATGCTGACCGGTTTCACAATGACGTCTTGCGGAGAAAAGTACTGCAGCACAGCGCAACCAATCATGGTGCCGGCGATGCCCATCAAGACGGTCGCGATCGGACCTCCCGGGTCCCGCCCGGGCATGATGGCTTTAGCGGCCAACCCGACGACCGTTCCGAATCCAATCCACGTGAGCGCTAGATCGCAATAGATGGCTACTTGATCGAAATCCATTTCCCTATTCCCTGTTGCTAATGTTGCTACTTAGGGGAAGCTTAGCACAAGGCCAAGGGTCGCTCCAATGTCAATTTGGGGCGTTGAGGGGACTGCAGGTAGCTGCCGTGGTTACCCAGTGGTGATTTCACAAAGGCCCCGATCCAGCAACATCGGCCTCCCGCATACAGTGCCCCAAAAGGTCGTCGCAAATGGAAGTGGCCGCTAAATGTCGCCGTAAATCTCTTGTTCGGCCAAACGGCGGCGACGCAAACGATCGCTGACCCTATTTAGCACATCCCGTTCGTCGGCATTGAGCCCCTCGATGCCCATGCCGCCCATGTGTAACTTCTCAAGAATCTCGTCCGCCCTACGATCCTCTTGGAATTCTTGCTCGACCAACGCACGTTGACGAGCCTCCTGTTTCTCGGTCATCCACTGAGACTGCGAGATCATGTCTTCACCGTCGGGATCGTCCATCCCTGAATGGTAGTCACCGGCCACTCCGTAGAACGCAGCATCGGAAGCCAAATTGCTAAACTCCCAATCCTGAGTTTTGTAACTCGATCTGGTTTTGTTGGTCTGGACCTCGAACGAGTACCTGGCCGCAAAATACAATGTTATGCCGGTGGCCATCACGAAGAACCATAGCGGTCTGACAGGTCCGTGATCAAATTCCAAAAGGAAAAATGACAGGCCCACAATGCCGATCGCCACGCCATTGCCCAGCACCATGATCGCGCATTCGCTGCGTAGTTTGGAAACATCCAATCGCAACAATTCTAATCCCGACCGGACTAACTGAGCACCATCGAATGGGAAACATGGAATCAAGTTGATGGCTAAGAGATAAAAATTCACCCAAGCGGCAATTTTAAACAAGGACACCGCGCCGGCAGTGGCGTCGAAGCTGTGCGGCTGGAACACGTTGATGATGTCGCCAAAAGATCCCTGATTGATTTGCATCAGAAACGCAGCGGTGAACATGAAGATGGCCAAATTAACAAAAGGGCCCGCCGCGGTGACGATCAACTGAGCCCAAGGGTTGGGGGGAAGTTCGATTTCCGAATTGCCGCCCCAAGGTGTCAGCACGATTTGTTTCACGCCGCCACCTAGATTCACCATCGCAAATAAATGACCAATCTCATGGGCAACCACGCTCAACAGCAACACCATGGATGTCACCAACGCGGTTCCCATTTCATCGTGCGTAAGTGACGGTGCGTACCGCCACTGGACGGCGAAAATAAAAGCCACCACCAGCAGGAACATTAGATGGATTCTCACGTGAACGCCGCCCCACCGACCGGTCCCCGCACTCCAGCTTTTATTTTCGTTCATATTGATTCGTATATTTCAATTGCGGAATTCCAAAGCCAGCAAAAAGCAAATGCCGATTGGCTTCTGATGAACTTCCCAAGCAAACATCCCACGTCCCGTTGTTCCAACGTTAATAGTTTAACCAGAAGGTTTGATTGGATCAATTGCCGACAATTTTACGTGCCGATTCTCACCAAACTCAATCGGGCCGCGAGGTTGCGTTGCCAGCTTATGCGTAAGAATAGGCTTACTTTGCACGGTTTGCAGCGAGTTTGCCTGATAACGGACCGGCAAACACGCTATCGCCGCCGCTGCGAATCGGCTCCGCCCTCCCCTGCCCGACCGCCTTGTGTCCAATCAATCCTGAGGAGTTTTTGCGCGAGGACTGTTTGGTCAATCCTTCAGTCAACTTGATCTAGGTTTCCAGACTTGCGTATGGCCCAGACTAATCGAAATCCCATCATCATACTGGCCGCCACCCCGAGCAGTCCCAACAACGAAAGGTCTTGGACGCCGAACCAGCCTTCTCCAGGAAACAGAACCGGTGGGACTTTGAAACTGAGCATCAGCGCTGAACCCAAAAACAGGGCGCTGGTAATCATGCCCATCACCAAGCGATTGACCGAAGGCCCTAGTCGCCGGTGTTCAATGTTAACGTCAAAATGCCCCGTTTGAATTTGTTCAAGGATCGTCGTCAGTCGCTGCGGCAGCACGTCGGCCAACTGCTCAAGCCCGATGTAAAAGCGCTGCATCTTCCGCATCTGCCTCATCGGAGAAAGCCGCTTGATCAGCATCATGCGGTGGAAAGGTTTCATGATCTCCATCAAAGAGAAATTCGGATTCAGAATTCGGCCGGTGCCCTCCAGCGTTACTAACACTTTGATCAACAACGATGCTTCACTGGGCAGCGAGATCCCATACCGCTGGACGATATCCACAAAATCATTCAGCGCCCCGCTCATGTCAAAGTCACCGACCGCTTGCGACGAGTACTGGCCAACAAAATCGGCCAGGTCATTGGACATCGCTGACTCGTTGAGATTCTTGGGGCAACTGCCAACCCGTTTCACCAAAGACGTCAGCAGCGTGACGTCGCGGTTGACGATCGCGACCAGCATCGATTCGATCGACTCACGCAAATGTTCGCTGACCCGCCCGACCATGCCGAAATCAAGCAACCCGATGGTGTCGTCTTCCATGATGAGAATGTTCCCCGGATGCGGATCGGCGTGAAAGAATCCGTGCGTGAAGATCATCTTCAGATAAAGTTCGGCGCCCTGCTTGGCCACCAAATCGCAGCGACCGCCCATCGTGGCATCACGTCCGAATTCCTTTAACGGGCGTCCGTTGATGCGTTCCATCGTCAACATCTTCGAAGAACACAGCGGCGAAATGGGCTGAGGAATCTTTACGCTCGGATCACTTTCGAGGAGATCGCGAAACTGCAGTAGGTTGCGATGTTCACGTTCGAAATCCAGTTCCCGCCTCATCGTCTGAGACAGATCCCGCACGACGCTGGCGGGTTGGTAATTCTGAAAATCGTCCAACCGTTCAGCCAACTGAGCGACGCCGGAAAGGATGTCCAGGTCCGCTTCGAGCACGCGGTCGATCCCTTCGTGCCGGATCTTGACGACCACCTCGATCAAGTTGGATCCTGATTTCGCCAGCGATTCAAAGGGCTCGTAGTCGTCCGCGTTGATCGTGGCGTGATGGGCTTGGCCGATCGACGCCGACGCGAAAGGCTCGGGGTCGAAACTGTGAAACAATTGCTCGATCGTTTTGCCCTGTTCCCCTTCGATGATCGCTCGCACGGTTTCGAAATCGTCCGCCGGTGCCTGCGATTGAAGCTTAGATAATTCGTCGGCCATTTCGGTGCCGATGAGATCCGGACGAGTGCCCAGCAGTTGGCCAAATTTGATGAAACTGGACCCCAGTTCGGTCAAGGCCAGACGGACGCGGCAGGAATGCGTGAGCGTTTTGAGTTTCTCGCCATCGGCCGTTTTGAGACGATCGGAAATGAAGTCGATGTTGAACCGGTCCATCCAGTTGGCCAAACCGTACTTCGAGAGTACCGACGCAATTTCGGTCCACCGCTTGGCGTTGCGGTAGAGCTGGGGGATGGATCTGATCGACGTTTTCATAGGAGTATTATAGTCGATGCTCAGCGTTGGAATAACGGTATTTGTTTTTGCCCACGCCTCGCGATCCTCTCCCCTGCGAGCCTGCGCCTCGGACGCCTCGTTCCGAGGCCGCCTCGTTCCGAGGCTCCCGCCTTGGAACGCATTACCGGCAGGCTCCCGCCTGCCGTAAGTTCGGATGG
>CAYOZV010000037.1:0-29622 GCA_964408465.1 uncultured Pirellulaceae bacterium
TTCTTCCAAGCTGTGTTTTGAAATTTAGCTGACTCCGATGACCCCGATGGAGATACTAAAGGGTTGTTGATACGCCGGTTATGGTTCTTGCCGATGCTGCTGAACGCGGGCATCTCGGTCGAAGTTCGTTCGGCGGTCGCGGGTGCTTGCAACGTGGCTTGCAGAGGTTCGATGTTGGCCAAGTCAATGAAACCAGCAGACTCATTCGAAGCTGCTGGTTCAACAGGTTCCTCAGTCGGTTCCTCGGTGCGTTCGGCAAACGCCAATTCGTCGATCGGCATTGGCTGAGGCTCTTGCGAATCATCCAACCCCACCTCCAAACCAAAGTAGGATTCGTCAACGTCGGCAGGTGCAGCCGGCATTTCGATTTCTTTGGGCGTGTTCATGAAATGGGCAGTGAAATCTGAGCCGGATTCAGCCAAATCCGTCTCCTCCAACCCCGTTTGCATGCGCTCCGTCGGAAGGATCTCTGGCAAGGCCGACGAGACGTCATCGGGCGCGATTGCCGGCGCTGAGACCACCGGAATTTCAACGTTAGCAACCCCATCGTCGATTGGATTGTGCCCAATTTCGGCTAGAGGGTAGGAAGGTTGGTAGTCTTGCAAAGCTTCGAAAGGGCTCGAATTGGCAACGTATGATGCGTTGGAAACTTCATCGCCGCGTCTAAACTGAGACACCGTTAAAATGAGAAGCCCGATTCCGATGACAATGTAAATTGCTGAACGGTTGGATGAATGTCGCATTTTAAAAACCTGAATGTCCGCGCGTAAAATCTTGAAAACCGAGGGTCCGGTACAGTCTTTCTTCGACGCTGCGAACTGATAAGATTATGTCGAATCTACCGGTTATGAGGATTTGTACGATAATTCAGGCTCGTGATCCCCCAGAAGCAGTAGGATCACGGGAGCGCAGTTGCCTCAAATGCCCCAGTGTGTCAGCGGGGGATGCTTCCCCTAGCTACCCGGGAGTTCGCTCCACGGGTTGGATTCGATTTTAAAAAGGGCACCTTGGCCCGCGGGCGCCAGGGCCAACACGCCAACAGATGTAGGCATTTATGACTCTTCCAACGCAGCAACTTCATCGCTCCATCGGCCTTTGGGGCGCCGTGATGATGGGGCTGGGCTCTATCGTTGGCACCGGCGTCTTTGTCAGCATCGCAATCGCGGCGGGCATCGCAGGGCCCCATGTTATCTTTGCCATCGTGCTGGCCGCGGGCGTGGCGATCTGCAACGGACTTAGCAGCGCTCAATTGGCGGCCAACTATCCCGTTAGCGGAGGGACTTATGAATACGGTTATCGTTTGCTTCCGGACGCATTGGGATTTATTGCTGGGTGGATGTTTTTGTTGGCCAAATCTGCGTCGGCGGCCACCGCTGCATTGGGGCTGAGCGGTTACTTATTAATAGGCGCAAGTCCCGACGCAAGCTCGAGCGCGCGTGTTCTGACAACTGCATTGGCGATGGGAGTGCTGCTGGTGCTGATGCTGTTGGCGTTGATTGGCATTAAAAGAACCAACGGCATCAACATTGCGATTGTATCGGTCACTTTGGCGACGCTGCTGTGTTTCGTCGTCATGGGGGCACCTGCCGCTTTTACCAATGGCGGGGGAAATTTATCCTGCTTGGTTTCGTTGAACGAATTTTGGACCTCAGGACACTCGTGGTCTTCGTTGCTGCATGCGACGGCCCTGATGTTCGTTGCCTACACCGGCTACGGTAGGATCGCAACACTCGGTGAAGAAGTAAAGGATCCGCGCCGGACCATACCGCGGGCGGTCATTGCGACACTGGCAGTTTCGATGTTGCTTTACCTTGCGGTAGCGCTGGTCGCAGTGGCCGCGGTCGGGGCGGACACGTTCGCGGCCGCTTCAAGAAGTCACATCGCCGCGCTGAGGATCGTCGCAGACCAATTCCCTCATGCTTGGGTGGGGGCGGTCGTTTCGATCGGCGCCATCACGGCAATGTTGGGTGTCCTATTGAACCTGATCCTTGGCCTGTCGCGTGTGATGCTGGCGATGGCGCGACGAGGAGACATGCCCCGGCGTTGTGCGGAAGTTTCACCGTCCACGGGGGTGCCGAAGCCCGCGACGATTTCAGTTGCCGCAATCATTGGGCTGTTGGTGCTGGTGGGAGACATCAAGTTGACCTGGTCCTTCAGCGCGTTTGCCGTTCTGATTTATTATTCGATCACCAATCTCTGTGCGATCCGGCTCAAGCCCGCACAAAGAATTTTCCCCATCTGGACCGCTTGGGTGGGATTATTCGCCTGTTTTACGTTGGCGTTCTGGGTGGATCGCCAAGTCTGGTTGGCCGGGATTGGCGTTTTGGCCGTGGGGATTTTGGGGCGGCAATTTATCTCGAGCAGGTCTCGGCGGGGAAGTGGGCCAGCGCAATGACGTTCGCAGATGCCGTGTTCTGGTTAACGACCGGCCGTCGTTTTCCTTCCCGCGTTGTCGCGCGTTGTCGCTTCGGGTGGCGCTTCCACAACAACCGAAATTTCTACCAACCCGCCGAAGAAGCCGTTTGGGGATCTTCGACCCCCAGCTTTTTCATTTTCTTATATAACGTTGTGCGGTTGATGCCTAATTGGTCCGCGGTGACGTTACGATTCCAATTATTCTCACGCAGGCTCTGCAGAATAATCTGACGCTCGGGGCCTTCGAGTGCTTCCTTCAATGTCTGCTTCACGCCGGGGGCCGACGATTGAGTTGTTGCGATGATGGGAACGTGATTTCCCTCACAAACGTGGGCCGGTAAATCAGACGTCGTCAGCAGCGGACCGCGTCCAAGCAATACCGCCCGTTCGACCACATTCTGCAGCTCTCGGACGTTGCCAGGCCATGGATAGCTTTGCATGACTTGCATCGCCATGGGATCGAAGCCTTCGAGTTCCTTGCCTTCCTCGGAGCACACTTTTTCAAAGAAGTGGTTGGCCAACATCGGAATATCCGAAACACGGCGGCGAAGAGATGGCAGTTCGATGTTGATGACGTTGACACGGTAGTAGAGGTCTTGGCGGAATCGACCTTCGGAAACCGCTTGGGAAAGGTCTTCGTTGGTCGCCAGTACGATGCGCGTGTTGACGCGAAACGTTTCCGATCCACCGACCTGTTCAAATTCGAGTTCCTGTAACACACGCAGTAGTTTGACCTGCATGCTTGGTGACGCCGTGGCAATTTCATCAAGGAAGATCGTACCGCCGTCGGCCTGTTTAAACTTACCCTCTTTGTTGGTCGTGGCGCCGGTGAACGACCCTGCGACGTGGCCAAACAATTCGCTTTCCAAGAGATTCTCCGGAAGGGCACCACAAGCAACTTCGACAAACGGAGCTTTCTTCCGTTTGGAGCGTTGATGAATCGCGCGAGCGATCAGCGACTTTCCGGTGCCACTTTCACCCGTGATCAAAACGGTTGCTTTTGTGTTGGCGATATTGTCGACGGTGTCGAAGATTTTTTGCATGCGCTGGTCGCTGCCGACGATGCTTTCTTTGCCAAAACGTTTATCCAGTTGAGCCTTTAATTGTTCGTTTTCCTCAAGCACCTGCTGCTGAGACAGTGCGCGATTGATCGAGATTAGAATCTCGTCGTCGATCAGAGGTTTGGTCATCAGGTCAAACGCTCCGGCGTTGATCGCTTCGACTCCGGTGTCAACGGTGGCGTAACCGGTCATCATGATCACAACAACATTGGGATGATGTTTGCGGCAATGGGCCAGTACTTCCATACCGTCTTCGGGGCCCAGTCGTAGATCGACGAAGGCCAGGTCATAGTCTTTATTGGCAAGTTCTCTTCTTGCCGACGCGCCGTCGTTGGCCATGCCGGCGTCAAAACCTTGGTCCTGCAACCATCCCGCGAGAGATTGAAGCAAGTGTTGATCATCATCAACCAGAAGGATTCGTTGGGTACGGCTTTGTTGTTGTTTTTTTGACATGACGTGCGTCTGGTGAGCGGGACAATAAAATACACAGCTGTTGTATATTTAGGTCACCGGTGCTGGACGTGAGGGGTTTTTGCCAATTATCCCTGCAAATTCACGCCTTTGTCTTCATTTTGCCACACCGCCTGAACGTCAAAACCGGAACGACTGAATTGACCAATCCCACCGTCAAAAACGATTCGTGAAGTAACTCACTAAACAGCTTGACATCTTGCTGCAAAAGGGAAGATTGTCAGACGGCGTTGAATGATTGTTGGGCGACGACCGATTTCATAGTTATTGCTCCGCGGGATTAATGTCGACACGCTTCATGTCCTACAAAATTTTATTGGCTGACGGCCAACCCGTTATTCATCTTGGCGTCCGCGCGGCGTTCGCGCGAGAGTCTGACTTCGAAATTGTATCCGTGGCGACCGAGTCGGATGAAATTGGCTCCGAGGTTCAACGCCACCAGCCGAATCTTTTGATTACCGAATCGCGGATCGGCGGAAGGGATGCTTTAAAAGTGCTTGAGCAGATCATGCCCAGCCACAAGGATATGCTTGTGATCGTGTTTTCTGAGAACGCGGACGCGTGCAACGTCGCCCGTGCTGGGGCGCTGGGATGCTACGAATACATTTCTAAATCGTTGCCCTGTGAAGCGTTAGTGGCCGCTGCGAAAAATGGCATTAATGGAGTGCCTCCAAAGCCTGATGGATTATCGCAAGCGGCAAAGTTGCGATTGAAAGACCGCCGACTTCCGGAGAACGCACAAAGTGTTTTAACACCGCGCGAGATGCAGGTGATTCGACACATTGCCATGGGATTGAAAAACCGAGAGATTGGATTTTCTCTGGAAATTAGCGTGGAAACGGTCAAGGAACACGTGCAAAACATCTTGCGAAAACTACAGGTCAACGACCGGACGCAGGCCGCCGTGAAGGCCCATAAAAACGGCTGGGTTTGAACGCGGTTGGCTTGATTCACGCGGTAGCCTCTGCTGCCGGCGGTTGGTCACCGGCGAGTATAACCTTCGGGGATTTTGACTTTTTGTTTCATTAGAAAATTGAACATTCGAGATTCGAGATTGTCAAAATCGCTTCCGAAAGCCTTGGCAAAACTCTCCAAACGTTCGGTGGAACCGTATGCGGTGAAGTCTTTACGTTTGGCGTCGTCGGTCAAGTATCTCAGATACTCACGCGGCCTCGTTTCTGCCAAGTAGAAAGTCAGGCCCCAGGCATAGGCGTACGCCAATGAGTCGTTCGACCGGAACAGCGCGTCGTCGCGAATGATCTTTTCTAACGTACCTTTCGCCTTGCCTTTTTTAATCGCGTACTGAATCGACAACAATCGTCTTGAATTGACTCGATCTTTGCGCTGGGTATGAATGTAGCTGTTGTGAATGCCTGGCGCTTCGAAGAGGCAAGCCAGCCCTTCGACGATCCATGACGAATATTCACCGAAGCGGTTGTGAACGCCCCGATTAAATGCCGTTTGATGCGTCGCTTCGTGAATGACAGTGTTGGTGTCAAAGATTGAATCTCTTTCGTTCTTCGTCTGGTCGTAGGTGATGATGCGATTGCTGCGTGGCGAGTAGTACCCCAACATGTTCGGGTTGGCCTGGTAGTAGCCCTTGAGCATGCGATCGAATTCGCTGCGTGTGTTGAGCACGACGGCAACCATTGGGAACTGCGGTTGCTCCAGTTTGTGTCCGCGCGTCGAAAAAAATGCAGAAAAACGCTTGTTCAAATCTTCAAACGGTTTTGCCCATTTTTCATATTCGCCATGTGGGTGGACCACTAGAAAGCTGGCCGTGGTCGAAACGGTGTAGCGTTTGCCGAACTCCTTTTTCAGTTTTGCCACCATCATCTTGCGTGACATGGGCGAAAAACTATGGGTCAGGACTTTATAGTCATCGTGCGATTTGACTGGCAGGAAGGTCATCCGCCCGTCCCGCCTGAGAAGCTGCATGTTTTTGCCATCCCACACCAGCGGATTGCCAATGTAAGCGCGGTCATTGACTTCAATTTTGACCGTCATCTCTCTGTCGGATTTCTGGGCCAGCAGTGCGCCGCTGAGTGCGATTGTGATCGCGCAGCTGAAAATCAAAATTATGCGGGAACGAATGTGCATCAGGACGACCATATTCAAATGAGATACCGAAGAAGCTTAGGTCGCGCACCCCGTTTTGCAAAATTCTGTTACTGCCAACGGCAATTTTCTAACAAATTGAGATCAAGGCTTCGTCTTTGGCCTCTGGATCCGATAAAATGGATGCTTGGAGTCACCACTGATGCAAAAAAGAAACATCGCCATGACATGTTCTGATCGTATGGATTTCTCTTACACCGTGTTCTGCTTGATCACGTCCTGTTGGTTTTGCGTGATTGGTTTAACGAGCACGGCAGTCGGTCAGTCCGAAGAGGTGGCCTTGATGCAGCAGGTGCAATCGCTGATCGACCAATTGAACTCCGGTGCGATCGAGGATCGTGACGTTGCGCAGGAGGAACTGATTTCTTTGCAACCTGATGCGCTTGATTTCATTGACGTGCCCAACAAAGACGCGACCACTGATTTTATCGAACGCCTGCTGGCGGTCCGCAAAGCACTGGAAGCCAAAGCCGTCCAACAAACGACGCAGCCAACAACCGTTTCGGTTGATGGGGTGTTTTCGTTGGAAGACGCCCTTAAGAAGATCGCCACCCAAACTGGAAATAACATCGCCTTGCGGGAGGGAGTGCCGCCAGAGGTTTCACAGCGAAAAATCGAAATCAGTTTCCAAGCCGCGCCATTCTGGGAAGCCATCCAAAGCGTGATGCAGCAATCAGACTTAGAGGTCGACCTTTACGGTGGCACCGCGAATTCAATTGTGCTGGTTCCCCGCCGGCCAACGGATGCCAGAATGCGGGTTCCACCGCCCGCCGGAAAAGACGCGCCGGCAACTGTAAAAACAAATCCCGCGCCGCCGCAAACAACAACCGGAGTTTTGGCCGTGCAAGTCAATCGCGTTGATGCGTCACGTATTTTGAATGCACCAAATTTGGATTACACGTCTCTTAACATGCTGATTCGGTGGGAGCCACGCGTGCAACCGATTTCCATCGAACTATCTCAGGCCACCCTTAAAATCGTCGACGATCAGGGCAACACGATTGCTCCGCTGAGGCAAACGCCCATCTCGGCCGCGGTGCAAACCGAAATACCCGAGCTCAGCTTTCCGGTGAACATTCCGCTAATCGACCGCAAAGTCAACAGCATCAAAACGATCAACGGCACGCTCGACGCGGTGTTGCCCGGTCGCACCGAGACCTTTCGCTTCGGCGATTTGGAGAGTGTGGAGGACGGAGCTGCGCAAACAAAAAGTGGAGCGACGGTGACCTTTGGTGGCATCAAAGCGAACGAGGAACTTTTCGGCGTCACGGTCGGGCTGTCCTTCGAAGACCAATCAAACGAGCTGGACAGTCACCAGGCTTGGGCGTTTGAGAATGAAGCTTATCTGGTCGACCCCGACGATCCGCAGACGCGCCATGAAGCGGTTGCCTATGAAACGGTCGCCCGTAATGGCCAAGAGGTGGTTGTAGAATATTTCTTCGAAGTGGAACCAACGTTGTATGATTTGGTCTACCAAACGCCCGCCGCGATCGTCAGCGTTTCGTTCGATTTTGAACTCGAGAATATCCCGTTGCCGTAGCCGCCTTGCGGTTCACAGGACTGTGGGGAGTGCGTGGGGCGCGGAAGTGCGACCTTAAAAAAACGAAGATTCGTGAAACTAACACCGCCATTGTTGGGTCTAAGAGCAGTCCGTTTCCTATCAGGCAAAAAACAAGATGGCTTCTTCCACCGATCGCACTGCTGTAACAGATCAACAATGGCCACCCTCGTTTCTCGGACGATTTTTCTCCTGCGTCTATCTGTCAATTTTGATCGCGCTGGTGATCGGAACTTTCGCGACGTTCTTCGCAAAACAACATTGGATCGCCGAGATTTTTTGCCATGGCCGCGTTCAGCTGTCCATCGGGTTGTTCCTTTGGTTGTTCATTGCGGTACTCTGTAAGCAAAAGTTAAGAGCGTTTACTGCTCTGGTGTTTTTAGTGGTAAACGCAGCTTGGATTGTGCCCTACTTTGTTCCCCACTTCGATTCCAACGTCGCCGACGGCCCCACGATCAAAATCATGTCGGCTAATGTGCTGACCTCCAACGATCAATATGCTTCCTTCATCAAAACCGTCTCACAGCACGACCCCGACATCGCCATCGTGATCGAAGTCGACCAACGATGGACAGAAAAAATTGAGGGTGCACTTTCAGCCGACTATCCCCATCAACGCATTGTTGCCAAGGCTCACAATTTTGGGATCGGCATTATCTCGAAGCTGCCGTTTTCCAGTATCGACACATGGGTCGCCCCGGACACAGAGTTAATTTCGCTGGACGCGCGATTTGTCGGACCGTCGGGGCGTCCGTTTCGTTTAATCGCCACCCATCCGTTTCCACCGCTCAGTCAAGATTGCTTCACGTCGCGCAGCGGGCAATTAATCAGGCTGGCCCAACAATTGGACGTCACCCAAGACAACATCATCGCGGGCGATTTCAATCTCACGCCCTGGTCCCCAATTTTTTCTGAGGTCCTTGAGGCTGGAGAACTTAAGGACTCGCGTGTTGGTTTTGGCGTGGCAGCAACTTGGTATGCCTATCCAACGTTTTTGGCCAGCCTACAAATCGATCATCTGATCACCAGCCAGTCGCTAACAACGATCAGTCACGAAGTATCGGAGAACTATGGTTCTGACCATCGCGCGATCATTGTCGAACTTCAACAATCGGATATTCCAATGAATAATCGTCCTGATCCATTACCGGCCTCCAGTTCGGTAACCGAATCTGATTCCTCCAATAGCGTTTCTGTTATTGATCCTTAGTAAGAAGACGCAACCAGCGAAACCCAAGGTAGGAGTGAACCCGCGCCGTGGAGTGTTCTGCTACAATGTTGTCTAACAAGTTTTACGTATCCAACTGCCGAAACGTATGTTCTCTCAATTTTCAATTCGCCAACTGCTGATTGCTACTGCTGGCGTGGCGATTTTGATTTCGATCGTGGCGACGGGGATTCGTCAAGACAATTCGATGGGGTGGGGTGTCGTAATTTCGCTGGCCCTGCTGCCGGTGTTGTTTATGGGGTTCGGTATCGCCACCATTTTGGCCAAAATGTTTTGCCAGCTGGGCAACTCAATGTTAGGACCGTTAGACACTTCGACGTTCATCAATGTGGTTGTTCAGCGACAACCGGTGATGTCCGACCATGAACCCAATGCACACGTCGCCTCCACCGAGGAGAACGATGAGCAATAACGGACCAGTAGCAACGGCTAATTCGCGTGCCGTGAAACAGCATCTGTTTTGGAAGCAACTGCTGCTGATTTTGTTTGCGATGACTCCCGCGGCCAACCTCCAGGGGCAGGCAACCTTCAAACTGACGGTGTCGGATAATATTTGCTCGTCAACCGAAGGGTTTCAGTTTCGACATGTGGAGATCGCTACCTCCAATGGTCTTCCTGCAGCGAAAGATATCTCAGTTTGGTGCCACGTTGACCCGCAGAATAATTTGGGCCAATACACGCGCGTTATCCAACCCATTCCGTTGACGCTGAAAGCAGGTGAAGTGTTAGTAGAGGAGGATCTGTATTTGCCGTCGGGGGGAGGGGCCGGAATCGTCAGTTTTTCGTTGACTGCTTTTCACAACAGGGGTAAGCGTCTGATGGAAGCTGGTTGGACGGATCAAGGCATTCATATTCCTGACGTTTTGATTGTCGATGGTGTTGGAGTCGGAGAGAGCCAAGTCACCTTCAACAGGAACGGACGCACGAAGCAGCCCGTTCAGAGCCCGTCGAATTTTAAGTCTACTTTTGGCGAAAATTTGCGAGGCAGCAGCATCCAGATTTCATCTTTGCACAGCAAGATCGCTTACCTTCCAAAGCGCTGGATCGGATATTCCTCCATCGAACAGGTCGTCATCAATAGCGCGGACCTCGCAACGTTGTCGCAGGATGCTCAGCGGTTCGAAGCTTTGGTTCAATGGGTGACGATGGGGGGGACGCTGATTGTGGATGACTGCGGCGATGGTTTTGATTGTCTTTCTACGGTAGTGCGGTATTTCAAAGAGACCGAGTCAGGTTACGTCCCCCAAATGAAGCTGTATTACCCAGATGATAAATTAAAATCCGAACGGGATAAGCTGGTTTGCGTATCCGCTGCCGGTGGCCAAAGTTACAGCCAGTTACTGACCAAGGGCATCGTTTACAACGCGGGTGAAACTTACTCGGATCACTGGGTGGAAGTAAAGTACGCCGCGGGAGAGGATGGCGGACTGGATTTCAGCGCGGACGCGGACGTTCTATTGCACCGCTTCGGGCTAGGACGGATGATGTTCCATGCCGACTCTGTGGACGACAAATCGGGTGAAACGTTATTGCAAGCTTGCTTCCTTTGCTACGCCGCACAGCAGCAGAATAATCCGCTGGGCTCAAAAAATGCGGCCGGTGATTCCTTTTCAAAATGGCAATTGTTGAACGTGGGGATCGCGCCTATCGGCCTGTTCATGTTCGTCGTGGTTTCGTTCATGACGTTAATTGGGCCTCTGGGATACACCTATCTGAAGATTAAACAAAAACTCCACTATCAGATCTGGATGGTACCCTTGATTTCGGCGATGGCCTGTTTGTTGTTGCTTGGATATGCGTTCATTTCTGAAGGCGTCGGTACAAAACTGCGACCGACAATCTTTGTTGAACTTGATCAGCATCGAAAGGTCGCCGCGACCTTTGCGCGGTACTCGGTCTATTCCGCGTTGCAGCCGCCCCCTTATCAGTTTCAAGACGACCAGTTCGCGACATTAGAAAATTCGGGGATTCAGACGCCGGCGATTTACAACTGGTCCGCCAACGGGGCCGACAACGGGTATCGGCTGAGCGGCGGGAATGCGTCGGCGCGAAACGTTCATCAGGTTTTCGTTGCCACGCCCGTCAAAACGAATTCAGGCATTGAAGTCAAACCGTCAAGCGACTCCCAATCGTCAAATACGATCAGCCTGACCAACCGATTCAAAGATCGCGTGATCGTGTTGGCTGTGAAGTTCGATGGCCAGCTTTACTTTGCTGTAGATCTTGCCCCTGCTCAGACGCACGTTGGGGCACCCGCCGAAGACGAAAAAGAAAAAAAGGCTGCGGTGCAAAAACTGCTGACCGGACGTATTCCGACCAATTCACAGGACTACCGTTTCAATAACCGAGGCCGATATTACAACCGCGGTAATAGCCGAGCTGTTCAATGGGACATCGGTGTGAAACGCATTCAGCAATTTAGTTCGGTGTTGGGCATCTCACAGCATCTTACAGAGGGCCACTATATCGCGGTGCTGGATTCGATGAAGGAAGTCCCGTCGGTGGTCAGCGGCGCGCGCGAAATAGATGGGAGTGTGATCGTCCATGGAAAATGGTAACGCGGTTCCGTCCATCGAATTTCAAAAGATGTCGCGGTTGTTCGGCGACACCCGCGCCGTCGACGAACTTTCGTTCAAGGTTTATCCGGGAGAGGTTTTCGGATTCATTGGACCCAACGGAGCCGGTAAGACAACCAGCATGCGTATCCTGGCAACGCTCGATCAACCCTCGCGCGGTGACGCGCTGGTGGATGGGCTGTCGGTGGTGGACGACCCCGATCGCGTCCGGCGACGATTGGGATTTATGCCAGATCAGTTTGGG
Source organism: uncultured Pirellulaceae bacterium (assembly GCA_964408465.1). Lineage (GTDB taxonomy): Bacteria > Planctomycetota > Planctomycetia > Pirellulales > Pirellulaceae > Mariniblastus. Next base: position 11,672 of record CAYOZV010000037.1, read on the forward strand.
GTTTATTCCAATGTCACCTGCGAAGAGTACTTGGATTTCTTCGCCCGCAGCTATGGACTCAAAGGAGCCGATCGCCGGCGATGCTTACGGGAAGTGATGGCCTTCACGCAGTTGGATCGCATCGCGCAAAAACCGATGAATGGTCTATCCAAGGGAATGAAGCAGCGACTGTGTTTAAGCCGGACCTTAATTCACAACCCCAGCGTGATGATCTTGGACGAACCGGCCGCGGGGTTGGATCCAAGAGCCCGCATTGAACTCAGGGACATGATTGTCGCACTTGCTCAGATGGGAAAGACGCTGCTGATCAGCAGCCATATTCTGTCTGAATTAGCAGAAGTTTGTCATCGAGTCGGCATCATTGAACACGGTCAACTGTTGGCCGTCGGTACCGTCGAAGAGATCTTGCAAGGTGCAACAACGCAATCAAGGCCGCCGCGGGTGTCGGGGCAGTCAGAGTCGCAGTTGAATTTGGGGCGCGCCGGAAAATCGGATCAGCCGTCCAAGACACTCCGCAGCACCGTCGCCATTACTGTCGTTGAGGATGTCGACCGCTGCGTCCAATTTCTCCAAACCCACCACGACATCCAACCGCTGAAGACCGTCGGTAACTCGGTGACGATTGCTATCTCCGAAGACCTCAATGAACAGGCCGATCTGCTGGCCGAATTGGTGCACGCCGGCATTCGCGTTTCCAGTTTTCAGGCCAAACAACGGTCGTTGGAGGAAGCTTTCTTACACGTTACTCAGGGGCGTGTGCAATGAGCAATCAAGAAACAGATTCGTCGACTTCGGCTAAAAAAAGGGAAACGGTAGACGAAGAAATCTCAATTTTTTCTGCTGGATCACTCGGAGGAGACGCGTCCGGTCGCCGCGTTGGTGAGGGCGCTGTTGATTTACGAATCGCGGTCGAAAAAAACGGACGGTTGGATCCGTTCCTAGATAAAACCAGCGACCAATTCAGTTCTATCTTGGTCAAAGAGACACGTCAGGCAACCAAGAGTCGGCACTTCGTTTGGACGTTCTTCGCGACGATCATCATCACGCTGGTCGTTACGTTCGTGGCCCTCTCCGATGGTTCTGGCAGTAACAAATTGGGCCAAGTTTTATTAATGGGCTATCTGGTGGTGTTGGGTTTGCCTTTGATGATCATCGTTCCCATGAGCACGTTTCAGTCGCTGTCTGCCGAACATGGCGACGGCACGTTGCAGCTGATTTCGATCACGACGATGAAACCGTCTGAGATTGTGATGGGGAAACTGTGTAGCGCCTTTCTTCAGATTTTGATCTACATGTCGGTGTTGGCGCCCTGTGTGACGTTCACGTTTTTGCTGCGCGGGGTCGACGTTTACCAGATCATCTTTTCGCTGTTGAGTGCCTTTGGGTGCAGTGCGTCGTTGTGCTGTTTAGGGCTCGCCATGGGCAGCATCAGCACGACGCGGATGGTAAGTGCAGGGTTGCAGTTGGTGTTCGTTTTAATTCTGTTGGCCGGTGCTTGGATGTGGTGTTTTATCTCATATGGTTTCGCCCAAGAGTTCGGCGGCCTCCCCAAGGAAGCATATTTCTGGATTGCAGGTTGGGCCTGCGGGGTTTTGTCGACGGCATTGTTGTTGTTGGTCGCTGCGACGGCTCAAATCACGTTTGATTCCGACAATCGAGCGACCTATTTGAGAATAGCGATGCTGGTGCAACAGACGCTTTTTGTCGCTTTCTTGATTGGTGTGTCGGGAGTAGATGGAAGCCTAAACGGGGTAATGATTCTGCTGTTATTTTTTCTGCACTACTGGCTGTTCATGGGCAGTTTGCTGACGATGACGTCGCATCGGCTGTCCAATCGGGTGCAGCGTTCGATGCCGAAAACAATTTGGGGGCAATGCTTTGGCGGACTGTTGATGCCGGGGCCCGGACGCGGGTTTCTTTTCGCTTGGTCCAATGGGATTTTCGGAGCGACGGTGGCCGCGGTGCTAATGTTTCTGATCTCAGGCGGTAAGCTCAATTACGAAGCGGTGTTTTTGTCCTTTTGCTATTTTTCACTTTTTCTTAGCTGCTGCTATATCTTCAACAGTTTTGTAAAACGATTTTCGCCTCATGCGTCGATTTGGATAGGACTTCTGGGGCTGGGGATCGTCATGTTCCTGCCCTCTATTTTCGTTGCGATCTTCGAAGCCTTCGACTATCGCCGTGAGTATTTTGACGCGGGGTTCCTCGCGTATGCCAACTGGTACTCAGCGCTTGACCGGACGGTGCCAACGACCGCTTGGGATCTGACATCGACCAAGAGCGCCTCGGAATGGATGGGGTATGGGGCGATGATCCTAACAGCGCTGATCACGACAGCTTACGCGCTGTTGTCGTCTTGCCGCGAATTTTCGGTAAGGTCGATCGCCACGCCCGACCACGTCTTGGCCGAAGACCGAGACCACGCTCGGCGCGATCCGTTGGGGCGGAAGGAAGAGTCGATCGACGATATTTTCGACTAAAAATCCGTATCACGTTCGAGGTGCATGCGCTGTGCAGTTGAAGTGCATCAGCGGTGCATCTGCGGTGCGTTTTACTTCAAGTTCTCGATGAACTGCTTTCGGTGTGCCGCATCGAGCACGGGCGCTGTTTTTTCAAAAAGTTGCTGCGTGAACGTTTTCCAATTCTTTCCTGAAAGAAATCCGTTCTCCAGCGTATCCGAGGGCCGCTGAGGGCGCAGGTCTTTCAGGATCCAAAACTTCCCCGCGTCAATTTCCAGCAGTGCGTTGTCCAGCGTGTTGATCTGAGACCCGTCGAACAACTTTTCTTTGAGGACGCCGACGATTAGCAGTTGCGCATTGAGCGCGAGTTTATCAGATATCCCTTTTTGGTTTCGGATGGCTTTGATTTTTTCGACCAGCTCACCCGTTTCCCAAGGCTTGTCATTTTGCCAACCGCACAGCCCGATCGTTGGCGTGCGCGAATCTAGGCCACCATTGATGACCAGCGTATTAGGGAAAACTTTGAGAAAGGTCGCGGCGATGATTTCAAATTGTTTCTGATTCAATTGATGCGCTGGCAACCATTGGCAAAAAAGACCCTCCGGCCGGAGGGCTCGTTTGACGTTGCTAAAATGCTCCACCGAAAACAATCTGCCCTCCCCTGCTCCATGCGGACGAAACAAATCGGCCACAATCAGGTCGTATCCATTTTCGGCACACGCCATGAACGTTCGGCCATCCTCGAGAATGACTTGGTTGCCGGCACGGTCGTAAAAAGATTGGTTCTTATCACGAAAAAATTCGCCGGCTGCGTCAACCACCATTTCCGATAGTTCAATCGAAGTGACGTTGGGCGGCGAATCCAAGACCTCCAACCCGCCGGCCGACATCCCCGTGGCGAACCCCAAGCAGCAAACCTCTTCGGATTGGGGATGTAAAAGCCACGGCAGTAACAGCTGTCGACGCTCTGCCGCTGCATAGCCTGAGCTGCCAAGAATGTACTGGTTATTCATCAGCATGCTGCGCGATTGGGCCTGATCATCGACAATCAGTAACACCCCGTCGCGGCCGAAACGAGTGTCCTTGATCTTGTAGTTTTTCTTCGCGTGCGGACTTAGGTACCGCAGGTCCTCATAGGGCTGCCCAGTGAAGATTCCCACCGCCAACGTTCCAATTGTCAAACCCAGCGCTAATGTCTTACGATCGGTAATCCAGCACGCGCCGATCGTCGCCAGTGCGATCGAAATGGCTAAGATCGCAAACCCCAGATAAATTCCAAACTGAAAAATCATCAGCCAATTAGCGACTTCGGCACCCACCAGCCCGCCGACTCCATTGACGGCCAACAACAGTCCGACCGATCGGCCTTGGGGGTCAGATTTTGAATGCAGTGACAAAATAGACGGGAACACGAATCCGCTAAAAAACATTGTCGCACCCGAAGACAAGGCGACGATTGCGAACAACGTAAACCAGTATTGGTTCAGAGAATTCAGCGTTCGTCCATCAAGCGCCCAAAGATAACGAATCGAAACGAGTTGGTTGGTCGTTTGATAGAGAATTAAGGGACACAGCGCACAGAACAGCGCCGCTCCGGTTGCCCCCATCAGTAACTGATTTTCGCTTGAAAGCCCAAATCGGTTCATAACGGCGACCATCATTGAACCTAAGGCGAGAAATAGAATGACGCTGGCCAGTAGCGCGCTGGTTGATTGCAAGGAGGAAGGCGCGACCAGAGCCAATAATCTGAGGATCAACATCTCACTGGCCAGCACCATCAGACCTGACGCGAAGGCCAGTAAAAAGACGCCAATGCTGCCACGTGTTGTCCAACCATCAAGTGCCTTTGAGGCGGATTGCAATTTTTGATTTTTGCTTCCCGATTCAGTGGCGGGATTGTCGATCATCATCCGTGACAATCCAAACGCCGTTGCCGCAATGATGACGTTACCTAAGGCAGCGGTGACCATTGCCCCACGGACACCGGCCAAATCCAACAGAAAGGTAGATACAAACCAAAGACCCAAAACCGCGCCTAACATGTTGAGCGAATAGAGCCAGACTCCGGCGCCGCGCACCGTTGCCCCCAGCGATGTCATCACGCGAATGAACAGAGGCATCGTCGTTCCCATAGCGATCGAAGGAGGCAAAACAACGCCCGCCGAAAGGACCAATTTCAAAAGTCCCCCTTGCCAGGTCGTGAGTCCATCGGTTCCCAAAGCCAGAATTAATTCATCTGCCCACAGTGGCAAAAACATTGCCGGCAGCGAAAAAATCGCGATCGAAAATTCAGCGATGGCCAATCGGAACGCGGGGTTGCCGTCGGAGTAACCCCAACGTGTCGCCAGCCAACCGCCCAAAGCGAGGCCTAAGAAAAACAACCCCAGCACTCTTCCGGTAACCGATTCGGTGGCTCCCAGTAAATCGATCAGCCGCCGAGTCCAAAGGAGTTCGTGCGCGAGGGCGACCGATCCACTTAAAAACGCGAGTACGGCAAAAACAAAACGGAGCATCGATAATCCGAAAGAAAAATTTTAAACATGGTTGCCTTTCGCTCCGCGAAAGGGCACTCGCGCGCCACCGCCTAGACGCAAGGTCAATGATTTTACCATCGGTCTTGGCGTTAGCCCAACCTACGAGCAGTCAACCGCGCTGGCCGCGCTGACTGAGCGGCATCGCGCTAGCCGCTCGTTTACTTGCCTCATCTGTATCTACGTATTTGCGTTTTTCGCTGGGCACCGGCGGCTAGTGTCTTGCGGCTCAGTTTTGTAAATCAAACGCCGTTAGGCTGAAGCACTTGGTTTGGTAAAATGACAACTGATTGAAGGTGCGGGGCGCTTGAGTGCTCTTTCGCGGAGCGAAAGGCTACTAAAAAAAATGCAGCCGACAATGTCGACTGCATTTCCTATACTCTTTTGCGCTTCAGATCTGGAGATCTATCGGCGACGACGCAGAACCAAGCAGGTGGCTCCGCCAAACAGCAGCGCCAAAGATGTTGGTTCTGGAATGGCAGCGGTTTCGACAATTCCAAAAGCCCCCAGCGCTGGGCCTTCGAAATCTTCTTCCGGTAGATTGTTGTTGAGGATGAACCAAAATGGATCAGAAACAACGTCAGGTGATCCATTGGCTTGAACCGCACGGACTTCCAACAAAACTCCGTAAGCACCGATCGGCGCGGTGTCGTCATTGAGCAGATCAAAAACAACGTGGTCGTGCGCATCACCATCATCTTCGGCCGTGGCAAGGAATTGAAGGGCATCGCCGACCGGGTCCTCTGCTCCGTTTAGGATGAGGTCCGTTGTTCCCGTTGGGGTGTTGTCAATAACTGCAATCGACTGCGAGGCTTCCAACAGCGCGGTCGTTGGATTGTAAAAATTGACAAATCCCTGACCAAAACTTGAATGGTCCCGCGCGTCCAGCACGCTGATAAAGATGTTATCGCCAGGATTGAACTGCAGGCCTTCGTCCAAGGCCGCCTCAAAACCCGGATCCGCCCAACCAAAATCTCCAGGCGTGTCGGGGTCCAGCAATTCGATATCGGATTCCCAGAATTGAATACCTTCACTGGATACGTCATCGTTTTCAAGCACGATCGTAGTCGGGGCCGAAGGGTTGTCGTATCCAAATTCAACGTCTGCGTGTTGCGCGAAAGCCGATTGGCTAAGGCTGGTAGCGAAGATGGCTGCTGAAAAAATAGTTAGCTTATTCATATAAAAAATTTCCGTATAATGTCTTAGTTATAAAAGTGTTTTTAGTTAATCAAGTGTTTCGACGCGTCCATCATTGCGGCCACCGCTGGCCCACCAAACGACAGGAGAGACGTCATCAGAAACGAAATGCACAGAGCCATCGGCCAGAGCGACATTGACGCCGCCTGAGTGTTGACTGCTGGCTGTGAAAACGAAATCGCCTTCCTCAACGCTGGTGCTGTAATGCCCCATACGTGAGTTCGGCTGTGAAACATGCATATAGATCGGTGCCGCCAAAGGAGCGCCACTGGACCAAGATCTGCCGATGTGTGCCGACTCGAACACATGCGCGTGTGAAGCAGACATCTGGTCGACAATGGCGTCCAGTGATTCGGTTCTATCGAGGATATGCAGCGAACGGGTTCTATCGTCCCCGTCATTAATTGCATCTGCGCTATTTCCCTGTTGGATCAAACGCTCTGAAATCAAAGCCGTGTTCGAAGAGCCATCGGTGATCGAACCGAAGCTCAATCGCTTGGCACCATGCCACGAAACGTTCTTCGAAGGGTGAACCAACGGGATAACGCCGTTGAACCTTCCCGTGCTTCCCGATCCATCAATTCCAGTTGTCCGATAAGGCCATCCTGCATTCGCAGCCATGCTGCAAGGAGCTGGATTGGCACTTCCCAGAATAACTGAGTTCTCTGTATTGGGTGTGTCCGAGGGGCAAATCAAGGTGTCAATAAATGTTCCAGCCGCCTCAGCATTAGGATGAGTCGCGCTGATCTTATATCCATTGCCGTCACCATTGCTGATCGAATGGTCCATTAAGTTGTAAACGTTCTGTTGCTCAAAATGAGGCAGCAGCGGAACGATCCAACTGTAATAGCCCGACGAATGACTGCCCGTTGATTCAAGTGGGCCAGGCCCAACTTGATTCACGGGGAAATGCATATGCGTCGATTCATAGTTGTGAACCGAGAGAGCGATCTGGCGAAACTTATTCGCACAAACCGTTTTCCTTGCCGCTTCACGAACCGATTGAACCGCCGGCAACAGCATGCCAATCAAGATTCCGATGATTGCAATGACGACCAACAACTCGACCAACGTGAAACCAACGCGCGTGCGGTGTTTCTCAAAATGGTTTTGAAACATCGTTGTGACTCCAAATAAATGCAGTGCGATCTAAAAAACAGAACCCCCTTGGACGCTTAATTTTCAAAGTAAAACCATCGCAACACTAACGAACACCGTTACCGTCACCCGATCGCTTCGGACTCCAGCGCAATGCTGACGTGCCGCAATCGTGGTTTAATTTGAAAATTAGCCAACGCATACAAACCGCTACAAAAAACGGATGATTCCGCGCTTCAGATCAAAGAAGGCGCAGGTGACGATGGCTCGAAGCAAGCAGGTTGCTTGAAGGAAGAGAAATCCGAACCGCGGGCGCTGTCAAAGGAAAACGCCAATTTGCAAATCGGTTCTCAGGCAAAAGAAGGCGGCCCACGGGCCAGCGGAGAAAATTTGACGGAGGGCGGTTGCTCGGATCTAATCGCTTCCAAGAGAAACGCAAAATCTGAAACCTCAATCGTTTCTACGTTAACCACGACCACGTGAAGTTGATCGAAGAACTTACAAAACGAGCAGTCGTGATGGACGTTGGTGGAAACGACAGAATTGTCGTTGGACGTTTGCTGAGCAGGAGGGGCGTGTGAATGCCCACAACACGAATGTTGACAGCTGCCGGCCTCATTATCTTGGCCATGTAATCCGAAAATCGGAGCATGATGCAGCGACGGCCCGAGGTTTAACAATAAACCTAAGTAACCTACGAAAAAGCAAATTGATAATTGCTTGTGCAACATTTGATGAGTCAAAACCAATAGGATTGGTTCAAACAGCCCGACAATTAAAACCCAAGTATTGAAAGCATGCCCGCAAAGGTCAATACTGAGAGTTCAGTTTTTCGGCATTCCGTCCGAAGTTTGTCGAGGATTCTTGCGGACAGTCAGTTTGACCCGATTCTCCCCGGGCACAATGTCACACTCTAATCCTGAGGTCCGATAATCAAAGAATGACGAATTGATCAGCGCCCCGTGGTCGTGCTTGATCGTGTCGGTGCGCTTCCCATAAAAAAAGTCCCCGCCCATCTGCAGGGCAATGATCTGGTGTTTTCCCTCCACGGCCCCGTCGTCAGCGACGTAAGTGCCGACGGTAAAAGATCCATCGCGTTTGATTTCGCCGCGCGCATTCAATTTATGTTGGGCGTTGTAAAATTCGATGTCGCCGAACATCGGATGAGTTCCGTCTTCAAATTCAATCGATCCGATAACGGCGTGCGTTGGCAATCGGTCCGATCCACAACCCGTCAGCATCGGAAACAACAGCAAGGCTGTGATTACGACAATGTGTCGACCGAGTCGCGGAGCTTGACCGGCGGCGCTGTTTTTCATGGGGAGAACTTTGGTGATCATTGGGTGACCAAGAAGCGGTAATAACTATTGGCGGTTTTGCACTTGGCCGTCGCTGCGATGGCAGATTTGTCCAAGTGTCACTGTATCAACGTCATTGTCGACCGCTTTGGTGCTGCCGTCGGCGTAGACGAAATTGCACGTTCCGGGGTGCCAGCTGCCAAAGCCTAGAACCGTGTTTGATTCATCGGCACCCGAAAGCAGCCCGACGCCGGGCCCTCCAACACGAGTGAACGCGGCAAGATCTTCACCATTGTAGATCGGGCCGTTGAAGGGGATCGTATTCAAATTATCAGGTGCAACATGAAGCTCGCCGGCTAACGCGGTGTTGCTTGATCCATCGCTGATTTTTTCGTAACTCACTCGATCGACCCAAGTCAGCTGCGGGCCGTTACCATTTCGTTTGGCTTGGGATGAAATGATGACGCCCGTGCCGTTGCCTCCGTAGTAATAGTCCGTTGAGGCACCGATGGAGCCCGGGGAGAGGTCGCCATGATTTCCCGCATAGTCACCCGTGGCGCCACCGACGACTTCCAGTTGCACCCAGCCACCGCAACCACACGGCAGCGGCACCAGCGCTTTTTCGAACACCGATTCGGCTAAGGCATTGTCGATGGAACGGCGGGACGGGCAGACGAATGACGCGACCGCATGCTTAAGGGCCTCCGCAGGGTGATCATTGTACGATTGCGATAGATCCCACTGCGCGAAGAACGGCTGCTGCTCAAGGTAAGGGAGGATGCGCACCAACCAGCTGGGTTGATCACTGCCGGCGTCCAGTGGAGCCCGCGCGTATTTCTTCGGGAAGAGTCTCGCCGGGGGGAAAGCTTCGTAGGTGTCGTGAAACATCATCGTCGCCAAACCCATCTGGCGTAAGCGATTCAAACATTGAGTTTTCCTGGCCGATTCGCGTATCGTTTGAACGGCCGGCAAAATCATCGCAATCAAGATGCCGATAATGGCAATGACAACCAATAATTCTACTAATGTGAATGCTTGGCGTTTTTCTTTTGAACGATGTTGTTGCATGGTGTGATCCGCGCCGCAGCTAATCGCGGCCGGTTTCCGTTGACGTGATGTTTCAAGTCCTATTTCAAGAGTATAAGTTGCAATTTGGAAACATCAAACAAATCCGGATATTTTAACACGCATTCGGACATACGGTCCTAGTGAAGAAATTTCTAGGTTCTTCGGTTAATTATCTCGGAGTGGTGGTCTTTTCAGAAGATCTACTGCTCACAAAAACCATCCACGCAATATCGTGGTCTTCAACTGGCACTTGAACTCGGCACCGTCCGCGTCCCAATCCAACACAGTGCATCAGATGAAGCGTTTTTGCTATGATGCCTGTTTCGTTCTCAATTCCGATACAACCCCAAGGATAGACCGCGATGTCAATGCAGATGGCGGAGCTCCACTACACCACCCCCCCGTCTTATGATCCTGCGGAGCTTGCCGCTCGCGCCGAACAACTGCTGGAATCTGGCATCGAGACGCTTTCTCCGGATTCAGACAACGGCACGTTTCTGCTGACGCACAAAAACCACAGCTATCAGCTCGAAGGCGTTGCGGTTGCGCCTCAGACCGCGATTCTTTCCACCGACAAAGAAACAGATCCAGCGGAGTACGCCGCCACCGTTGCTCAATCGTGGGCCTGCAATGATGCCGCGGCGCGAATCGAATCCAGTAAGTGCGCGGTGCTGATTACGGAGATGTTGGCCGATGGTTTAGAGCCCGCGGATCGAATTCGGTTGTTCCATGGTGTCCTCCAAGCGTTTGTCGAGATCACCCAGCCCAACGCGATCGTGTTCAAACACTCCCAGCAGGTCGCCTACCCGCTGGCCTACCTCGAATCCTGTGAAAAGGATCCGATTGAACGTCTTGGTGCGTTGAACGTTCGGTTTTTCAGTGTCAGTAATTCCCAAACCAAGGACATGCTGATGGACACGCGCGGGCTGGATGAGATTGGGCTGCATGATTTACAAGTCCATTTTCGTGACCTAGATCCCAACGACGTCAGCAAACTTTTGTTCAATACGGCGAAGTACATTTTCGAAAACGGCGCCGTCATCGACGCCGGACAGACGCTCGCCGGGACGGTGCCCGATTCAAAATGGGGCTGTCAGTTTGAGGAGTCACTCGTAGCACCAAAACGTGAAATCCTAGATCTAAATCCTGGACCACCCTACGCCGCAGGCAAAAGAGATCTAACGAACACGTGATGAAAGCCCCTTTGAATCTGCAAGACAGCCAGCAAGAGAAAGCGCGTGAAATTGCCGAGAGCCGCTCACGTTTGCGATCCGTACGTGCGGCAGCTTCAGGCACAGAATCACTAATTTTCTGAACGCCGTCCGCAACGTCGTGCGCGACACCCTGATCAACGATGGAACACAACGCCAATAGAGGATAGGGCGGCAAGTTTGCCGAAGGTCGACCTGTGTTGGCCAGATCTCGTCAGCCAAGTAATAACGATGTCTACAAAAAAAGGCCGGACAATTGTCCGGCCTTGAGGCTTTTAAGTCTTCATGGAAGCGTTGAGCAACCCTAGCGACTCAACCAGTTCTTCAAACGGAATAGCACTCCGAGCTTCTGAGGCACGCTGCCGCAGTCACAGCAGTTTCCGCAGTCACTGCACTCTTCGCAGGCGACAGGCTCTTCACAAACTTGACACTCGCTATCGGAGATGACTTCCTGCTCCTGGCAAGGATCGCAGGTTGTCTCTTGGATAACCTCTTCAGCACACGGCTGGCAAGGTTCGACAACTTCGCATGGAGTTTCGATCACTTCAGGGCATCCGCAATCAGTTGCCGCATCTGGAGATGCGAACTCTGTCGCGTAACCGCCGGTGACCGGTCGTCCGCTTTCCAAGGTTAGCGGGTTGCCGTTGCTGGCGATAGGAACACCTGAGTAAATCGGTCCAGGTGCACCAAGGAAGTTACTGATCTGGTTGGCAAACCGTTGGCTGCCTCCAAAGGGTAGCAATCCCGGTAACCGCGATGGGTTGCCAGAGGTGACCGAACCATCCAGTTCGGCGAAGCTGTTGTTGCCAAGGTTCTGACCAAAGCCAAGCGTGATGTCGTTCAAGCTGTCGTTGCCGATGGAGGCTGCGAACTCGCTGTTTTCTCCACCGTCATCAAAATCCTCGGGTTGAGTTTCGATGATCTGATAGGTACCCGCGTTGAGTCCTTCGAACACGTAGTTGCCCTCAGCATCGGTCAGCGTCGTGATCTCGACGGCGTTGCCGAATACATCTTCGCCGACCAGTGTGACTTCGACGCCCTCGATTCCTGCTTCTCCAGGATCTTGGATGCCGTCGCCGTTAGCGTCAACGAACACCGCACCGGAGATGGTCCCCAACGCACGTGGCTCGGGAGTGAAGAGTGTTGGGTCTTCAGAGCTTCCCGTGTCTCCCACTTCACCCGGGTTGTTGCCCGAGGCATTAGATCCGGCGTCGCTGAGATCGGTGCCGCTAATTGGGTTGCCGTTGGAATCCAACAATGGGTCCCCATTGGCATCGACCGCAGCACCGCTACCGGAGACATGGTTCTCAAGTCCCCCAGTGCCGACACCGTCAGGATCAACTTCAACGCTGAACTGAATCGTGAACGAATCGCCCACGGCAAGTACGTTGTTAACCGATTGATCTAAAAGCTCCGGTGAACCTGCCCCGTCGAAGCCGGCAGTATCAATGGTGATACTGCTGGCAGGGTCAGTGGTACCAACAGTCGACGTCAGGTCACCAGAGCTTATGAATGCGTCTCCGAATTGTGTTGCTAAATCTTCGATCAGCGATAGGTTAGCCAGATCAACGGTGCCGGTGTTCTCGATGACGACCTCGAAGGTCACAATCGAGTTACCGTTGAACAGTACCTCAGGCGTTCCAACAATCGCTTTGGCGATGCCAAGGTCAGCGATGATGACCGATGTTGGATCTGCCGTCGAGCCTTCGCCATTGTCACCAACGGCATCGCTGCCACTGTCGCTGAGGTCGGAGGCTGAATAAGGATTGCCGTTGCCGTCGATCAGTCGCGAGCCATCGGGGTTAAGTCCCGCACCCGAACCGGTCGCTTGATTGACTAAGCCGTCGGAAACGCCACTGGCGTCAGGGTCAATCGTAACGGTATAGTTCACCTCGAACTGGTCGCCTGGGTTCACGGTTCCACCCAGCAACATGTTGGCTGCTGTGTCGACAGCCCAACCTGGATTGGCCGTCGGTGCGGTGCCGGTGCCCGAGAAATTGGCGATCGTCAAACCGCTGGCCGAAAGGAACGCATCTCCGAATTGAGCTTCAACGTCATCAATCAAAGACAGGCTCTCCAGAGCGACGGTTCCAGTGTTCTGGAAAACCAGCGTGAAGGTCACGTCGAAGTTCTCGCCGTTTTCAACGGCATCACCAGCGGACTTCGCGACACCCACATCAGGAATCAACAGCGGCGTCGGATCTTCACTGGTGCCATTGTCACCGGAATCACCCGGATTGGAGTTGGACGGATCGGACCCTGAATCCGAATCGTCGGTTCCCACAACGGGATCGCCGTTACTGTCTAGGATTGGATCGCCGTTTTCGTCGATCGCGTCTCCAGAGCCGACGATTTGGTTGACCAGCGGATTCGCTGCCCCCGCTGCTGCGAGGTCGACGACAACTTTGAACTCGATGGTGACCGAATCACCGATCGCCAAAGTGCTGCCGGCGGCTGCCAGTTGCGTGTCAGCGTTTCCGTCGAACGCACTGTTGGCCGTGAAGGAACTTCCGGTTGCGGTTGCCGGTGAAACCACCGCCGCTGAACCGGCACTGATTAATGCCGAACCGTATTGGCCACTGAGATCTTCCAACAAGGAAATATTGGCTAGGTCAACGGTTCCGGTATTTTCGACGACGACTTGATAGGTCACTTCGAAATTCTCGCCGACAGGTAACGGTGTACCCACGACCTGTTTCGCAATGCCAAGATCCGCGATCAAAATCGGAGTCGGGTCATTGCCAGGATCGTTGGGGTCGGTCCCGTTGTCGCTATCGTCAGAAGCCACCACAGGATCGCCGTTGGCATCGGTCATTGGCGAACCGTCAGGATTGATGCCGTTACCAGAACCAACGGCTTCGTTGGTCAAGCTTTGGGCCATGCTGTCGACACCATCTGGGTCGATCGTAACCACAAAGGTTACCTCAACAAGGTCGCCCGTCTCCAGCGTGCCGCCAGAGAGCAAGTTTTGTGTCGAATCAGTCAACCAATCCGCGTTAGCCGTCGGCGCGGTGCCGGTGCCGATGAAGTTACTGACGGTCAGGCCGCTGGCCGAAACGAAGGCGTTGCCAAACTGCGACATCACATCGTCGGTCAACGTTAGCCCATCAAGCGAAACGGTGCCTGTGTTCTCCAGCAACAGCGTGAAGGTCACATCGAAGTTATCTCCGTTGGCAACCGGATCGCTTGCGGTCTTGGCCACGCCGACATCGGGAATCAACAGCGGCGTAGAATCGTCGCTGGTGCCGTTGTCTCCTTGGTCATTAGGATTGTCACTGCTTGGATCGCTTCCGCTGTCTGAATCGTCCTCTGCGGTGATCGGATCGCCGTTGGAATCGGAGATTGGATTGCCGTTCTCGTCAATCGCATCTCCACCGGCCACCACTTGGTTGCTGATCGGTTCAGAGCTTCCGTTGGCATCGAGATCGACTTCGACGGTGAACTGCACCGCGAACGAATCGCCGACCGCCAACAACGTCGCCGCCGCTGAGTCGATCAACTCGGTCGCGCCGCTACCGTCCCACGCACCATCGACGGTGATGGCACTGGTTGCATCGGACGGTGAGGTGGTTAGCGTCAATCCGCTGGCACTGATAAAGCTTGCTCCGAATTGAGTCGCAAGATCTTCGATCACAGTTAGGTTCGCAAGGTCAACGGTGCCTGTGTTTTCGATGATGACTTCATAAGTCACTTCGAAATTGCCGTTGGCTAATGCTATCGGCGTTCCCGCAACTGACTTCGCCGCTGAAATGTCAGCGATCACAATCGGGGTCGGGTCGTTTCCATAAACACCGTCGCCGGGAGTGTCGACGTCCGAATTCTCGCTGTGCGGATTGGTGCCATTGTCGCTGTCGTCGCTGGCAACGACCGGATTGCCGGAGTCATCAACCAGTGGATTGCCGTTCTCATCAAGAGCGTCGCCCGCAGCGGTCGCTTGGTTTTGAAGGCCTTGAGCCATGGAGTCAACTCCATCGGGATCAATGGTGACGGTGAAGACAACTTCAAATGTGTCTCCCAACTCCAGCGTTCCGCCGCTGGTGATCGACTGAGACGTATCCGATAGCCAAGCGTTATTGGCCGTCGGTGGCGTGCCTGAACCGCTGAAGTTCTCCACGCTCAGGCCGCTGGCCGAAACGTAGGCGTTGCCAAATTCAGCCGCGAGGTCATCCATCACAGACAGATTCGTTAGATCAACCGTGCCATCGTTTTCGATGACCAGTGTGAATGTTAGATCCCAATTGTCACCGTTGGCGACCGCGTCGGCGGCACTTTTGGCAATGGCAATGCTGGGTACCTGCAGCGGCGTCGGATCATCTGTTCCGCCGGTGTCGCCAGGGGTGCCTGGATTGCCGTCGTTAGGATCGCTTCCGCTGTCGCTGGCATCGGAGGCCGTGACTGGATCGCCGTTGGAATCAGTCAGCGGATCACCGTTTTGGTCAACTGCGTCGCCGCCGGCGGTGACCGTGTTGGCGATTGGACCTGAAGCCCGTGTTGGATCAACTTCGACGATGAACTCGATCGTGAACGAATCACCGATCGCCAATAACGAAGCCGCTGTTTGGTCGACGATTTCGGTTGTGGCCGAACCATCCCAGTTGGCCGCATCAAGCGTGATGCTGCTGGCTGGATCCGTTGGGCCTGTGACCATCGCCAAACCTGAACCGCCCTGATAGACCGCACCGAATTGCGTGGCCAAATCTTCGACCAAGCTGAGGTTCGCGAGATCCACGGTGCCGTTGTTCTCAATCACCAGTTGGTAGGTGACTTCGAAATTGCCATTGGCTAATCGCGTCGGTGCTCCGACGGTTTCTTTCGCAACGGCAATGTCGGCGATCACGATTTGAGTCGGATCGTTGTCCGAAACGCCATCGTTGTTCTCGTCGCCGTTGTTTTCGCCGCCGGCATCAGTGCCGCTGTCAGAATCATCAGTGCCGGTGACAGGATCGCCATTGGCGTCGGTCATTGGCGAGCCATCTGGATTGACGCCGTCGCCGCTGCCGGTTGCCTGATTGGTCAGCCCTTGCGAGACGTTGTCAATTCCATCGGGATCAATCGTTACCGTGAAGACGACTTCGAATGAATCGCCGACGTTAAGGCTGCCGGTTCCGTCAAGGATGTTCTGCGTCGTGTCACCAGCCCAAGCCGCATTGGCACCCGGCGCGGTTCCTGTTCCAGCAAAATTCACAATCGCCAGACCGTCTACAGAGACGAACGCGTTTCCGAATTCCGCCGCAATGTCGTCCAACATCGTGAGGTTGTCAACGGTGACCGTTCCCGTGTTCTCAAAGACAAGCGTGAACGCCACGTCCCAGTTGTCACCGTTAGCAACAGCATCTCCAGCGGTTTTGGCGATGCCGACGTCGGGAATTAGCAGCGGCGTAGGATCGTCGCTGGTGCCGTTGTTGCCAGGATCGCTGGGGTTATCACCGTTTGGATCGCTTCCGCTATCGGAGTCGTCTTCGGCGGTGATTGGGTTGCCGTTTGGATCGGTCAGTGGGGCACCGTTTTCATCAACCGCATCGCCACCACCGGTGACCGTGTTGTTGATCGGGCTGGGTGCACCGGCCGCGTTGACATCAACTTCGACGGTGAATTCTAGCACCAGCGAATCGCCGACGGCCAATATCGAAGGCGTTGCTGCGTCAACCATCTCTGTCGTGCCGCTGCCGTCCCACGTGCCATCGACCGCGACTGAACTGCCTGCATCCGTTGGAGCTGTGGTCAGTGTGAGACCGTAAGCGTCCACGTAGGCTGAACCAAATTGAGTCGCAATGTCTTCGAGCAGGCTCAGGTTAGCCAGGTCAACGGTTCCGGTGTTTTCAACCGTGACCTGATAAGTCACTTCGAAGTTGCCGTTGTCAAGCGCGGTCGTGGCCACAACGTCCTTGGCAATTCCAAGGTCTGCGATCACAATCGGCGTCGGATCGTCGGCGAAGCTGCCGTTGCCGTCTTCGTCGCCACCGTTTTCGCCATCGGCATCGGTGCCGTTGTCACTGTCGTCTTGAGCCGTCAATGGATCGCCGTTGGAATCAGTGATCGGATCACCGTTTTGGTCAACCGCATTGCCGCCACCGGTGGCAGTGTTCTCAAGCGGATCGGCTGTGCCGTCGATGCCGTCGGGATCAATCGTGATCGTCACGACCACTTCAAAAGTATCTCCCACCTCGATCGTACCGCCCGAGATCAATGACTGGCTGGTGTCTCCCAACCAACCGCTGTTGGCCGTTGGCGCCGATCCGGTGCCGCTAAAGTTCTGCACCGCGAGACCGTTGGCCGAAACGTAAGCGTTGCCGAACTGGGATGCGATATCGTCCATCAAGGTCAGATCCGCAAGCGATACCGTCCCGGTGTTCTCCACAGTGAACGTGAACTCAATGTCCCAGTCGTCACCGTTGGGAACCGCGACGCCTGCCTGCTTGGCCAAGCCGAGGCTTGGAACTTGCAGCGGTGTCGGATCGTCGGTTCCGCCAGTGTTCCCGGGATCGTTGGGGTTGTCGTTGCTCGGGTCGGTGCCGCTGTCGCTGTCGTCAGAGGCCGTCACCGGATCGCCGTTGGAATCGGTGATCGGATCGCCGTTTTCATCCACCGCATCGCCGGTACCGGAAACCGTATTGGTTTCGTTGCCCGTTGCGTTGGAAGGATCGACGGTGACGGTGAACTCGATAACAAACGAGTCGCCGATCGCCAGTGCGTTCGAAGCTGACTGGTCAACCAAATCGACAACGCCGGTTCCGTCCCAAGCTGCATTCAGCGAAACACTGCTGCCGGTGTCGCTTGGTGCTGTCACCATCGTCAGTCCGTAGGCGTCAACGTACAGACCGCCGTATTGCGTCGCCAGATCCTCGAGCAAACTCAAGTTCGCAAGATCTACGGTGCCATTGTTCTCAACCACGACTTGATAAGTCACATCAAAGTTTCCATCAGCGACTTCAACCGGAGCACCCACTGCCGCTTTCGCGATGGCAAGGTCAGCAATCACGATTGTCGTTGGGTCATCGCCAACCGCATCCGGATCACTTCCGCTGTTGGAGTCATCACTGTCTGATAGAGCTGGGTCAGGAGCGCCGGTATCCGGATTGATGCCGTCTC
>CAYOZV010000038.1:0-11456 GCA_964408465.1 uncultured Pirellulaceae bacterium
GGATTGGCCGTTGTCCAGCCAGCGATCACCACACATAAAATGCCGGTCCACCCAAGTGCTCCCCATGCCAGAGCTCCGGGGTTAGCGGTGTGGTCTTGCGAAAGCTTGATTTGGGCAGCCAACAACAAAGCCGCAGCGATCCAAGCCATGTAGTGGCCGAGGAACATTCCGATCGCAGGCGCCCAGCCCGCATTGGGACTTTTGGCAAAACGGAAGATCGAAAGATCGGCCATGCCAAAGTGCATCGCACCATTACACAACCACGCAAACACAACGATCTGCCAAAACCCAAACTTCTGTTCGCCTTCTTTGGCCTGTACGAAATCGATGGCGTCGCTCCACCACTTGCCTTCGGAGATCGTTGCCCAATCAGTGGCCCCCATCTGCGTCATCGATACGATTCCGCAGGCGGCGAAGATACCAATCATCCACGGCGCGGCGATGTTGGCGAAACGAGCCACCGTTGAATAACCCGCTGAAGCAATAATGGCGATCACGATCCCGACGATCACAACCAGCCCAGTAAACGAGGGCGCGCCAAGCCCAAACGTTTCTTCGGGAACCGCGTAGTTAATTCCAAAAGGAATTCCAACGGCGCTGGCCGACACGGTTATCATCGCCCCGGCAAGGAAACAGAACAACACTCCGTTAACAACGTTGTAAAATTTGACCAAGGCACCGCCAGCGATCCGTTCCAGCTGGTAGTACAGCGTCATGCGTTTGGCAATCGCGATCGGAGCAACCAAGAAACGCCAAGTAAGCACCGCAAGAATATTACCCAACAACAATCCAAGAATCAGATCTTGGAGACTTGCCCCAGCAGCTAAAAACAGAGGCCCGATCATAAACTCGGTGCCGGCGGCATGCTCTCCGGCGTACATTCCCCAGAACTTACCCTGTCCCAATAATGCATGTTCTGGGACCGGCGTGCGTTCGAATTCACCGCTGGAACTGCCCTGTTCGTCGGTCATAAAATCTTCTCTATGCTTAATATGGTGGTGGTTACTTTAAACAGCAAGAATTAAACGGTCTCTGAGACGCTGCTTCGATTGGACAGCACATCCGTTTCGTATTGCTTGACTTCCTTCAGCCAGTCCATCCCGATTGGCACGTCTGACACCAAACAGTAATAATCCCAGACGGCGCCAAAGGGCATCATCTTCAATTCTTCCATCAAGGCCAGACGACTGGTATAGTCACCCTCGAGTTCGAACTGTTTCATTTGCTCCTGCGGTTCTAACAGTGCCGCCAGCAACGCTTTGTAAACGTTTCGGGTGCCAATCACCCAAGCGGCAACTCGATTGATACTCGCGTCGAAGAAGTCCAAGCCAATGTGAACTCGATCCAAGTAATTTCCGCGTACGATTTCTTGGGTGATCGCCTGCAATTCATCGGAATAAGTCACCACGTGATCACTGTCCCATCGGACTCCGCGACTGACGTGTAGTAAAATCTCAGGCAGGTACATCAACACGCTTGAAATTTTATCTGAGATCACTTCGGTGGGGTGAAAGTGTCCCGCATCGAGGCACAACATTTTGTTGCGCGTCGTCGCGTAGCCCATATAAAACTCATGAGATCCGGCGACATAGCTTTCCGAACCGATCCCAAAAAGCTTGCACTCGACCGCGTCGCGATTGTGTGCAGCATCAATCTCACGGGCAAAAACTTTGTCCAACGAAGCGGCCAAACGCTGACGCGGTGCAGTCCGATCGGCAGGCGTATCTTTATGGCCGTCGGGCACCCAGAAATTTGTGATACAGGGACTACCTTGTGCTTTGCCCATCGCAGCTGCGATATCACGGCAAGCAATTCCATGGTCAATCCAGAAGTTTCGAATCCCGTCGTCGTGGTGCCCGAGGGTGAAACCGTCGCTGGATTTCTCGTGGGAAAAGAAGGATGGATTGAAGTCCAACGCCACGTTTTGGCTGCTGGACCAATCGATCCAACCCTGAAAGTGTTCGACACCAATCTCATTTCGGTCGACCGCGACTGGAAATTCGCCGTAGATTGCATGCAGGTTCAGACGCTGGATACCGGGCAACAGCGAGTAGGCTTTTTCAAGATCGACCCGCAACTCGTCAATGCTCCGCGCCTTGCCTGGGTAGTTTCCAGTAACGGCAATCCCGCCACCAAGGGACTCAGCGTCGTGCTCAAAACCGCCCACATCGTCGCCTTGCCAGCAATGCACCGAAACGGCAGCCGTCTGCGCGGCACTAATCGCTTTGGCAACGTCAACGCCCAGCGCGGCGTACCGCTCTTTAGCAAGTTCAAACGCGCTCTCAACAGCAGAATTACTCGGCGAATTGGACATCCGTACTTCTTTCCTTTGACTTCAACTTAAATTGACGGGCAGACCGAAATCCGTGACGGTTGGCTTGCCAGCCAATTATCATCTATCGAGTTTCCGCCGCAATTCCCGCTTGGAGAATTACCTACAAAACTGCCATCTTTAGACCCCAAGAATATCAGGGAGCACCGCAAAGCCGCCCCAAATCAATTGTTGTTTTGCGACACCCTCTTTTCCGAAGTTTCTCTAATCGATAATCCTTACAAATGTTTTCGCGGGGTGCCCCGCAACAAACGACCTACGCCTTTCGGTTCTTACTTTCGCGGTATTCTCCGGGGGTCATGCCAACCTCGCGCCGAAAGACCTTGCAAAGATTTGACATAGAACTGAAACCGGCAGCGTAGGCCACGTATTTAATCGGAACATGCGTTTCACAGAGCAGACGTTTGGCCCGTTGAATTCGGCAGGCGACAAGCTCTTGCAGCAACGTCCGCCCATGCGACTTCTTAAAATGTCGTTCTAAGGTACGCCGCGTCACGCCAACATGCGATGCGATCATGGACACAGAAACGCGCTGGTGACTGTTGTTCCAAATGACTTTCAGTGATTCAGATACCAATTCGTCTTGGGGGCGATTTGCGTCGCTGCCAGTATCATCAGAGGAGTCATCCGAAGCCTGCCATGGTTCGAGCGCGCTGGCAATGATTGCCATCGCCCGAGCCGTTAAAATAGGCGCGTCTTGTTCGGGACGCTTCACGACGAAGTCAATGATATCTCGATATTGCTGGACCGAAAGTTCCGGCGACCGGAGCTTCGCCAAAGGACGTTTGGAACTAAACAGACCTCGTTGATACCATTGAAATGGCAAGTCTCCGCCAATTGAGATCCAGTATTCGGTCCATCCTGAATCACGACTGGGGCGATAACGATGCCACACATCTGGAAACAGCATCATTAAGGAACCGCTTTCTATTTCAAGCAGACCCGTTTCCCGCGATTCAAACTCGCCATGACCTTCAGCGATAAACACAAACTGAAACTCAGGTAAGACTCGTCCGGCCGTCCAAGAGAAATCGTACAACTCAGGATGCCGCTGCCGGGGGTAATCCGCACCGACGGGGATGACGTCCGTTCCAGCGCCGGTCACGTACAAGCCCAAGCGCGTAACAATCTCAGGAACAGGCAAATAGGCAAAAGTAGCTTTGTCAGATTCCGGCATTGGTTGTACGGTCATACAGTTTGCGAAATGGCCTAAGAAAACAGCAAAAGCGATAGCTTATGCCTATCATTCTAACACTGCAGCAGCTCCAAAGACGCGTTGGGCCCCCTCGCTGGAGGGCACACGCCCCAAAAGAGGTCGATTTAATCAGCACAGAACGATTAAACCGGCCTCAGATCGCCGATTGCTGGAACCCACTATCGCAGGAACGCCTCGTGCAACCCGCCATCAACATTGATGATTTGCCCGGTCGTTTTGCTGGACCGGCCTGACGCCAAGAAGTAAATTGCCTCGGCTTGATCCGCGGGAGTGATGGGCGACTTGGTCAACGTGCGCTGGGCGTAGAAATTCGCCAGCTTGTCTCGAAGCTGATCGTCCGATTCATTTTCCTCGAATTCGATCTCGTACTTGGTCAGCGAAGCAATCACACGGTCACGCGGAAACATGGTGCTTCCGGCAACAACCGTCGCCGGGGCGACCGCGTTGACGCGCACCAGCGGCGACATCTCGATGGCCAGCTCACGAACGAGATGATTAGCAGCCGCTTTGGAAGTGTCGTAGGCAATCGATCCCTTTTTACCAACAACGCCATTGACGCTGGTGGTCAACACGATCGCTGCATTGAGACCTTGGTCAGAAAGCGTGCTTCGCAACCCGTCGACAACGTTGTAACTTCCTCGGACGTTGACGTCGAAGGTAAACTTCCACTTGTCGTCACTCAAGGAACCGTCTCGTTCGGGCGCGACGAAGACACCAGCGGTGACAATGACCCGATCGATTCCGCCGTATGCCAATAAAGTCTGCTGGATCAGTTCCTGTATTGATTCGCGATTGGTGATGTCGACGGACAAACCGATCGCAGGCCCGCAACCAGAAATGCCAGTGCCGGCAACTCCGATGCCCTGTCCATACTTCTCGGTCAATTCGCTGGCCGTTGCCTCAGCAGCAGGTCCCGACAGATCAGCACAAACGACGTGTGCGCCTTCTTCGGCGATCCGATGAGCGACCTCTTTGCCGATGCCGTTACCCGCACCAACGATCAACACGATGTCGCGTGACATTTCTTTTTCCGGTGGCTTCCGCTTGAGCTTGGCTTCTTCAAGCAACCAGTACTCGATGTCAAAAGCTTCCTGTTTTGGCAAGGAAATGTATTTGCCCATCGCCTCGGCGCCACGCATCACCTCGACCGCACAGTTGTAAAATTCGGCCGTGACACGTGATTCGCTTTTGTTCTTGCCCCACGCGATCATTCCAACGCCAGGAACCAAAATCACTGTAGGGTTCGGATCACGCATTGCAGGCGAATTGTCGTGCTTGCAGTCGTTGTAGTACTTTTGGTAGTCGCTGCGATAGCTTTCCAAGCCTGAAGTAAGCAATGCCTTCAACGACTCTAGCCCGTGCGGGTCTTCTTCGGTGCCGCTGTTTGGATCCCAGTCCACGTACAGTGGCTTGATCTTCGTTCGCAAGAAGTGATCAGGACAGCTCGTGCCCAACTCCGCCAGACGTTCAGCATCAGCAGAATTGATGAATCGCATGATCGAGTCACGGCATTCAACGGTTCCTACGAATTTATTCTGTTGTGAAACTTGACCTCTCAGCCATGGCAACAGCTCAAAAAGAATCGAGTTCCGTTTTTCGTCTGCCAAGGTCGCATACTTCGCACCACCAAAGGTGTCGCTACCTTTGTCTTTGGATTCTATGTACTGAGCGGCTTTGTCGATCAACTCAAGCGTGAGCTCGTAACACTCTTTGTCGTCATCGGCCCAGTTAATCAAACCGTGCTGCCCCATCACGAGCCCCTTGAGGCTCGGATTGGCGTCGACTTCGCGCTTCATCATCAATCCAAGTTCGAAACCTGGACGAAGCCAAGGAACCCAACCGACTTCACTTCCAAAAATTTCCGCCGTCAGTTCTTTGCTGCGATCGCACGCCGCAATTGCGATCACGCTGTTGGGGTGCATGTGATCCACATGCCGCGCCGGCAGGAATCCATGTAGCGGCGTGTCAATCGAACTCGCGCGAGGGTTCAGATTAAAAGTGCAATGAGGAAAGCACCCCACCATGCCATCTTCGGCGGGTGTCTTGGGGCCGTTGTTGGGGGCACTTTCGTACATCGGAATAAGCCCGAGCAACTTGTCCATATACAAAGAGGCAAAATTTTCTAGCTTCGCTGTTCTTAGATCGCCTCCGGACCCTTTCACCCACAGGACGTCTGTTTTCTCTCCCGTGAGGGGATCGGTTTCCATCACCTTCGATGATGTATTTCCTCCGCCGGTATTGGTAATCCGCAGATCCGCTCCCAGACAGTTCGAACGATAAATCAATCGCTCTGCGGGCGAAAGCTTGGCAGCGGCTTGGTCGTCCCAGTGCCTATCAACGTGTGTCAGCTTCTTAGAAATCGTCGACATGTCTTTCCTTCAACTTTTTGGCCAATGGCGGTGGTTAATCAGATACTCTCTTGGATATTAATTTATCATGCAATTGCCCTCAAAGGGAGCACAGCTGTTTCCTATTTGCGACACCGGAGACTCTGTTTTTCCGGCTCAAACACAAATTGCTCAAAAACGGGCTGTCCTTTTTGAAGGGATCACCAGTCTTTTTTCTCGTCTTCGTTTTCAAGCACGCCGTCGTGGTTGCAGGCCACGACGCTTTTCTCAGAAAAACCGGCCAAAATACTCGCGGGCACACCAGCTCCCAGCAGTTTCGGCCTCTTTATCTTATTGACACGCCCGAAGCGATTCAAACTGAGAGGATTTCTGCTGCCAGATCACTTGATCTTGGGGTTCAACGACCTCCAGTGCGCTTGAACTGCGAATGACTTCTCGAATTTCCCCCAGCGAACCAACGCCACCGGCGGTCTTGCACTGCATCATAACATTCCCCAGCGCGGTGGCTTCGCCAGGACCAGCAATCACTTCGATGCCGGTCGCGTTGGCGATCAACTGATTCAGCAAAGTGTTTTTGCTGCCGCCGCCTACGACATGCAGTACCTCAATTGGCACACCCGAAAGTCGCTGAAGTTCCTCAAGAACCTGACGGTATCGAATCGCCAAGCTCTCCAGGATGCAGAGAATTAGCTCCCCTTCGCTCTTGGGTACCTGCTGACCGGTGCGATCCAAAAATGCTTTCACCGCCTCTTCCATATCAGCGGGATTCAAAAAACTGGCATCATCGGGATCGATGTAAGAGTTATTGGTGGCGGCCGAAGCAAGCTGCGTGAGTTCGGCGTAGCTGCGATTAAAGTTCCGATCAGAAAACGCCTGCTTGGTGCGCTGAACGATCCACAGCCCCATCACGTTCTTTAGCACTCGCCATGTGCCTTCGACACCACCTTCATTGGTGACATTCGCCGCAAGCGCTTCCTCGGTCAGAATGGGCTGAGGCGTTTCGATTCCAACCAGAGACCAAGTCCCCGAGCTAATATAAGCCCAGCGGTTGCCAACCTGGCCGCTGTCAACAGGCACCGCAACCACCGCAGAGCCCGTGTCGTGGGTCGCCGGAGCGACGACGGAGACATCTTTGAGCCCCGTCGCTTGGGAAACGCCAGACGTGAGGCTTCCAAGATTCGTTCCGGGATCGAATACTTCGGGAAGGATCGCGCTGGGAATGCCCAGGGAGTCCAACATAGTGTTCGCCCAAGTGCGCTGCTGAGGATCGAAGCACTGCGTCGTTGTCGCGTTTGTAAATTCGACTCCCTTGAAACCAGATAACTTCCAATGAAAGAAGTCGGGAATCGTCAGCAGACAACGTGCCTCTGTCAGGCTGCGCGATTGTGCTGCGGCGAACAGTTGGCAGAGCGTATTGATCTCCATGAACTGAATACCGGTGCGCGAAAAAATTTCGGCGCGTGAAAGCGTCTTGGTGATCTCCGCCAGCGTTCCCACATTGCGCTGATCGCGATAATGATACGGCAGCCCAAGCATTTCATCTTGCTGGTCAAGCAAAACGTAATCGACGCCCCAGGTATCAACGCCGACGCTGCTGACGTCGATGTTCTCCGCCGCGACACGTTGCAGGCCTTCGCAAATCTGAGACCAAAAAAGATTGACGTCCCAGCGCAGCGTCTGGCCCACTTTCGAGCCACCGGTGTCGAAGCGATGCTTCTCATCGAGCGTGATGCGTTTGCCGTCAAAGGCCGCAACCATGACTCGGCCGCTCTCTCCACCAAGGTCTACGCCGATAAAATTCAAGTTCGAATTCAAGTCTGTTTCCTACCTTCAAGATCTATCGAATTGAACCTTCACACCTCAATCCAACGCCGTTTTCGTTCTAGTTTCCACTTTTGCAGCAGTTTATTCAAGCGGCGTTTTTTGCCCCTCAGAATCAACTGTCCGTTTGCGACAATCGCTCTCTTCAAGTGGATCCATCTCAGGAATAACTTAACACATTCTATGAACGCGCGAACCAAGATCTGATGTTCGCGACGTTTTCAGTTTTCGTGCCAAAGATGACCTAAATCCCAGCCAATTCGGTAGAACGCCACACGCGCTGAATCGCCAGCATAAACGCCGCCGTCCGCAAACTAATCTGATGAGTTTGCGATGTTTCCCAGATCTCTTCAAACGCTTTCGAAAGGACGGCATCCAACTCCTGACGGACGCGGTTCAAGTCCCAACTGTAATACTGGCGATTCTGCACCCATTCAAAATAGCTGACCGTCACTCCACCGGCGTTGGCCAAAATATCCGGCAGCACGATCACGCCCAAAGACTCCAATTGGGCATCAGCGTCGGCATCGATGGGCCCGTTGGCGCCTTCGATAATGTAACGTGCTTTTACAGTTTCCACGTTGTCCATCGTGATCACTCCGCCCAACGCCGCAGGAATCAACAGGTCGCAGCCCAAAGCAAGCAACTCTTCATTGCTGATCTTGCGGACGTCTTTTAACCCCTCGAGAGTCTTATGCTTCATCGAGTGTCGCAGTGCGGCCGGAATGTCGATTCCCTCAGGATTGAAATAGCCACCGGACACATCGCTGATCGCAATGATCCTGAACTCGGACTCGTGCATAAATTTCGCGGCGTGAGAACCCACGTTACCAAAGCCCTGAATTACAACGTCGGTGTCCTTGGGCGCCTGTCCTAAACGATGGAGCATCTTGAACGCAAGAATTCCAACGCCACGTCCGGTGGCTTCTTCGCGTCCCTTGGCACCGTAGTCCTCGACCGGTTTACCGGTGATACAGGCCGGACTGAAGCCGTGATATTTTTCCCACTGATTGCGAATCCAAGCCATCGTTTCGCTGTTGGTTCCCATGTCAGGCGCCGGTATGTCGATGTCGGGACCTATGACGTCATGAATTTGATCGATGAATTTGCGCGTCAGCCTCTGATTCTCTTTCTTGGAAAGCTCGCGCGGCTTCACGCAGACACCGCCCTTAGCACCGCCGTAAGGAATATCCACCACCGCTGTTTTCCATGTCATCAATGACGCCAGCGCTCGGACTTCGTCAAGGTTTACTTCGTGATGATACCGCAGCCCGCCCTTCATCGGCCCCCGCGCGTTGTTATGCTGCACGCGATATCCAGTGAACACTTCCAGACTCCCATCATCCATCTCAATGGGGACTTCAACGGTGATTTCGCGTTTGGGCTTGAGCAGCAACCGGCGGACACTTTCGTCAAGGTTCAGCAACTGGGCCGCTCGATCAAAATAGTGCTGTACCGTTTCAGATGCGCCTTGATGGCTCGAAGGTCGATTCATGATTTTCCAAAGATTGGAGTGTTACAATTGAGTTGTCAGAAGAGAAAATCCGCAATGCGGCTTCCCTCAAAATGCCAATAACCGAACGGTTATTCCTCAATCGCCCGATTGAGCCAACCGTGGGACTTTAGGCGGCATTGATTAGATATCCTACGATATGTTTTATCGCGATTGGTGACAACATTAGCCATGAAAACTTGCGCGGTTTACAAGAGAGTTCTTTCATCGCTGGACCTCTACCGATTCTAAGGGCTGACTTTAGAAAACGGATCCTCAGTCTTGTTCCCAAGCCGCCCGTCCCCCAATGATTTGATCGCACTTGCCCGTCTTTCTACCCCGATCCTATTCCGCCAGCGAGCCGCCGTTGTATTGCACGATGCGCACCAGCAGCGTTCTGGCTTAAGCAATGTCTGGGCCGGTTGAAAAAAATCTCAGCCCAGCGACGCAAACGCTGCGACTTAGGTACAATAATGTGCGTTTTAACGCCTCTGTCACCTGATCTAATTTTGGAAACCCTAACGCCATGAACTTGTTATTCACCATGAGAACCGCCGCACTGCTGCCCCTTGTTGTTGCCTTGGGGTTGAGCACCCCATGTTCGGCTCAATCGTTGGTTGAAACTTTTGAAGGGGGCACCGTTTTGCCCCCCACAACCTTCTTCACCCACGATGGAAGTGCATTTTCACAGAACCCACTAGATGTGCTGGACTCCGAAGGTCTTCCCAATGTGGGGGCCTTCGCCGGTGCTGGCGGTGGATCCGTCGGCAGCGCCGTTACCTCGTTCGGTCTCTCGGCGACCGGTGGCGTCGGCGGATCACAAGCGGCCCAACTAACCTTCACTAACGACGCCACCAACTTTTTTGCTTTTGGTGGTGTTGTGTTGCCTATCGGAGCCGTTGCCAACCCTACCAATTTCACAGCTTCGGTCGATGTCTTGGCACCGGTGGGGTTTCCGCTATCGCTGCGTGTGGAGAGCCCATTCAACAATGGCCAAAACTTCGGTTTTGAACTCAACTTCGTTGGAACTGGGCAATTTGAAACGATCAGTGGCGTGGTGGGCACAGACCTTACTCCCATCCCCGGTGGACCCTTCGACGCCAGTTCCTCATTTGCCACGATTTTGGTTGCGAATCAGATCGGTGCCAATCTCGCCGTGGGGACCGACCAAGAAGTTTTCATTGATAACTTCTCCTTTGCACCGACCCAAAGCGTCCCCGAACCAGGCGCCCTTGCATTTCTCATGATCGCCGGCGGTTTACTTGCGGTTGGCCGGCGAAGAACGTAACTCATTGCAAACCAACATTGATTGAAGATCGCCTTGGACAAAAAAGAATCAGCGTTTGCAAACTTAACTTTGCAAACGCTTTTTTTTTGCACTGACAAATTTTCGAAAACCCGCGCCCAGCAGTTTTTACTTGAGACAGACGGTTTGCGCGATAGCCGATGTGCTGGAGACTATCGGCTTTACCAGAGATTATGTGAGAGCGCACGAAAATCGGACCACGATCGCGCACGTTGATTTTCGTGGGACAAAGGGCGATAATCCTAAATCGTGATAGCCACCAATGGTATGATCTATCACACCGTTTGCCTGCCGAAATCACCCGACATTCAAGAGTCTTCTGTGCATGAGAGTCCTGTGACGCTGGAGATCGACCAATTCTGGAAGCTGGTCTCCCAAAGCCAATTGCTGAACGTCGATCAAATCGATGCAGTCAAAGACAAATGGCCCGACCAAGATGCCACACAGGTCGCTAACAACATGGTCGCCGAAAACGTCATCTCATCCCTGCACAGCGCGGTTTTGTTGGCAGGGCACGCGGGGCCATTCTTTTTCGGACGTTACCTGATCACTGGGGAAATTGGCTCCGCCGCAGGCGACAATCTTTGGCGATCTTTTGCGGCTCGGGATCTGCGGACACAGCATCCGGTGAAGTTAGATTTTTACTGCGGCACCACAAAAACGGCGGTGGCCGACTGGAAGCAAATCCAATCGCGCGTCGCCAATCTCACTCAATGCCGACATCCCTATCTTCTGGAGACGTTTCAAACGATCAGTCTGCCTGACTACCGATTCGTGGTTTCGGAACTGCCCACAGGCACGCAACTGTCAAAAAAATTACCGCCCAAGGGACGACTGAAACTCGAACAAGCGGCTCCGATCTTGCTTCAAGTCGCCAGTGCGATCGAGGCTCAATTAGCAATCCAGGCCAACGCCACCAACCCCGGCTTCATCCCGACGGC
>CAYOZV010000038.1:11556-29552 GCA_964408465.1 uncultured Pirellulaceae bacterium
CTACGTGCAAGAAATTGTCGCAGACGGAGGTTCTTATCTGTGGGAGTCGCCAACAACAGGCAAAGCAATCCAATTCCGCTACGTTCCACCGACGACCGAAATCCTCTTGCGTGCGCGGCCCCATGAGTTGGCTCAAACCGAATCCGGCAACCGGTTGCTGACAGGAATTTCGAACACCTTCGCCGGTCCGATGAAAACGCTGCGCAGCTCTACAGGCCTCCAACTTCAACAGATGAAAACGTTGACGCTTGCCCTCTATCCTGGCAACGGAGGAACCTACAAAGCAATCTACGCCGTCTCGGGGACCGCAGACGTTTCCATCGACGATCTGAAATCGGCTTGGGGTGACGTGGCAGAAGTCAGAACCAAAGACGGCAAGCAAATTTTTGCGACCGACGACACTGCCTATCTCATCACTTCAACTGAATCGGATAAGAACGTCTCCTTCGTCGCGGGTGCACCAAAACTGGTTCAGGAACTGGCCATCCAAGACGGCCGCAGTGTCCTCGCTCGGCCGTTGCAACGTCTAATCGCACGCACGGACAGGCAAAGGCATCTGACTTTTCTGGCGTCGCCCAAATCGTTGACCGACAGCTATGGGCGATTACTGTGGGGAGATTTCGACAACACTATCGTTCCGCGTTTGCGAGTCTTCTTCCCCGATAGCGTCCGCGGCATGGCGGTTCACTTGCACGTCGACGGCGGAGAATATCTTGAATTACAGTTCGAACATTCTGTGGACAGTTCGGCTGAGGCGTTAAAGGAACAGCTGGAGTCCAAGGTGCGCACGGCCGTCAATGGGATCGGAACCTTCGCATCAACGTTGCCCAAAATAGATTACTGGGACAATGTTCGGCAGCGGATCTTGCCGATGACGGCGCTGCTGTCGCGTGAACTGCGTTGGGGCGTCGAATTCGAAGATGTCATCGCGAACACTTGGCTGCCTCCTGATGCGGCACAGAATTTGATCGCGGCGTCGGAGCTGACACTTTCATTCGCCAATACCGTCGCGCCGACGGAAATCGCCGATGCAAAACAAACGCCAAAAACAATCGAGGAACTTTTGGCGTCCAAACGCAGTCTCAACATCGCCAACCCGCCTGATTTGAACATTTTATTGACCGAACTGGCCAGCGATGTGAATGATGATTTCCCCGACTTGCCATTTCAATTCAAGATATCACTGTTAGGCAACGATCTACAAAAAGAGGGCATTACTCAGAACCAGCGGCCTGGGCCGTTGACGTTTGAAGATATGGCGTTGGAGGATATCCTGACGGCCATCATGACCAGTGCCAATCCCAACAAAAACATCGCCGGACCGGCCGATGAAAATTGCAAATTGGTTTGGATGGTAATGACAGACAAAGAAACTCAAAATAAAAGCGTGGCCGTGACAACGCGCGCCGCCGCAAAATCACGTGGCGACCAATTGCCGACCGCGTTTACTACGCCGTAGTGGAGTCTTGTTAAAGCTCCTATTTACCGCTGGTGAGGTCTCGCCGCTGGTGAGGTCTCGCCGCTGGTGAAGTCTCATTGGCGGCTGAGGATTTTTAACAAAATCCACTACACAAACTTAAAAGGACGTTCGTTGGAACCCTACGTAATCATTTGCAACAGTTGCACCGCGCGGTTAAAGGTAACCAACGAAGCCTTGATCGGCCAACGCTTGGCATGTCCCAAATGCCGATCCATGATCGAAGTTATCGCGCCCGCTGGTTTCAAACCAACCAAGGCAACAACGGTCACCGAGTCCCAAGAAGATGACGCGTCATCAGGCAACTTCGAAGACATCGATTCTCTTTTGGCCAACGCTCAGCCCCCCAACACCGCCGCCCCCACAAAGCACCCCCAAGGCTCTGCGTCGGTTTCTGATTCTGGCCGCTCCCAACCGCAATCCAAACCAGCGCCATCGGCCCCTGCCGCCGGTGGCCCCCCACCCTCGGGCGCGGCGGCAAAGGGATCGCCGACGATGCCGGTGGCCCAGTGGGACACCGAAGCGACCAAGCAGAAAAAACGCCTGCTGCAGATCGTGATGTTGGCACTGGCGGCGATAGTGGGGCTGGGCATCGGAATTTGGGCGCTGACCGGAGGCGGCTCTACCCAGCCGGCGGTCGTC
Source organism: uncultured Pirellulaceae bacterium (assembly GCA_964408465.1). Lineage (GTDB taxonomy): Bacteria > Planctomycetota > Planctomycetia > Pirellulales > Pirellulaceae > Mariniblastus. The sequence continues at coordinate 13,676 of CAYOZV010000038.1, forward strand.
CAAGACGATTCACTTTCTACCACCGAAGCCGCCGATCCGTTAATCACCGATCCGTTAACCGCCGCTCCCTCAACCGCCCAAGCCAACGGACCAAACGCGGCGGTGACCACCGGCGAGGTACACGGCGAAGAATCGCCCCTCTCAACGACTGAGCCAAAACCTGTCGAGCCTCCCACCGCGACGCCGGCCTCTGTCACCGCACTCCAGCCCCAGCCGTTGATTGACAATTCGGCCGGAAAATCTGCGCCGCCACCCTTGCCGTCGGATCCTGCTCGCTCGACAACCGTCGCGCCGCTTACCCCGCCCGAGAATCCGCTGGCGACGCCATTGCGACCGACCGCAGATCCGCAACCGCCGGCTGAACCAGATTCACCAGCATCGCCACTGATCGCTTCCACTGAAAATTCTTTGGGCACGCTATCCAAAATTCTCCAAGGGCAGGGCACTTCGCTACAACAGATCCAAGACATCGCTCAAATTCAAAAGGAACAAGCATTGATCGGCACACCGACTTACTTGATCCAGCGGCCCAACAACAAACCTGTCCAAGTCGATCGTCAGCTGTCGGCGGAGCTCTCCGGCTGGAAACTGGACAACGTCCCGCTCATCGACGCGATCGCGGATTTGGAAATGCTGTCGGATATTCCCGTTACCATCGACCCCGCACTATTTGGAGATGGCAACTTCAACATCCTGCGGCCGGTGTCGTTCCAGGTAGAATCGCTCACCTTCAAGGCCGCATTTGAAAAGTTACTCGTCGACGATGGACTGATCATCCAGCCAACGCCCTCGGGCCTGCGCATTACATCACGGGCCAGTTCCAGTGTCGTCACGAAGTCTTATCCGCAGTCCTTTTGCACCGACGAAAAATCATCCGCGCGGTTGAAGGATCTGATCGTTGCCGTCACAGGCATAAACGACTGGAATGACAATGACCAATTTAAATTGGACGTCACCACCGATTCAGTCACTGTCAGTCATTTACCCAAACATCAAGCAACCGTCGCTGGCCTGATGAAGAAATTGAATGCAGCGGCAGATTACCAAAGTGCCCCCGACGCGCTGCAGGAGAACTTACGTCCGCTGGCACTGCAGGCCGAAGAGGTATTGGCCACATCTCCAAATTTAAAAACAATCAATCCTTACCGGCGTTCAATGCGGATCGGCAGTCTGCTTCGCACCGTTCGCAACACGACGAAACTTACAACGGTCGTTGATTGGGAAAATTTAACCGAACAAGGTTGGTTTCCCAACACGCGGATGCCTGGCAACATCGACGAACCGACCAATCAAGCTTTGTTAAACCAACTTGGGCACGCCATGGAAATCGCCTCCATCGTGATCGGCCGAGACACCGTCATGCTGACGACATTTGAGAACGCAGCGCAGCGGCGGGACACCGAAGTGTATTCCGTGGGAGACGTCATCGACGGCCAAATGACACCGCGCCAGTTGGACCAATTAATTACAGAGACGATGGGCGTGGACCAGCTAACGCCGCCCAACGCCACCGTCATCTATTTTGCCCCGTGCAAATGTTTAGTCGCCCACGCGCCGCAAATCATCCAACAGCAAATCGGCTCAATCGTAGACGAACTTTCGCAATCCGAAACCCAATAGGCCATTGAGCCAAAGTGGTCGGGCCGACCGTTACGCCAACCACGCCGGCAAGACACCCGCCGGTGGCATTTCGATCGACTGGGCCGATTCGATACCTTCGTTTTCGGTGACTCGTTTGAGTGCTTTCTCCGAGGCGACCGAATCCAAATTCAACACGCCAACGGCAGGGCCGCCCTGATCCGATTCGCGCCCCACCGCCATTTGAGCAATGTTGACGTTTTCGTCGGCCAACACACCTCCGACAAATCCAATGATGCCCGGCACGTCGCGGTGCGTGAAGATCATCAGGTTGCCATCCATGTAAGCTTCGGTGCGATATTCGCCCAGCTTCACCAATCGCGGCATGTCTTTGCCAAACACGGTCCCCGAAGCATTACTTTCTTTGCCGTCGCCGATCACCTTGGCGGAGATGACGCTGCTGAAAGTTCCGTGGCCGGGATTGGAGGTCCTCACCATCTCAATGCCTCGTTCGCGGCACAAAAGTTCCGCGTTGACGATGTTCGCGTCTTCGGTGTGTTTCTCAATCAACCCGGCGCAAAATGCCGACATCAATAAACGCGTGTCCTTTTCGGCGATCTCGCCATTGAACTGAAGTTCGCATTTTTCAATCGCCCCGTTGTGCCATTGGCCCAACAATAAACCTAAACGATGGGCGACATCCGCGTACGCGCGAAGGGCCTTCAACGTTTGCGGATCCAAGGAGATCGTGTTGACCGCCGAACGAATTTCGCCGGTCGATAAATAGTTGATACACAATTCAACCGCTTCCACGGCGACGCCAATCTGCGCCTCTTCGGTGCTGGCCCCAAGATGCGGCGTGCACAGGACATTGTCCATCGCAAACAGTGGACTGTCGGTGCAAGGCTCAGATTCGTAGACGTCCAACGCCACGCCGCCAAGGTGCCCGCTCTTGAGCCCTTCGACCAATGCGGCTTCGTCGTAGATACCCCCGCGGGCACAGTTTACCAATCGCACGCCGGGCTTCATCGCTTTGATTTGTTCGGTCGAGATCAAACCCTTGGTCTCGGGCGTCAGCGGCGTGTGGACGGTCATGTAATCAATCTCCGGCAACAAATCCGCCACCGCGTCCACCTTGCGAATGCCCAGCTCCTGTGCACGTTCTTTGCTCAAGAACGGATCGAACCCAACGATGTCCATCCCAAACGCCTTCGCGCGGAAGGCTACTTCCTGCCCGATGCGGCCTAAGCCAACCACACCCAATGTCTTGCCGCACAACTGGCTGCCTTTGAACTTCTTCCGATCCCACGCCCCAGATTTCAGGCTGGCGTGAGCCGGTGCTAAATTTCGCGAAAGCCCCACCATCAGCGCCAAAGCATGTTCGGCCGTACTGATCGTGTTGCCCGTCGGCGTATTCATCACCACGACGCCCAACCGCGACGCGGCTTCCTTGTCGATGTTGTCGGTACCGACTCCAGCGCGGACGATGGCCTTGAGTCGTTTGTTTCCCTCAAGGGATTCGGCGGTTATCTTGACGCCGCTGCGACAGACGGCTCCATCGAATTCGGTCAGCGCTTGTTTGAGTTCGTCACCGGCCAGCTTCGTGCGAATCTCGTACTCAATACCTTCAGCGGCATCTAAAATCGCTAAACCTTCGGCAGCAATATCGTCTAAAACGATAATCCGTGACATGTAATTTCCTTGAGAAAATATTGTGGTCGCCGCAAGAATTTGCTCAGCGGCAGATTGGGTGGTAAGCGTTTGCCGGCAGATTTTCTACGTCTGGCCAAACGCGGTTTACGAAATGAGTTTTCAGAGTTGCGGACTGCGAAATGCAGCGTGCTTTGACGCAGTTATTTTTTAGCCGTTGGTCGCAGCGAAATCTTTCATGAACGCGGCCAACGATTCGACGCCACTGACGGGCATCGCGTTGTAGATCGAAGCACGAATTCCACCGAGACTACGGTGACCTTTGAGGGTCGTCAAACCCGCGTCGTGGGCTGAGGCAATGAACTTGGCATCCATCTCATCGCTGGCCAGTTTGAAGACCACGTTCATGATCGAACGTTCGGTTTTGTCGACCACATGGCCTTCGTAGAATCCTTCGCTGGAATCGACCACGTCATAGAGGATCTGTGACTTCGCTTTATTTTGAGCTTCCATTTTTTCGACGCCGCCCTGTTCCTGAACCCACTTGCAGACCAATCCGGTCACGTAGATCGGAAACGTGGAAGGGGTATTAAAACGAGAACCGGCATCGGCATGTTTCTTGTAATCGAGATAGCTGGCCAAACGATCACCGCTACGCTCCAAAAGGTCCTTCTGTACGATCACGATCGTCGCACCGGCGATGCCAGCGTTCTTCTGGGCACAGGCGTAGATTAATCCGTAGTCCGAAACATTGATCGGCCCACACATGATGTCCGATGATTTATCGGCGACGATGGGCACGTTTCCGGTGTCAGGCAGTTGGTGAAACTGAATGCCATGAATGGTCTCGTTGGTCGTCATGTGCACGTAAGCCGCGTCGGGAGTCAGTTTGAGATCTGACTGCTTTGGCAAGTGATTGTATTTCGTACTGCCGCTGTCATAGGCGACGTTGAGATTGCCGTAATACTTTACTTCGCCGGCGCTTTTTTTGCCCCAAGCTCCGGTGATGATGTAATCCGCAACCCCAGAAGGATCGGTGATGAAGTTCGCAGGGATCATGATGTTCTGCATCGCCCCACCGCCTTGGATGAACAACACCTCGTGTGTGTCCGGGACGCTCATCACCGCTTTGATTCGATCCACGGTGTCAAACAGAATGTCTTCGAAGTCTTTACTTCGGTGGCTGATTTCGAGCACGCTGCTTCCCACACCCGGCAGCGACATCATTTCGGCTTGAACTTGCTGGAGGACCGATTCGGGTAACACCGCAGGGCCGGCCGAGAAATTGTAAACGCGTGAGGTAGTGGAAGTCGTCATGATTTCAGTATGTCGCAACGGGGAATCTGTTAATGGGTTAGGCGCGTTGTCGCTGACATCGCTGTCGCCGACGAGGTTCGTCCAATGAAGCACCACAACAACCGTTGTGGCGTTACTCTCAACCGCCTGATGTTGGTGCAAACAACGATATAGCCTTCAATTTTCGCCATAGTTTAAGCTTGGCAAAAAGCCGTGAACAGTGGTTTTTGAGCGGGAAACAGAAGATGCCACCGATTCATCGGGCCCAAAAGCCGATCGCGCGTGAAGATTTTCGGTTCACGCTAGAATTCAGGGATAAAACACTCTGATTCGCTGCATTTTCAGCGACCGAACCATTCTTAAAGCTTAAAGCGAAATCGTTTGGCTAATGGTCAGCCCAAGGACGCCAGCCCAAGGGCACTCACTTTAACGACTTTTGCACCTCAACCTGACTTCGAAGTGGCTTGCTTCGGGTAGGTTGGGCTCTTCGCCCGAGCGAAACTGAAGGGCGATTCGGCTAAGAGCCAAATCTACGGTTCGTGCTCGACGCGTCCCCCATCTAAAGCGACTGCTATTGGGATAGCCCTCGGGTTTCGCCGCGTTACCCGACGGCTGGCGCTCTGCCGCTTCATTTCAGGAACACTACCTAAGGAACCCGTGCTTCAGAAATTTTTCCTGGCTGTTTGCCGTCAACGGTTACTAACGTGTTTGATACGGAGCGACCGCACCATACCGCGGCGATGCGGATCCACCTTGCCCGGCCTGGCCGGCGGATGAAAGCTGCGACTGTAAATAGGCCACGCGGGCCGCCGTATCCTGATCGGCTCCGTTGACCTCAATAGCCCGCAGGTAATTTTCCAACGCCAATTGGTTTTCACCTTGGACTTCACGAACATGCCCCATCGCCTTTAAAGCACGAACGTTGCGGCTGTCGTTTCGCAGCGCGTCCGAAAGCAGGTCCGTCGCCCGGCGGTTGTCGCCGTACTCCTGATAAAGTCTGGCGACCTCGACCAAGGGTTCCGCGGATTGAGGATATCGCTGACGCCACCCGTCGAGCAGATCGAACGCGTGTTTCTCACGTCCGGTTTCAACCAACAGCGCCGACAAACCGCGATGAGCGTCAATATGCGTGTCGTCGTTGGCGATCGCCTGACGGTACAACTGTTCGGCCTGTGCGACGTATTGTTTATTCTGTTGTCCTACGCCTACCTGGTAGTAACACGCCGCCAAGTTGTAATAAGCATCCGCGTTTTTTGGGTCGCGGTTGAGCGCCTGTTGAAACGCATTGATCGCTCCGGAGTGGTCGCCCCGTTCAAACGCCGCTTTGCCCAACATGTTCTGCCGCTGGGTGGTCGCGTTGCAACCGATGGACAACACAACGAAAAATAGCGCGGCTAAAAGTGTACCGCAGGTGCCAACGTGTTTGCCTGACGACCGCTGTCGGTGCGCGCTTGCATCGTTGAAGTTGATTCGATTTTCCAGGATCATAGCGTCGGATTCCGTTGCTGCTGAACAAAAGTTGGCATTGCCCACCCAACCGCGGGAGGCGCCAAGTTTCGCTAATTGGCGTCAACTGCTTGACTTATCTTGGCAAAACTAAAGAAAGTTCGCACTCTGGGCAACGTCAGTTTGCTCGGTCAAAAGCACCTGAAATGCACATCCTGCCGGTAAATAAGATGAAATTGGCTTGCCAAGCCCAAACTGCAGGCGTGCTGCCCCCCTCCGAAGTCTGCCTGCAAAGCTTAAAATTTCAACCTGATTTCACTTGGCATTACGGGGGCGAAAAAATCGGCCTCCCGCCAAGTCATCATTCCCAAGCCGCATCTACAAACGGCGGCGGCTCCTTTCCCTCCCTCCTCCAACAGAAAGAAGCGACGCGATGAAGAACTTCAGATTTACTGCGTGCCTTGTGTTCACCTTGCTGGTCACCGCATTTACCCTCCCGCAAATTTCACAGGCGGGCATCGTGCTTGATTTCACCGGCGACACTTTCTTCGCCGGCAATCCCGTTGCCAAAGCGGCACTGGAAGCGGCCGCCACGGACATCAATGAGGCGATTGATTTCAGTTGTCTCGGAGCCGTTACCAATGACGTGATCTCGGGGACCAGCGGAGGATCCGTTGCGAACTTTGGATTCACCAAACTTTATAACAACCCAGCCGACGGAGTTTTGACGCAAACGCCAAACTCTCAAATCGTCGCGGGCCAAGTCAATGTTTTTGTCGGCGCCCGAACGTTTCTTGGAAACACGCTGGGCGTGGGCGGTCCTGGATTCACCGGTCCGTCGGCGGGAGGATTGGATGCCGGCAACGGCACGCTGGCCATGGCCGTTGCCAATGCCGAAGCGAACGAACAACACAGTCGCGGCGGTGGCCCAATCGTCGCCACTGTGAACCAGAGTTTGGGAGGTGTTGCTTTCTCTTTTGACCAAGGTCTGCACACCGGAAGCGTTGCCTTCAATGATGCTGCGAACTGGCACTTCGACCACACCACTGCGGTGACCGCCGGAACCAGCGATTTTTACTCTGTCGCCCTCCATGAACTTCTGCACACCGTTGGTTTTGGTGTCTCCGCTTCTTGGCAATCTCTGGTTTCGGGTACCGACTATCTGGGGGCCGAGGGAATTGCCGCCAACGGCGGCAGCGGAACGGGGCTGGTGGCTGGTGCCGGAGATCACTTGGCCGCGAACATTTCCAGCCCGCGCATTACCGATGGCGTTTTGCAGGAAGTGATCATGGATCCCGACCTTACCCTCGGCACGAGAAAATATTTAACCGAACTGGATCTCGCCGTGATGCGAGACCTTGGCCTGAAAACGTTTGCCACGACAGCCGTCCCAGAACCGTCGGCATTTGCGTTTTTGCTGATGGGCGGAGTTGCCTTTTGCGGCCGCCGTCGGAAACGGGCTGTTTGAAGCTCCTAAAGCTACAGCGTCCGTGTTTCCAAAGCAGCCAAAAACTTTCCCGAAGCGATAAAGGAGCTGCCGCTCTTCATGCCTTTTTTGAAGTGCGGTTCTCCCGCACCGCTTGGGAATTTCCAGATGGTTTCAACGACCCGCAACAGATAAACGCTTAAAACGCTTCAAGCAGTTTACAACAACGTCATCGCATCATTGTAAAACACTAAAGCCACATTCATGGACCGATGGAACGGGCGAATGCCAGGCAACTCCGATGTGTATTGCCAAGGTCGCTCCCAACCACGGCCGCCAGCGACAACAGGACCAAGACGGTTCGAAAGCCAGCGCTGCGAGATCGTGCCAGCCTCCCGCAACGGCTCCACCACCCTAACTGGAAGCAAACCATCTTCCGAAGATGCAAGGGGCCCAGCTTCGATCGCCACGAAAGTCTCTGTCATCAAACTAGTAGATGCATCGTCGGCCGCCAGCGCGTAATTGAGTTGCTCATTGGCCGGCGAGGTCACCGCGTAAATCATCAGCGCCGCCGCCAACGTCGCCATCATCGCTACCGTCGTCCTTGGCAGCCAACGTCGATCGTGATTCGCAGCCGGCCGTTTCCCAGTCGGCCGTATCCCAGCCGGAGCAAAAGTCCGCGCTCCACCGTTGAGCACAGCTCCACCGGCATTGTCAAACTGCTGATAAACCTCAAACGCGATCTGGCAATCGCAACAGCCACGCAAATGCGGATCAGCGGCCAACGCCGACACCGATCCGCGCCCGTCCAAACAGCCATTCAACTGTTGCTGGAACCGTTGGCATTTTGCATCGACCGTTTCAGCCGGCCCGATTTCGTTTTTATTCGGCTGACCCATAAACGACCCCTCGGTTCTGCAACTTTAATACGATCTCACGTCGGGCGCGATGCACCCACGTCTTCACCGTTCCTAACGGCACATCCAGTTCCTCCGCGATCGCACTGTACTCAAGCTGTTGATGGTGGAACAACTCAAACGCTTGGCGGTATTGAACACGGATGCTCCCCAACGCCAACTCGATCTCCTCGGCCAACAACACCGCGGCTTTCCGCTGACGACTATTTTCGTCCTCTACCGGGAATTCTAAAGAAAGAACATTGGGTCTGCGTTTGCGTTTGGACAACTGCGTCCGGCAGCGGTTGCCCGCGATCGTCAACAGCCATGGCTCAAACGCGCGAGTCGAATCCCAGCGGTGAAGGTTTTTAGCGACGCGAAAGAATGTCTCCTGAGTTGCATCCTCAGCGTCTTCGCGCTGTCGCAACATGCGATAACACAGTCCGTAGACTTGGCCGCGAAACTGGTCGATCAGTTTCGCCAATGAAGTTTGGTCACCGTCTAAATAGCGTGTGACGAGCATCGGTAATTCTTCAGCCATCGTATCTTCTCCCAAAGATGTGGTTATTATTATGTACTTTGAAAGGCTTGGCGAAGTTTGATATTTCTAAAACTTATTCCAATTTTTCCAAAGAAGCCAAAGGAGAGATTCGAAAAAAGGTGGTCTTTATTCGGATGAATTTGGTTGATTTCTGTTGCTCGGGGGGAAACAAAAAAAACCGTTGCTGTTAAAGCAACGGTTTCATTAATGGTTCCAACAATCAGCCCGCAAGCGTCGGTGCCGGGCGAACGAATTCTCTACCGACGATTGAACAGCTTTTTCAAGATGTCACCGGCGGCGTCGGTGGAGTCTTCATGAGACGCTACGGGACGAGGCGGAAGCTTGCCTGCGTGATCGGTGCGTTCAGACTTGGTGTCTTCGGCTTCGTCGGGTTCTTCAGAGTTCTTCTCCAAAGCTTTCTTTATTTCCTGCGTCTCTTCGGTGCTAAATTGAACCGTTTCGGTAGGATCAAAATCGGGTTCATCAAATGGCGAATCGTCATCATCATCGACCAACCAATCGGAAATGCTATCCTCCAAAGACGGCGTCTTCGCTTCCGTCGCGGTGCGTGCGGCCGCCTCGACAACGTCTTTGATCTTTGGTTTTTTAGCACTTGGTTTTACCGGATCAATCAGCAACTCAAATTGCAATTTGCCAATTTGAATTTTATCGCCCGACCGCGCCGTGTGCGTTTCTGTCAAACGCTCTCCGTTGACAAACGATCCATTGCGACTGCCCAAATCGTTGACGGTAACTTTTCCGTCAGCGACTCTAATCGCACAGTGCTTCCGGCTGACCATATCGCTGCCGGGCCGCAAATGAGCCCCTTCACCGCGACCGATGATAAATTCAGCAACGGAAATTTTTATTTCCCGTCCTTCATGTTTACCACCAATAATTTTTAAAAGAACTTGCATCCCCAAGTCTCCTCCCAGTAATTGGTGTCAGTATCGAACAAACCACTCTTGAGCCATCATGGCCCCACAGAAAAGGAAAAGTGCATCTCTTCGATCTAACTGTGTTTCATCCCTATTATGATCGGTTTCCGCCAACAGTCAAACTTAAGCCGTTGTCTACAATTAATCATAACTTTGACGCCCCTAGTTTTACCGGTTTGATGCTGGCACACAATATGGTCATTACGACACATTGTGTTTACTTACCGCATCATGGGCCTGATCGTGTTGCAAAAACGCAGCGGCCAAAATCCATTAAAGCTGCCCACGCAGCTACAGTGCGAATCTAAGATCCGCTAATGAAATGGGCGTTTCAAAGCTATCAACGTGCCAACCATTCATCGTTTGTAAGTCCAATCGGTATTACCGTACTTTTGCTCCAAAATAGTTTCCGCGTTTTTTTTCTGCTGGGCGGAGAGACTCGTTGATTTCAACGAGAGATTCAAGCCCGTTGCTATCGCGGCGACCATCCCCTCCAAAAACGTGCCTCTCTGAGGTTCCGCCTTCGCCAGCTCCGAAAGTCCGGGCAATTCGGGCGCGTATGGGGACCGCATTAACAAGAGACTTCCATGCTGCAACGTGGCGCCGGATAGCCGGCGTTGAGCGCTGCCTCCGATTTTGTATCCGTCCAAGACAATATCTCCGGCGGTTCGACGCTCAAAGCACAAAAATCGGTGGCCATTGCCGGCGTTCATTCGGCCCGCGCTGGTGTCTCTATCGGTGTCTCTATCAACGCCTTCATCCGCGTTTTCATCCACCTTATAAGAGGGATCGGGAAACGCAAATTGTCCCGCCGCCACGCCACATTGCCGAAGATAATTGACGATCGCTTCATGGACCGAGCCATAAAGGTCATTTTGCTTGGACGACCACCGATTGGTTCCCGGCAAAGACAAACTATACGTCAATTCCTGATCATGCAAAATCGCGCCGCCGCCGGACGAACGACGCACCATCACGCAATCTACGCTGGCGGAATGTAGCGCTCGATCGGTCGCTTTTTGAAAGTACCCTAAAGACAACGTCGGCGCAGCCCATTGGTAAAATCGCAACGTGACTTGGCCGCTGTCGTTAGCCGATTTCAACAGCGCTTCATCAACCGCCATATTCCAATCCCCCGCGGCAGGCGGGTCAATGATGAGGTGAGCGTCAAGCAATTTTAAGACTCTACAAATGCGGTTTGTCCGGCAGCCAGCAGCGAGTAACTCCGGTTGCTATTGGTAATCCGAAAGGGGAGGGCACGAACAGACAAAGTTACGATCGCCGTAAACATCGTCCACACGATTCACCGACGGCCAAAATTTCGACCTGACCGTTTCAGGGCTTGGGTAAATCGCTTGCTGCCGCGAATAGGCGCGGCTCCAATCAGCGTCGACTAAATCGGCGACCGTATGCGGCGCGTTACGAGGCAGGCTATCTTCGACCGAGATGCGCCCTTGTTCCACGTCGCGAATCTCTTGACGAATCGAAAGCAAGGCATCGCAAAAACGATCCAGCTCCATCTTCGACTCACTTTCGGTCGGTTCGATCATAATCGTCCCTGGCACCGGCCAACTCATTGTCGGCGCGTGGAACCCGTAATCCATCAACCGCTTCGCGATATCGACTTCGGAGATGCCAGAGGATTCCTTGATCGGGCGAATGTCGATGATGCACTCGTGAGCCACGCGGCCGTCGCGCCCTTTATACAGCACCTCAAAATGACCTTTGAGTCGGGCCGCGATATAATTGGCGTTGAGGATCGCGATCTCGGTCGCCTTCTTTAATCCTTTACCGCCCATCAAATTGATATAGGCCCAAGAGATCGGCAGAATCGAAGCACTCCCATAATTGGCCGCCGATACCGCGTAAGCAGAATCCTGCGATGCCACGGCTCCATCGTTTCCAACGACATGCCCTGAGAGGAACGGAGCAAGATGCGCCTTCACGCCAATCGGCCCCATCCCCGGCCCGCCGCCGCCATGAGGAATGCAAAACGTTTTGTGCAGATTCAAGTGCGACACATCCGACCCCAATTCTCCGGGGGCAACCAAACCAACCAGTGCGTTCATGTTGGCACCGTCCATGTAAACCTGGCCGCCGACCTCGTGGACGATGTCACAGGCCGTCCGCACCGTTTCTTCAAACACGCCGTGCGTGCTGGGGTAGGTGATCATCATGCTGGAAATATTCTCAGCGTGCGTCGCAGCCTTCTCTCGCAGATCATCCAGATCAATGTTGCCATCGTCATCCGTTTTCACAACCACTACGTCCAGTCCCATCATCGTCGCGCTGGCAGGGTTGGTGCCGTGAGCCGAACTGGGGATCAAGCAAATTTTCCGGTGGCCTTGGCCGATGCTTTGGTGATAACGCACAATCGCCAACAATCCCGCGTACTCCCCTTGAGCACCCGAATTAGGTTGCATCGACATGTCGTCGTAACCAGTGATGCTGACCAACCACGATTTAAGCTCCTCGATCATCGCCACGTAGCCATCGTTCTGGCTGGCCGGGGCAAAGGGATGGACGTCGGAAAATTCGGGCCAACTGACAGGAATCATCTCGACCGTGGCGTTGAGCTTCATCGTGCACGACCCCAGTGGAATCATGCCGTGCGTCAACGAGAAATCCTTGTTCTCTAAACGCTTGAGGAACCTCAACATTTCCGTTTCGCTGCGGTACCGATGAAACGCGTCGTGCTGCAAAAATTCGGTCGAACGTTCCAGCCCTTCAGGGACGCCGCCATCGTCGTCGCCGGCTTCGATGCTGATTTCGCCGTCCTCATCGACAGCGTCGTTGCGATTGAGCACGTCAACCACTAAGAAAACATCTTCCAATGTCGTGGTTTCGGCGACGCTGATACCGATTTGGTTCTCCCCCACGATCCGCAGATTCACGGCGATGTCTTGCCCGAACGTAATCACGGCATCGCGATCACTTCGGTTTTCAAACTGAACCAGCAGCGTATCAAAGAAACCATCATGCACGACATCAAAGCCATCCTTGATCAAAGCCGCCCGCAGCAAATGGGCCATCGTGTGAACGCGCGTCGCAATCGCCGTCAGCCCCTCAGGCCCGTGATAAACGGCATACAGCGCGGCCATGTTTGCCAACAGCGCTTGCGCGGTGCAGATGTTGGACGTCGCTTTGTCGCGCCGGATGTGCTGTTCGCGCGTTTGCATCGCCATCCGCAGCGCGGTATTTCCTCGGCCGTCTTTGGACACTCCGATGATGCGTCCTGGAGCCGAACGTTTGTACTGGTCGCGCGTGGCGAAGAACGCCGCGTGGGGTCCGCCAAACCCCATTGGAACGCCGAAGCGCTGAGCACTTCCCAGCACGACATCCGCCCCCATCTCGCCCGGCGGTTTGATCAGCGTCAGCGCCAACAGATCCGTCGCCACCGCCGCCAACCCTCCGGATTGATGGATCTGTTGGATAACCGGTTCGATATCGCGCACTTGGCCTGTCGTTCCCGGGTATTGCAGCAGCGCTCCGAATACATCGTGGCTGCCGGCCTCTTCCAAAGGACCGACGATGATTTCATAGCCTTGGAATTCACCGCGTGTGCGTATCACGTCTAACGTCTGAGGGTGAACATCGTCGGCCACAAAGAACTTTTGGCTTTTGGATTTCTTATTGGCACGCCGACACAGCGTCATCGCTTCGGCGGCAGCGGTCGCTTCATCCAACAGCGAGGCGTTAGAAAAATCCATCCCCGTCAGGTCCATCACCATCTGCTGAAACATCAGCAACGTTTCCAACCGTCCCTGAGCGATTTCGGCTTGGTAGGGTGTGTAGGCGGTGTACCAACCCGGATTCTCCAGCACGTTTCGTAAAATCACATTAGGAACGTGCGTGCCGTAGTATCCCTGACCGATAAACGATTTCGTAGGCAGATTGCCCGCCGCGAATTCACGCAAACGTTCCAACGTCGCGACCTCTGATTCGGCGACCGGAAGTTCAAACGGTTCTTTGGCCATCAGGTCCGCTGGAATCGTAGACTGGATCAACCCTTCCAACGAATCCGCGTCCACCACGTCCAGCATCTGCTGCACGTCGGTATCCGAAGGGCCAATGTGACGCGCGACAAATGCGTCGTCTTGCATCAGCCCATCAATCGAAGCGATCTCTTCACACGCGTGTTCCAAAATTTCGTCAGTCGCCATAAGTCAAATCTATGTAGTGGAGGTTGTTAAACCTCCTTGGTTGTAGTTCGTTAAATCGCACCCGAACGAGGGATCTTTAACAAGCCCCTCTACGCAAACCGTTTCATTGGATCGTTGCAACAAAGTCACAACGAACTGGGCCTACTCGTTGCACAGCGCTTCATATGCCGCGTGATCCAACAGCGCCTCAATCGAACCCTCTTCGGTGACTTCGACTTTGACGATCCATCCTTCGCCATAAGGATCGGTGCCCAGCACTTCCAATTTGTCCGGCAGTTCGGTGTTCACTTCGATGACTTTACCCGTCACCGGAGAAAACAAATCACTGGTGGCTTTCACTGATTCAACTTCCCCAAAGGAAGCCCCCGCGTTCACGTCGGTGCCAGGTTCGGGCAATTCCATATAAACGACGTCGCTGAGCGCCTCAACCGCGTGCGCCGAGATACCGATCGTCGCAATTTTTTTGCCATCGACTTCGGCCAAATGAGCCCACTCGTGCGAGGGAGCGAATTTTAGTTCTTCAGGTTTCACGATACTCTTCCTTTGAAAAATCTAACGATCTGGTCGTTTGTAAAACGGTAGTTGGACAACCTTTGCCGCGACTGACTTTCCTCGAATGTCAATCAATAACTCAGTCCCAACCGCGGCGTGCTGGGGCCCGACGTACCCCATCGCAATCGGAACGCCCAACGTCGGCGATAGGGTGCCGCTGGTCAAATGCCCGATGACTTCTTGATTTGTAGAATCGGAGTCGGCCGTGAGGACATTACAGCCTTCCCTTGCCGGCCGGCGTCCTTCCAGCTGCAAACCAACCCGCACCTTCAGGCTGCTGTCCTTCATCGCGTTGGCGATCGCATCACTTCCGGCGAAAGTGCGTCCCTTCATCTGCATCGCAAACCGCAAGTCCGTTTGAGCCGCGTTGATCTCCTCGTTCAGCTCGTGACCGTACAGCGGCATTGCCGCTTCCAGCCGCAACGTATCCCGCGCCGCCAACCCTGTCGCGCCGCCACCGATCGCCACCGCGGCATCATGCAGTTTTTGCCACAGATCGGCCGCCGCCTCTGCGGGCACAATAATTTCGCACCCGTCTTCGCCGGTGTAGCCTGTGCGACTGACAATCGAATCGTGGCCGCCGACCTTACAAACCGTGCCGCAATAATAGCCCAACGATTGCGGATCAATCGAGGCGAGCCCCGCCACGACGTCGTTTGCTTCGGGGCCCTGCACAGCGATCATCGCCGTCGCTTGGGTGCGGTCGTCAATTTTGATATTTGAATCCGAGGGCACATGGTCGCAAAGCCATTTAACGATTTTCGCGCGGTTGCTGGCGTTGCAGACCATCATGTAAAAGGAATCGCCCGATTGCTCTGCGGCCGCGAAACCTTCACCAGCGGCCAAGTGATAGATCAATACGTCATCTAAGATTTTCCCGTCATCGTTACAGATTAACGAGTAACGCACTTTACCAGCCGCGACGCCGACGATGCGGCGAGTAGAAAGCGCATCGAGGAACTGATCCACGTCACAGCCACCGAAGAACAACCGCCCCATGTGCGACACATCGAACAGTCCCAGTTTGTTTCGCGTGTGATGATGTTCGGCGACAATCGACGCATACTGCACCGGCATCGACCAACCGGCGAACTCGACCATACGTCCGCCGTTGTCCACGTGCCATTGGTGGAGAGGTGTTTCTAAAAATTGACCTGCGGTCATTTCGATTGCCCTGTGTTCTACAATCCGAGCCTGACCGGCAAACGCATCGGTTGCGCAACAACACGCAACCGCCGCAGCGGATTGGAGAAACTTATAAATGTGAAAGAACTACGCAAGAAGATATCCGAGGCGACCTAAAATTACTAGACAGCGATTCTGAATTCGTTTAACCGCAATACCGTTCAATGGACTGATTTGTTTGGCTCACAGTTATGTCGTCAGTTTAA